>JANPOM010000075.1:0-2412 GCA_031427995.1 Anaeromyxobacter sp. | reverse complement strand
CTGGAGGTGGGGGGCCCCAGCGCCGTCTTCGGCAGCCGCCGGGGGATCCTGCCCGTCTACCCGGAGGTGGGCAGCCTCGACAACTGCAACTTCTCCGGGCAGACGGTCTGGCAGGCGCACGTCGAGGGGGCCACCTTCGTCTACGAGGCGGGGCGGGCCCCGGGCCGGCAGTACATCGCCGAGGCCTCCGACCTCTCGGCCATTCCGGCGGCGCGCTACGGCTTCCTGCTCTCCTCCCACGCCCTGGAGCACTGCGCCAACCCGCTCAAGGTGCTCGGCGAGTGGCTCCGCGTCCTCGAGGACGGCGGCACGCTGGTGCTGCTGCTGCCCCACCGCGAGGGGACCTTCGACCACCGCCGCCCGGTCACGCCGCTCGAGCACCTGGTGGCCGACGCCGCTGCCGGCGTCGGCGAGGACGACATGACCCACCTCGACGAGATCCTGGCGCTGCACGACCTGGCGCTCGACCTCGGCGGCGGGACGCCGGAGCAGTTCCGCCAGCGCTCGACGAGGAACGAGGAGAACCGCTGCTTCCACCAGCACGTCTTCGACACCCGCGCCACGGTGAGGCTGCTCGATTACGTCGGCGTCCAGTTGCTGGCCGTCGAGACCATGCTGCCATTCCACGTCATCGCCGTGGCGCAGAAGCTGCCGCCAGGGAGCCGGCCCGACAACCGGGCCTTCCTGGCGGCCGACGCCGGGTGGGTCGCCGCCAGCGTGTTCGCTGGCGACCGGGCCCCCTGGCCCCCTGGTCCCCTGGCCCCCTGGCCCCCGGCCCCCGGGGGAGCCAACCCGCCGGGGGCCTGAGGCCTGACGCGCCGCGCAGGCGTACCATCTGTTGATGGAGAGCGTGCCCGCCACGCGCCGCCACTGGCGCAGGTTCGTCATCAACCTGAGCCTGGTGGTGCTGCTTGCGGTCGCCGGGCTCTACACCGGCCTGGCGATCAGCACCGGCAAGACCATCGATGCCGAGCTCACCACCCGGGCCCGGACCATCGTCAGCGCGGTGGCGCTGGCGCGGCGCTGGAACGCCTCCCACGGCGGGGTCTACGTCGAGAAGCGGCCGGGAATGGAGTCCAATCCCTACCTCGATGGCCCCGTTCGGCTCGGGGCCGACCGCACCGTATTCACCCCGCGCAACCCGGCCTTGATGACCCGCGAGATGTCGGAGCTGACCGAGCGGGACGGCTCCTTCAGCTACCACCTGACCAGCTTGAGTCCGCTCAACCCAGCCAACGCCCCGGACCACTTCGAGGCCGAGGCACTGGTCAGGCTCGAGCGCGGCGAGGCCGAGGTCTCCGCCCTCGAGGTGCGCGGGGAGACCACCGTGTTCCGCCACATGGCGCCGCTCCGGGTCGAGGCCAGCTGCCTCGGGTGCCACGCCACGCAGGGGTACCAGGCCGGCCAGGTCCGCGGAGGCATCAGCGTCTCCTTCGACGTCACCGAAGCGGAACGAGGCGTGAGCCGGGCCCGTTGGATCGCCGTCGGCCCCTTCGTCTTCACCGCGGCGGCGTTGCTGCTGGTGCTGGGCGGGCTGGTCAGGGCCCTTCACCGCCGCCTTGACGAGGCGGAGGCCCGCATCGTCGAGATGGCGATCACCGACGAGCTGACCGGGCTGCGCAACCGGCGCTACATCGGCCAGCGGCTCCGCGAGGAGCTGGGCCGCTCGCAGCGCCACGGCCGCCGCTGCTCCTGCATCATCCTAGACATCGACCATTTCAAGCGGGTGAACGACAGCCACGGTCACGCCGCCGGCGACGCGGTGCTGCGCGGCGTGGCGGCGGCGGCGCAGGGCGCGCTGCGCGAGTCGGACCTGCTGGGGCGGTGGGGCGGCGAGGAGTTCCTGGCCGTGCTGCCCGAGACCGACCTGATCGGGGCACAGATCATCGCCGAGCGGTTGCGCCAGGGGATCGAGGAGATGCGGGTCATTCATGGGGGGACGGTCTTCACCGCCACCGCCAGCCTCGGCGTGGCCGATGCGCTCCCTGGCCACGACCCCGAGGCGCGCGACGCCGAGCAGCTGGTGGCCCGGGCCGACGAGGCGCTCTACCGGGCCAAGGCGGCCGGTCGCAACCGGATCGAGCTGGCTTGAGCCGCCCCGCCTACCAGAGCGACAGCTGCCCCTCGGGCTTCGGCGGCTCGAGGCACTCGGGGTCGTCGTGGGTGATCGAGTTGACCCACGCCGAGACCGGCCGGGCCACCAGCAGGCCGGGTAGCGGGGCCGGGAAGGGGGGCGCCTCGCCCTCCCCCAGCCAGGAGGCCAGCCGATCCGGCGGCAGGATGATCGGCATCCGGTCGTGGAGCCGAGTCACCGGCTCGACGGCGGCCGTGGTCAGGATCGAGAAGCCGAGCCGGCCGTCCGTCCCCGGGGCGGCCACCGCCGCCAGCAGCAGCGGCGCTCCGCCCTCGCGG
>JANPOM010000074.1:0-13001 GCA_031427995.1 Anaeromyxobacter sp. | reverse complement strand
GATGAGATCTCAGGCACGGGAATGGCCGAGAGCCTTCATCTCCTTGCCAGTCAGCTCCCTTGTGCGCCCGGACGGGACTCCCGCGGCTGACGGACCTGCGACCGACCATGGCTTGAAGATGCACTACTCCCGGACTGGTTCCGCGGGTTCCGCGGGTTCCGGTCCGGACGCCCCCGCCCGCCTCATCCTGAGCCGCCAGACCCGCTGCCCGGTCTGGAGGTAGCGCTTCTCACGCGTCGAGGGGATTTCGTCTGCAGGCGCCTCGCTGAACTGGCCCGGGCCGGCCTGGTTCTCGAAGCCGACCTCCTCGAGCCGCTTGACGGCATCGAGCGCGTACCGCTCCACGTCGGTGCGGAAGTCGAGCAGCCCGCCGGGCTGGAGGAGCCCGAGCAGCAGCGTCGACATCCGGTCATCGACCAGCCGCCGCCCGAAGTGGCGCCGCTTCCACCACGGGTCGGGGAAGTGGACGTGGATGGCGCTGAGGGAACCGGCCGGAAAGAGGCGAGGCGCCATGAGCCGGCCGTCGCCGCAGAGTACCAGCACGTTCTCCAGGCCTCGCGCCGCCACCTTCTCGGCGACCTGTGCGGCGAACTTCCTCCGCTGCTCGATCCCGACCAGCGCCCGGTCGGGGCGCTGCCGCCCGAAGGCGACCGCGTAGCCACCCTGGCCGCAACCGATCTCCAGCTCGAGCCGGCCCGCCAACTCGCCGAAATGGGCCTTCCAGTCGGGGAAGCGGTCGACCGCGATGGGGGCCAGGTCGGCGCCGGTGGAGATCATCGGGCGCTCCCTTACCATGTTAGATACTGAGCGTGCGCCGCTCCAACCTGACCCCCGCCCTCGTGGTCCTCGCCCTCCTCTCCGGCTGCGCCCGCTGCGGCTCGCCCCGCGTCAGCCCGCCCCCGGAGCGGTTCATCCCGGCCACCAACGCCGGCGCCCTGGTGCTCCCCGTGGTGGCCGAGGCCTCCCGCCAGGCTGCGGCGCTGTATGGCGCGCTGGCCGCCCGCTCCGGCGGCGAGGAGCTCGCGGCCATGCGCACCGGGCTCGGGCTCCAGCTCACCTTCGACCTCTTCGACCCGGCCTCGCTGGAGAGGGCTGGACTCGACGTGAAGCGCGGACTGGCCATCGCCGAGTTGGCCACCCGGCCAGGCGAGCCGGGCACGCCGTTGCTGGTCCTCCCCATCGGCGATGCCAGCAAGCTCGAGGCCCAGGTGACCCGGCTCGCCAAGGAGCGGCTCGGGGCCGGCGACCGCGGCGAGCAGGCGGCCAGCGGAACCACCTTCACGGTCTGGCGCCGCGCCGCCGGCGAACCGGCGCTCCTCTCGGTGGCCCAGGCAGAGGGCTCGCTGCTGGTGGCCATCGGCAGCGCGGGCCCCGACGTGCTCAAGGTGGTGTTAGCCCTCGACCCGGCCGTGTCGCTGGCCGAGACCCCGAGCTGGAAGCGCGGCCGTGCCGCCATCGGCGATGGCTACCCGGCCCTCCTCCACCTGCCGCGCGATGCCCCGGCGCTGGTCGGCCTCCCCTCCAACGACGGCATGGCGGGGGGCCTCTACGCATCGGCCACCGGCGTGCGGCTGGCGGTGGCGGCGCTGCTCGGCCCGCAGGAGAACCGGGTGCGCCCGCTGGCTGGGACCGGCGACGGGTCCAGCCAGCCCTCCAGGCTCCATCCGTCCACGGTGATGGCGCTGCGGCTCTCCGCCGATCCGGTCGCGGCTCTGCGGCTGGCCGGCGAGCTGCGCGGACTTCCGCTCATCGAGCCGGTGGCCGCCATGGCGGCGCAACTGGCCTCGCCCATCGAGGTGGGCGCCGGGCTGGCTCCCAAGGCGAATCTGGCCGGGTTGATGGTCGGGCGCTCCCTCGATCAGCCCTTTCAGGCCATTCAGGTCGAGGCGCTTGCGGGGCTGAAGGACCCGGCCGCCTTCACCGTCGCGTGCAACCAGTTCATCGCGCTGTTCGGCAGGCCGGCCAGCCAGGGGAGCTGGAGCCTGGGTGGCGGCGACGCCACGTTTGCCTGGACGGTCCAGGGCCAGACCCTGGCATTCACGGCCGGCCCACCCGGGGGCCTGCCGCCGCTGCTGGCGCGGCTCAAGGCTGGCGGTCGCGGCTTCGAGCCACCGCACGGCACCGCCACCTCGCTGGCCGGTGGACTGGGGGGGCTGGTGCTGCACGGCGACAACCTGGTGGAGGGGCTCCGCGCGGTCCCCTCGTCCGCCTTCGGTTCCGGGCCGGACGCCGTGATTGCCCGGTCGCTGGTGGAGAAGCTGATCGCCGCGCTCGGCAAGGGAGCGGCGGTGGCGCTCCGGGCCGACCTGCCGGCCGGCGCGCTCAAGCTGACGCTCGATCTCAAGTTCGGCGCGGTGGCGGCTCCGGCCCAGTGATCCGGCTCTCCGCCATCACCCGCTCCTTCGTCGAGGACGGACGCCGGGTCGAACTCCTTCGGGGCGTCGATCTCACCGTCGCCCCGGGCGAGGTAGTGGCGGTGGTGGGGGCCTCCGGCTCCGGCAAGTCGACGCTGCTGGCCATCGCCGGGGCGCTCGACTCCGGGTTCGGCGGCGAGGCGGTGGTGGCCGGCCAGCCACTGCGCGGCCTCTCTCCACGCGCGCTCGCCAGCCTGCGCAACCAGAGCATCGGCTTCGTCTTCCAGTCCTTCAACCTGGTGCCGGCCTTCCGGGCGCTGGAGAACGTGCTGCTCCCCGGCCTGCTGCGGCAAGGCGGCGGGGAGCCGCGCGAAGCCCTGCGGGCCAGGGCGCTGAAGGCGCTGGAGCGGGTCGGGCTGGCCGACAAGGCGCACGCCCGCCCGGCCCGCCTCTCCGGCGGCGAGCGGCAGCGGGTGGCCATCGCGCGGGCCCTGCTGATGAGGCCGGCGCTGCTGCTGGCCGATGAGCCGACCGGCAACCTCGACGCCGTCACCGGCGAAGCGGTGATCCAGCTCTTCGGCGAGCTGGCGCGGGAAGGGACCGCGGTGCTGGTAGTGACGCACGAGGAGCGGGTGTCGCGTGTGGCAGCCCGGGTGCTCACCCTGCGCGACGGGAGGCTGTACTCATGAGCTGGCGCTCCCTGCTGGCGGTGGCCTGGGCCAACCTGCGGGCCGATCCGGGCGCGGCGCTGGTCGACGCTGCGGCGGCGGCTGTCGGGGCCACGGCGCTGGCCCTCTTCGTGGCGCTCGGGCTCGGCGTGGGCGATGCCGCCCAGCGCATGTTCCCTGCCGACGCGCGTTTGGTCGAGGTGGTCCCGGCGCAGGTCTCGCTGGGGGGCCTGCTCGGCGGCGGGCGGCTCGACGAGGCGGCGCTGTCGCGGCTGATGGTGCTCCCGGGCGTGCGCGCCGTCTGGCCGCGGCAGAACCTGGTGGTCCCGGTGGCGGCGCCGGAGCCGCCGCGCGGCCTCGAGGCGGCCTGGCCTCCCGGGATGACGCTCCAGATCCCGGTGGTCGGCGTCGACCCCTCGATGGTGGAGGAGGAGACCCGCCGCGGCGGCGCCAGCTTCGCCGACCCGGTCGGCGAAGGCCCCATCCCGGTGGTGCTCTCGCGCCGACTGATAGAGATCTACAACAAGACCATCGCGCCGACCTGGGGCATCCCCGGGCTCCCGGCCGGGCTCGACCCGGTCGGCATCGAGCTGCCGCTCCGCATCGGCATCTCGATCATCCCCGGCAAGTCGGAGCGGCGGGTGCTGGAGGTCCGGGTGCGCCTGGCCGGCCTCTCCGACCGGGTGCCGCTCTACGCCATGGCGGTGCCGCTGGCGACGGTGCAGCGGCTGCACCGGCTCTACAACCGCTCCGATCCCGGCTACGGGCAGGTGACCCTGCTGGCCGACACGCCGGCCGACGCGCCGGAGATCGCGGCGGCGGCGCGGCGCATGGGCTTCAACGTCGATCGCTCCGAGCAGGCCACCGCCGAGCGGGTCGGCACGGTGGTCGCCATCACCACCGTGGCCCTGGCCGCCCTGGCCCTGCTCATGACCGCGCTGGCCGCGCTGGCCATCGCCCGCTCTCGCGCCGCCAGCGTCGCCGCCCGCTCCCGGGAGATCGCCCTGCTGCAGGCCCTCGGTGCCACCGCCCGGGACGTGCGTGCGATGGTGCTGCTCGAGGCGCTGCTGATCGGCGGCGGAGGCGGCCTGCTCGGGATGGTGGTGGGGCGCTGTCTCGGCCTGCTCGGCGACCTCGCCTGGAAGGGGCTGCTGCCCGACTTCCCCTACCGTCCAGAGGCCATCCTGATCTTCCCGGCCTGGCTGCTCGGCGCCAGCGTGGCGCTGGCGGCCCTCTCGTCGGTGATGGGGGCGCTCACGCCGGCCGCGGCCGCGGCCCGGATCGAGCCGGCCCGGGCCCTCTCCTGATGGCCCGGTGGACTCCTGGCGCTGCTCAGCCGCGAGTGCTCGTGACCCGCAGCGTGGCGCCGACCTGCAGCCGGTGGTGGCGCGGATCGTCGATGCCGTTGAGCCGGCAGAGTTCCCCGAGGGGCAGCCCGATGTTGCGCGAGATCGACCAGAGGGTGTCGCCCTGCTTGACGCGCCAGAGGTCGGTCCTGCTCCCCGCCGAGGCGGTGCTGGTCGCGGGCGGGGCGGCAGGGGTGGCCGGAGGCTGGACCGGCTGAGCCGCCGGCGCGCGCGCCGAGGCGGCTGGGGCGGCGGCCTGCGCGGTGGCCCGGGAGCTGACGCGCGGGATCACCAGCTCGGTGCCGGGGCGCAAGGCCCGCGGGTTGAGCCGGGGATTGAGCGCCAGGATCCCGTCGAGCCCCACGCCGTACCGGACCGCGATCCCGGAGAGCGTCTCGCCCCGCTGCACCACGTGCCCATCGAAGATGGCGACCGGCAGGCGGGCCTTCATGGAGGGCCAGTTGGCTGCGAAGGCGGTGCTGGAGCGGGCCGGCAGCTTGAGCTGGTAGGGGCGCGGCGGAGTGATGGCGCGGCGCAGCTCCGGGTTGAGATCGACCAGCTCGGCCTCGCCGACACCGGCCGCCGCCGCCAGCAGCGCCAGCGGCGCGGCGTCGGAGATGGTGACCTCCTCGAACTCGGGCCAGCGCTCCTGCACGATCTCCTCGGGGCGGAAGCCGAAGTCCTCGGGATGGCGGGCGATGATGGCGGCCGCCATCAACTTCGGCACATAGCCCTTGGTCTCGGCGCGCAGGGCACGGCGCCCCTTGGCCGCCGCCATCGACCAGTAGTCGGGGTAGCCGCGGGCCTGGGCGCGCTTCACCGTCCCCAGCCCGGCGTTGTAGCCGGCCCAGGCCAGCCGCCAGTCGCCGGTGGCCTGGTGCAGCTCCCTCAGGAAGCGGGCGGCGGCGCGGGCCGCCTTCTCGGGGTCGCGGCGTTCGTCGACCCAGAAGTCCTGCTTCAGGCCGTAGTGCTTGCCGGTCGGGGCGATGAACTGCCACGGGCCGACCGCCTTGGCGCGGCTCACCGCGTAGTTGGCGAAGCCACTCTCGATCATGGCAAGGAAGACGGTGTCCTCGGGCAGACCCTCCTCGCGCATGATCTGCTGGTAGCGCGGGATGTAGCGGTGGCCGCGGCCGAGGTACTTCAGGTAGTGGGGACGGACCTGCGGCGACTGGAAGAAGCGGACGTAACCGACCACCGCCTCGTTGACGTCGATGGGGATGTCGTACTCGGCCTGCAGCTTGGCGAGGCCGTGGTCGATCTCGGGAAGCAGCGCGATCCGGTCAGGGGTCTCGGTCTGTGGCGCGGTCACCTGGCGTCCCAGCGCCTCCTCCAGCCGCTCGCGGAGCGGTGACCCGAGCCCCAGCCCCTCGGCCGCCTCGGCGGCCCGCGACTCGAGCCCGGGGACCTCCTGCACGTGCACCGCCCGCTCGGCGGCGCGGACCGCCTCGAGCTCGGCCGACTCCTGGTCGATCTCCTTGCCCTGCGGACCGGTCTCTGGCGGGTCGGCCGCCGGCTCGGCCGCGACCGGCGCGGCGGCGGCAGCCGCCCTGGCCGGCGCGGTGGCTGCGACAGCTAGCGCGGTCCCGGCCGGGGTGGGCTCGGCGCGGACCGAGGTGGAGGCCAGCAGCGTCAGGGCGAAGAGGATCTGGAGGCGCACTGGCATCGGTTTTACAGGATGGAGGCCACCAAGGGAAACTTCGCCATCGGGTAAGGTCGAACGCCGGGAGCGACGGCTCGGGCCTGGGACCCCAGGGCCACTCCCTCGCGGCGGGCCTGAGCCCGTGCTAGGTACCCGCCCGGCTACCGTCCATGCAGATCGGTCCACACCAGTTCTCGGGTCGTTTCTTCCTCGCGCCGCTGGCCGGCGTGTCGGATCGCCCCTTCCGCACCATCTGCCGCGAGATGGGTGCGTCGTTCGCCTACACCGAGATGGTGAGCGCGCACGGCCTGATCCACGGGACGGCTCAGACCCTCAGCTACCTCGACCGCGATCCGGCCGAGGTGCCGTTCGCGGTCCAGATCTTCGCCGCCGAGCCGGACGTCCTGGCGCGCGGCGCCGAGGCGGCGGTGCGCCAGGGCGCCGGGATGATCGACATCAACATGGCCTGCCCGGTCCGCAAGGTCTGCGGCTCGGGGGCCGGGGCGGCCCTGGCGCGCGACCCGGCGGCGGTGGGGGCGGTGGTTGCTGCGGTGGTGGCCGCGGTCCCGGGCATCCCGGTCACCATCAAGATCCGGGCCGGCTGGGAGGAGGGGGCCATCAACTGCGTCGAGGTGGCGCGCGCCGCGGAGGGGGCCGGCGCCGCGGCGGTGGCGCTCCACGGCCGCACCCGCGCCCAGGGCTACTCGGGCAAGGCGCGCTGGGAGCTGATCCGCGCCGTCAAGGAGGCGGTCGGGATCCCGGTGCTCGGCTCCGGCGACGTCTGGACCGTCGCCGACGCGCTGCGCATGCGGGCCGAGACCGGCTGCGACGCGGTGCTGGTGGCGCGCGGCGCCTGTGGCAACCCCTGGATCTTCCGCGAGCTCAGGGCCGCCGAGCGGGGCGAGCCCATCCCGCCGCCGCCGACCCGCGATGAGTGGGTCGAGGTGGTGATGCGCCACGTCGCCTTGCAGATCGAGCACCGGCGGCGGCAGCGACCGCACCAGCCCTTCGCCGCCCTGGAGGAGCAGGCGGTGCGCGAGCTGCGCCGCCACCTGCTCTGGTACTCGCGCGGCCGGCGCGGCGGCGTCGCCTTCCGGCGCGGCGGCACCCAGGTGCGGACGGCCGAGGAGGTGCGGGCGCTCATCGACCTGCAGTTCCCGCCCGGGGCACCGTGGGAACTCGACGCCGGCTGGCACCCGGCGCAGGATGGCGGCGGGGAAGAGGCTTGAGCGAGCTACAGTCACTCGCGCTCTACACGGGCGCCATCCTGGCAGGCGCCGTGGCCGGCGGCGTGCTGCCGCTGGTCGGGCCGATGCGCCGCAGCGACCTGCTGCTCTCCTTCTCCGGCGGCGTCATGCTGGGGGCCGCCTTCTTCCACATGCTCCCCGAGGCGGTCGAGCTGGGCGGCGCACGGGTGCTGCCGGCGGCGCTGCTCGGCTTCCTGGCGCTCTACCTGCTGGAGCGGTTCGTCCTCATCCACATCTGCGGCGAGCCGGGCATGAACCAGGCCCTCTCCACCGGCACCATCAACGCCCCCCACGACCACCCCGGCCACGTCCACGGCGACGAGGCCGGCTGCGAGGTCCACACGCTCGGGCTGGCAGCCTGGGTGGGGATGTCGATCCACACCATGGTGGACGGCTTCGCGCTCGGCGCCGCCAACCACCAGGAGGGGCTGGGGCTGCTGGTCTTCATCGCCATCCTGGCCCACAAGATCCCCTCGAGCTTCTCGCTCTCGGCCATCTTGCGCGGCGAGGGCTACGGGCGCTTGAAGGCGCTCTGGATGAACGCCTTCTTCGCGCTCATGGTCCCGCTGGGCGCGGCCGTCTACGTCGGGCTGCGCGAGCTGGTGGCCGTCGACCGGTTCACCGCCTTCGCGCTGGCCTTCTCGGGCGGCACCTTCCTGCACCTGTCGCTCTCCGACATCCTCCCCGACCTGCACCGCCGGGCCGGCTCCAAGTGGCGGCTCACCGGCGCGCTGCTGGCCGGGCTGGCGCTGATGTGGTCGCTCAAGCTCATAAACCACGAGCACTGAGCCACGGTCGCCGGGGCGGCCTGCCTCGCCCTCACGCCACCGTCACCCTCTTCACGCCGCGCCTCTCGAGCCAGGCCCCGACCCGCTCGCGGGTGTCGCCCTGCAGAACCAGCGCGCCGCGCTCGATGACGCCGCCGCAGCCGAGCACCCGCTTCAGCTCGCCGAGCCACGCCTCCAGGTCGCCCGGCTTCAGGGCGAGCTTCTCCACCACCGTCACTGTCTTGCCTCTCCGTCCGGCCCGCTCCATGCGGACCACGGCGCGGGGCGGAGGGGGAGGTCCGGACGGCCTCGCGGGTGGCGACGCCGGCTCGGGGACGGGGGCCGCCTCGCCAAGCCTGGCGGCGAGGCCGGCCAGCGCGGCGTTGAAGGGTCCTGGGGGAGCGGCGGGTGGCGGGTCTCGCTTGGCCATGGCGGGGCGGATGATGCCACGGACCGCGCGGTTGCCCATCTCGGACACCAGCTACTCGTCCCGGGCGACCCGGCCGCCGCCGGTTTGCTAGGATGCACGCTCACCTCGCCGCCTGAAACGGAGTTCACGAGTGCCCCTCCCCAGGCAGGATGACGTGACGAGGCCGTTCGCCGCAGCGAGAGGATCGGCGCTGGCGGTAGTCACCTTGCCTGGGGCGGGGCACTAAGTGCAGATCGTCTGCCTCGACCTCGAGGGCGTGCTGGTCCCCGAGATCTGGATCGCCTTCGCCGAGCGCACCGGCATCGCCGAGCTGCGCCGCACCACCCGCGACGAGCCGGACTACGACAAGCTGATGCGCTTCCGGCTCGAGCTGCTGCGCCAGCACCGGCTCGGGCTGCGCGACATCCAGCAGGTGGTCGCCGGGCTCTCGCCGGAGCCGGGCGCCAGGGCGTTCCTCGACGCGCTCCGGCTCGACTACCAGGTGGTGATCCTCTCCGACACCTTCTACGAGTTCGCCGGACCACTCATGGCGCAGCTCGGCCAACCGACCCTCCTCTGCCACCGGCTGGAGGCCGGTGCCGACGGCTTCGTCTCGGCCTACCACCTGCGGCTGCCCGACCAGAAGCGGGCGGCGGTGAAGGCCTTCAAGGCGCTCAACTTCCGTGTCCTGGCGGCAGGCGACTCCTACAACGACACCGCAATGCTCGGCGAGGCCGACGCCGGCATCCTCTTCCGCCCCCCGCCCAACGTGGTGGCGCAGTTTCCGCAGTTCCCGGTGGTGCATGACTTCGCGGCGCTTCGCGGCGCCCTCGACCAGGCCAGTGCCCGGATGGGCGGCTGATCGACGGCAGGGGGCGGCATGCAACTCGACAGCGAGCTCCTCGACGGCGCGGCCGGCCCCGGGGCGCGGGTGCTGGCGCGTCTGGCCGACGCCGAGGAGGCGCCGACGCCACCCCGCCGCACTGGCTCGAGCCCGCGGTGGTGCGCGACGTGACCGCCGAGCGTGGCTACCGCGACGCGGCGCTCAGCCGTCGAAGGTGACCGGAGTGCCGCCGCCGGTCTATACCGGCCCGGCGCCATGCCGTTCATCTTCCAGCCCGGGGTCCGCGACCTCACCACCCATGCCCGCCGCGGCGCCTTCACGACGCCACACGGCCGGGTCGAGACCCCGGTCTTCATGCCGGTCGGCACGCGCGGGACGGTGACCGGCATGACCCCGGCCGACCTCGACACGCTCGGCGTCGAGATCATCCTCGGCAACACCTACCACCTGCTGCTCCGCCCCGGCCCCGAGGCCATGCGCGGCTTCGGCGGGCTCCACCGCTTCATGAGCTGGGACCGGCCCATCCTCACCGACTCGGGAGGCTTCCAGATCTTCTCCCTCCCCGGCTCGCGGACCATCAGCGAGGAGGGGGCGCGCTTCCAGAGCTACATCGACTCCTCCTACCACCGGCTCTCACCCGAGACCTCGATCGCGATGCAGGAGGCGATCGGTTCGGACCTGATGATGGTGCTCGACATCTGCGTTCCGTCCACCGCGGGTGAGGCGGAGATCCGGGCCGCCATGGAGCGGACCCACCGCTGGGCGGTCCGCAGCCTGGCCGCCCGCACCAACGGCGAGCAGGCGCTCTTCGCCATCGTGCAGGGTGGCCTCTCCCCCACCATGCGGGCCGAGTCGGCCGGCTTCCTGACCCAGCACCTCTTCGACGGCTACGCCATCGGCGGGCTGGCGGTGGGCGACACCCGCGCCGAGCGGTTCGACGTGGTCGGCAACGCTGCCCGACTGCTCCCCCCCGACCGGCCGCGCTACCTGATGGGCGTGGGCACGCCCCCTGACCTGCTCGAAGCCATCGCCCACGGCGTCGACATGTTCGACTGCATCATCCCGACCACGCTGGCCTGGCAGGGGACCGCCTTCACCGGCACCGGCCGGGTCCGGCTCACCCGCGCCGAGTACCGGCTCTCCGACGCGCCGCTCGACCCGGCATGCGGCTGCTCCACCTGCCGGCTCCACGGCCGCGGCTACCTGCACCACCTGATGAAGTGCAAGGAGCCGCTCGCCCCACGCCTGCTCTCCATCCACAACCTGCACCACTACCTCTCGCTGATGCGCGCCGCCCGCGCCGCCATCGAGGCCGGCCGCTACGGCCCCTTCATGCGCGAGACCCTGGACCGCATCGACCGGCACGAGCACGACCCGAGCGGCCGTTCGCCCGGCCGCCGCACCGAGCAGCCGGCGCCTCCGCGGCCCGACCCCTCCCCGCTCAGCCCGGGGATCCGCTTCGAGATCGTCGCCACCTCCAGCGGTGCCCCCTCGGTGCGCGACGCCGAGGCAGGCGAGGTGATGCACCCGGTCATCGGCGCCACCGTGGAGGCGGAGCGGCTCTACGTGGCCCAGTCGCGCCTCACGGCGCGGCTCTCCGAGGCCAGCGACCAGCCGCTCACCCTCTTCGACGTCGGCCTCGGCGCCGCCGGCAACGCGCTGGCCGCCATCCGCGCCGCCCGCGCCCTCCCGGCCGGGCGCCGCCGGCTCACCATCGTCAGCTTCGAGCGGGAGCTCGGGTCGCTCACGCTGGCGGCCTCGCCCGAGGGCGCCGCCCGGCTCGGCTGGACGCCGGAGGACGCCGCGGCAGCCCGGGCCATCCTGCGGGAGGGACGGCATGAGGAGCCGGGGATCGCTTGGCGGCTTGCGCTGGGCGACGCGCTGGAGCGGCTCGACGCCGAGACCTCCCGGGCCGACCTGGTCTTCTGGGATCCCTTCTCACCAAAGGTGAATGGGGCGCTCTGGACCGCGGACGCCTTCGCCCGGCTCGCCGCGCGCTGCGCCCCGGGGGCCACCCTCTTCACCTACTCGACCGCCACCGCCTCCCGCGCCGCCCTGCTGCTGGCCGGCTTCGTGGTTGGCCACGGCGACGCCTCCGGCCCCAAGGAGGAGACCACCGCCGCCGCGCTGCCGCCCGCCCTCCCGGTCCGCCCGCTCGATGCCCGCTGGCTGGCGCGGCTGGGCCGCTCCTCGGCCCCCTTCCCCTCCGACGCGCCCCCCGACGCCCTGGCCCGGATCGGCGCGCTGGAGCAGTTCCGGGGATAGCCGTGCATTCCCAGGAGATTATTCACGCGGACCTCCGTAGCCGAGCGATCGGCGTCGAGCCCAGGCTGCCGTGGGCTCGATGGAGATTGTAGGTCCGAAGCCAGGCCGGGAGCAGGCCCTGGTCCGAATGTGCCTGGCAGCGAGGGCGATGCAGGCCTTCGTGAAGATGCGCTTGGAGCAGCAGCCATTGTCGGTGAGCACGCGGCGGATGGTGAGGCCGCGGGCGGCATGCCAGGCCGCTGCCCGTCGCAGCAAGCCGGCAGCGACAGGGCCACGCTCGCGGCAGACGGCGGCTCGCCCCCGGGGTAGCGTCGCCGGATGAGCCACTTCGAGCGCGCCCCGGTCCTCGTCACCGGAGCGACCGGCAACGCCGGGCGGGAGGTCGTGGCCGCGCTCCTCGCGCGCGGCGTGCCGGCGCGCGCCGCCGGGACGTCGCTGAAGCGACTCAGCGAGCTCCTCCCCGCCGCCGAGCCGGTGCGGCTCGACCTGCGCGAACCGGCCACCTTCGGCCCGGCGCTGCGCGGCTGCCGTGGCCTCTTCCTCCTGCGACCGCCTGCGATCGCCGACGTCAAGCCGACGCTCAACGCCCTCGTCGACGCGGCGCGGGCCGGGGGGGTGAGCCACGTCGTCTTCCTCTCGGTGGCCGGCGCCGGGGAGAACCAAGTCGTTCCCCACCACGCGGTGGAGCGCCACCTCATCGAGGGACCCGGCGACTGGACCATCCTGCGGCCCGGTTTCTTCGCGCAGAACCTCGGCGACGCCTACCGCCGGGACCTGCTCGAGGACGATCGGCTCTACCTGCCGGCGGGGCGCGGGCGGGCGGCCTTCGTAGACCTGCGAGACGTCGCCGAGGTTGTGGCGCTGGCGTTCGTCGAGCCCACGGTCCACGCCGGGCAGGCGTGGACGCTCACCGGCCCGGTGGCGACGTCGTTCGAGGAGGCGGCCCGCCTGCTCACCGCGGCGCTTGGCCGGCCGATCCACTACCTGCCGGCGAGCCTCCCCGGCTACGCGCTGCACCTCCTACGGCGCGGCCTGCCGTGGGGCCAGGTCGCGGTACAGGCGATCCTCCACGCCGGGCTGCGGTTCGGGCAGGCGGAGCGCGTAGACCCGACGCTGGCGCGGCTGCTCGGCCGCCCGGGGCGCACGCTCTCGGAGTACGTCCACGACCACGCCTCGCTGTGGCGGCGTTGACCATCGTCGGCAGCATGGTCTCCAGCGGGTCAGGCGCCGTCTCCTCGACCTGCTTGCGGATCCACTCGATCGCATGGCAGGCGGCCTCGTCGAGTCATCAAGCCTGGGCCGGGGCACTAGAGCACAAGCGCCGACATGCTGGACCGGGTGACTGAATCCCCGGGCTACCCCCCGCGTCATGGTTCTCGCCCAACCCATCCCAGCCTGCTACGAAGGCACTCATGCCAACCGCCCACGCCCGGCTCCTCCTCTCCTTCTCCCTGCTCTT
>JANPOM010000073.1:0-23219 GCA_031427995.1 Anaeromyxobacter sp. | reverse complement strand
CGCCTCCTGCTTCAATCGTGCTGGCGGCGGCTTCTGGTGCCGCCAGCGCAAGATGCGAGGAGCCTCTCGGAACTCCGGGCGCAGCCGTGGCGTTCGAAGGACCCGAACTGCCGGGCCCGAGGCATGCGCCCCCAGGAGGGGTTGCTCGTAGCTTGCGACGAGGCCACCAGAAGCCGGCCTCGTCGCGCTTACGTAGCCGCGATCATCCCGGCCAGCGCGCCGAGCCAGGCCAGGTGGCCGATGCCTGAGAGCATCGCCAGCCGCCCCGCCACCGGCAGCAGCGCCGCTGGCGACCCCTCACAGCCGCGCCGAGAGCTTCCGCACCGCCGGCAGCAGCAGCGCGTCGGTGACCCCGGCGCGGGCGATGCCGAGCCCCATGCCTACCATCAGCGGCAGCGGCAGCGCCGGCCAGATGCGGGTCAGGTGGATCAGCCCGGCCCCGGTGAGGAGCGTGGCCAGTCCAGCCAGGCGGTCGATCTTGAGCGCAGCCAGGGCCCGCGGCATGAAGGTGCGGGCCGCGTCGGGCCCGGCGGCGAGGCTGCGGCGGGCGTCACCGGCCAGCCAGAGGGCCGAGCCGAGCCAGGCGGCCATGGAGACGACATGGAGGTAGCGGACGATGGTGAGCATGCGTGGTTCTCCCCGGTCCACCTTCTAGCGCGGTAGATCTCTGGCGCCACCGGAACGCACTTCGCGGCCGGAGCGGACCCGAACCGCTGGGGCCCGGCAGGCGCCGGAAGCGGGCTGCGCGCCTGGGCCACCCTCCCCACCCACCCGCCAGGCCGAGAATCTCCTCGAAGCTTGCGCTGGCGCCACCAGAAGCCGGCGCCAGCACGACAAAGCGTCGTCACGACTAGCCGAACAGCTCGATGACCGTCCGCAGCACCTCGAGCCGGGCGTGGCGCTTGGAGTTGGCCGCCACCAGCACCCAGGGGGCGTCGGGGCGGTGGGTCCGATCCAGCATCTCGCCGATGGCCGCCTGGTACTGCGGCCACTTCTTGCGGTTGCGCCAGTCGTCGGGGCCGATCTTGTAGCGCTTGGCGGCGATCTCCTCCCGCTCGGCGAAGCGCCGCTTCTGCTCCTTCTGGTCGATGTGGAGGAAGATCTTCACGAGCCGGACGCCGTCGGCGGTGAGGGTGCGCTCGAAGGCGTTGATCTCGTCGTAGGCGCGGCGCCACTCGTGGGGCCTGGCATAGCCCTCGACCCGCTCCACCAGCACCCGGCCGTACCAGGTCCGATCGAAGACGCAGAGGTCGCCCTTCTCGGGCAGCCGCCTCCAGAAGCGCCAGAGCCAGAGGTTGCGGGCGTCCTCGTCGCGAGGCGCGGCGATGGGCCAGACCTTGTAGCCGCGCGGGTCCATCTCGGCGGTGAGCCGCTTGATGCAGCCTCCCTTTCCGGCGGCGTCCCAGCCCTCGAAGGCCACCACGGTCCGCTCGCCGCGCAGGAAGCCCCGCACCTGCAGCGCGAAGGCCTCCTGCTGCAGCTCCTTCAGCCGCTCCTGGTACTCGCCGCCGGCCACGTCGGCCGTCAGGTCGACCCGGTCGAGCGAGAGCGTCCCAGGCGGGAAGACCTCCAGCTCGACGGCGCTGGTCCGTGAGCTGCGTGCCGTGCCACTCACGCGCTTCTTCCTGGCCATGGTCCCCTCCGGTGTTCGAGAGTCAGTGCCTGAAGCCGTGGGCGATCGGCAGCCGCCGCCCCTCGCCGAAGGCCTTCTCCGAGACCTTGAGCACCGGCGCCGCCTGGCGCCGCTTGTACTCGCTGCCGATCACCAGCCGCAGCACCCGTCGCACCGTCTCGGCCGGGTGGCCGCGGGCCACGATCTCCTCGAAGGGGCGACGCTCCTCGAGGTAGGCGTGGAGGATGGCGTCGAGCACGTCGTAGGGGGGCAGCGAGTCCTGGTCCAGCTGGCCCGGCTTGAGCTCGGCCGAGGGCGGCTTGGTGAAGGTCCGCTCCGGGATGAGCTGCCGTCCGGCCCGGGCGTTGGCGGCCCGCGAGACCCGGTAGACAAGTCCCTTGGGCAGGTCGCCGATCACCGCCAGGCCGCCGGCCATGTCGCCGTAGAGGGTGCAGTAGCCGACCGCCAGCTCGCTCTTGTTGCCGGTGGAGAGGACCAGGCCGCCGCTGTCGTTGGAGAGCGCCATGAGGACCTGGCCGCGGATGCGCGCCTGCGCGTTCTGCTCGGCGAGATCCCCGAGTGGCTTCCCCTGCGCCTGTTCGAGCTGGGCCAGGAAGGCGGCGTGCATGGGCTCGATGGGGATCTCCTGGTAGGCGATGCCGAGCGCGGTGGCCAGGGCGCGGGCGTCCTCGCGGCTGTGCGAGGAGCTGTAACGCGAGGGCATGCCGACGCCGAGGACCTGGGCCGGGCCGAGCGCCGCGGCGGCCAGGCAGGCGGTCAGAGCCGAGTCGATGCCGCCGGAGAGGCCGATGACGGCGGCGCGAAAGCCGCACTTGCGGACGTAGTCGCGCACCCCGAGAACCAGCGCCTGGAAGAGCTGGTCGGCGTCCGGATCGGCCGGGGCGGTGGCCGCGGTGGGGAGCGGGTTGCCTCCGAGGCGAACCAGGGAAGGGCGGCCGCCGTCGAGATCGACGGTCAGCACCACCTCTTCGAAGAGCGGGGCGCGCGCCAGCACGCGGCCGTCGGCCGCCACCAGCATCGAACCGCCATCGAAGATCAGCGCGTCATCGCCGCCCACCTGGTTGACGTAGGCGATGGCCACGCCGTGGCCGTTGGCCGAGGTGGAGAGCATCCGCTCCCGCAGCGCCGGCTTGCCGAGCGCGTATGGGGAGGCCGAGACGTTGGCCACCAGCCGGGCGCCGCCGCTCACCAGCTCGGCGAGGGGATCACGGCCGTAGCGGGGGCGCTGCCAGAAGCGCTTGTCGTTCCAGACGTCCTCGCAGACCGAGAGGCCGACCGGCTCGTCGAACCCGGGGATGGCGGCGGCGGTGGCGGCGCCCGACGGGAGGAAGTAGCGGGTCTCATCGAAGACGTCGTAGCTGGGGAGCAGGGACTTGCGCCCGACCGCGGCGACCCGGCCGCCGGAGATGAGCGCCACCGAGTTCATCAGCCCGGGCGGGGGCGCCCCCGCGACCCGCTCCGGGAAGCCGATGAGCAGCGAGAGGCCACGCGACCAGTCGGCCGGGGCGGCCAGCTCGGCCAGGGTTGCGTCGGAGCGATCGAGGAACTCGGGCAGGTCGAGCAGATCGCGCGGCGGATACCCGCAGAGGGCCAGCTCCGGGAAGATCACCAGCGTGGCCCCGGCGGCGCGGGCCTGCCCGGCGGCCAGCCTGATCAGCGCCGCGTTGCCATCGAAGTCACCGACGGTCGGGTCGATCTGCGCGAGGGCGATTCGAGGGAGGGCCACGTCATCCGGGATGATACATTGCCTTCAGCACCCATGGCCGGACGCATCCTCGTCGCGATCGAGTCGGAGCCGGTGGTCACCGCCCTCAGGCGGGACCTCGAACCGGCTGGCTTCGCCGTCGACGCCGTCCTGCCCGCCGCGGTCGCCGGCTCGGTAGATCCGGCTCACCACGAGGTGGCGCTGGTCCGGGGCGCCGCCGGGGCCGAGCTGGTGGTGGCCGAGCTGCGGCGGGCCGATAAGCACCTGGCGGTGGTGGCGGTCTTCTTCGACGAGGAGGAGGCTCAGGGCTTCCCAGGCGCGCTCGGCGCCGACGGGGTGCTGATCGGCCCCCTCATCCCGTCGCAGGTGGCGGGGACCTGCGCTCTGGCGGCCCGGCTCACCGCGGCCCGCCGGGAGGCGGCCGGTCTGGCGCGCGCCGCCGCTTCACGTGCCGCTTCGGGGGCTCACGACCTGGCCTTCCTGAAGCGGCTCCTCTTCGTCGAGGTGAAGCGCTCGCGCCGCTACGGCTTCCCGCTCTCGCTGGCGCTGATCTCGGTCGATCGCTGGGAGGAGCTCTCCGGGCAGCTCGACCCGAAGGCGCGGGCCACCCTGCTCGGAGAGCTGACCGGCGTGGTGGCCGCCGCCGTGCGCGACATCGACGTCAGCGTTCCCTTCAGCGACGATCGGCTGGTGGTGCTGATGCCGCACACAGCCACCGCCGGCGGGCTGCAGGTGGCCCGGCGCATCTGCGGGCGGGTCCGGGAACGCCCCAGCACCAACCCGCTCACGGTCAGCGTCGGGCTGGCGAGTCACGACGGCCACGGCACCGTCTCGTTCGGGGCGCTGGTGAAGCGCGCCACCGTGGCGCTTGCCGGCGCGCGAGAGGCCGGCGGCGATCGCGCCGTCTCGGCCGAGCCGCCGAAGCGTCGCGACCGAATCTCGATGGGCTGAGGTCCCTCCTCCATCCGGGTATAGGGGCTCTTGATGGGTGCAGACCCGTCCGAGTCGCTCGTCCAGGATACGGCTATAATACGCTGTAACCTCGGTAGTTTAAAAAAATTACGCCACAGGGGGGTGGCAACCCGTTGGGGCGGTATTAACCTGTGGTTTGCCGGGTTCGTCCCTGGGGGGGCGCCGAGTAAGAGTACCTCGACGCCTTGAGTGGGGTGACTCCGGAGAGAGGGCTCCGATCGTCGGGGCCAGCATGACGGGGGATAGACCATGGCTCAGATCGACATCGAGATTCTCACTCCGTTCGCCGCCCGCTTCATGGAAGGCTCCACGCTCACGCCGGCCGAGCGCGCCGAGGTGCTGCGCATCGCCCAGGGCTTCGCCTGCAAGGACTCGGCGGCGGCCGCCGGCGTCTCGCCCGAGACCATCCGGGCCCGCCGCAAGCGGATCTACCGCAAGCTCGACGTGCCCGGCTCGGGCGAGCTGCTCGCCAGCCTGCTCTCGCTCTCGCTCAAGATGCTCGCCAACGGGGAGCGGATCGAGCGCAGGCCGCTGACGGCCGTCCAGCCGCCGGCGACGCAGCCGGTCGCTCGCGCCTAGCGAGGCCAGTCGAGAGGAATTCGGCGCGATCGCGAGTGCGGTCGCGCCGTTCTCACTTCAGCAGCTGGCCCCGGGAGACCGCTGGCCGGCGGCGCGTCTACGGGCAGGTGGCGACCGGCGGCGTGTAGGTCGGCAGCAGGCCGGTGTACTTCACGACCACCACGTGGGGCGGCACGCTCGCCGCGCTCTGCACCGTGATGGTCGCGGTGCCGCCCGAGCCGGCTCCGGTGGCGAAGGCGGTCCAGCCGTCGCGGCGCAGCGAGACGGTCGAGGTCGAGACCAGCGGGAGGTAGGCCACGTAGGCGGTCCGCTGCTTCGGGTAGCGCACCCCGCCGATGGTGCAGAAGCCGGTGTAGTGGTGCCAGGGCACGTAGTCGTCGGTTGCTCCGTCGCCGAGGAGGTTGAAGACCGGGCTGGCCAGCTGGTTGCCGGCCGAGGTGATGAGGCCGGCGGCGCCGTTTGGCTCGGCCCGGTCCTCGTTGGAGACGACCATGGCGGTAGCCCAGCGGGCGAACCCGAGCTCCCAGGGGATGCCGGTGGCCGCCTCGACGTTGGACTTGCCGGTTAGCCACCGGTTCTCGAGCGCCCGGGTCATGGCCGGTGAAGCGTGGTCGAGCAGGTACTGCATGTAGGCCTGGACGCCGGCGTAGTTGCCGGTGGGGTTCCCCTCCCAGCTGGTCATGCTGTAGGTCCGGTAGTAGGGGAGGCCCGAGTCTGGGTCGAGCTCACCCTGATAGCGCCGGACGTTGGCGCGGCTGCTGGAATGGTGGAGCCCGTAGCCGGCCACCGTCTCGGAGAGCATGGAGAGCCCCTCGTTGAGCCAGAGCTCCTCGTCGGGGCCGCAGGCCGCGCCGGCCGGGCAGCGGGCGTTGTAGTTGACGTCATGCTGGAGCTCATGGGCCATGACGCTCGGGTACTCGCCCTCGACGAGCGAGGCGAGGCCCGCCGCGTAGTTGGCCCCGGTCGCCTGGGTCAGGTCGGTGAAGGTTCCCGGGTCCATCAGGTAGAGCATGTCGGTCCGGTTGCCAGCCACGGCCCTCGGGCAGCTGCTCAAGGTGGCAGCCGCCAGCTCGATGTCGCCGGGCCAGAAGTAGCCCATCGTGAACGCGGACCCCTGCTTGCCAAGGTTGGCGAGCAGGAAGACCACCTTGCCGTTGCCGTCCACGTCGCTCATGGGGCCGAAGTAGGTGTCGAGCGCCGGATAGATCTTGCTCTCGAAGGCGGCGCCCAGCTCGCCCCAGAACGGGGCGACATCGGTCGGGCCGGGTGGGACCTGTGGGACGGGCAGGGCCGCGGCCCGAGCCGCCACCGCCGCGGTGATGCCGGGCTCCACCTCGGTGGTGTAGTAGAAGCCGGCGTGGGCCGTCTCGAAGGCCAGCCTGGCGGGGAGCCAGAGCGGCGTGGGGCCGGTGTCGGCCCAGCGAAACTGGCAAAAGCTGCGGGTCGCAGGCAACGCCGGCAGCGCCGCGAGCGCCGCCAGTGGTCCGCGGGCCGTAGGCGGCGCCGTCACCCGCCGCAGCCGGCCGTCGCGCAGCTTTCGGATGGTCTCCTCGCGGAAAGCGGCCACCAGCGCCTCGCCGGCCTCCGCCCGCGAGCGGTCGAACTGCCAGCCACCGGGCGGGCTCAGGTCGGCCCTCGCCAGCGCCGCCTGAGGAGGCTTCGGCTCGGCCAGCAGCGGAGCGCCGGTGCCGACCACGTTGACGGTGGCGCCCGTGCCTTCCGCCCCCCCGGCGTTGAGCAGCAGCACCGCCAGCCGCTCTCCGGCCGCCACCGCCGGGAAGCCGACCGTCAGAGTGCCACCCAGGTAGTCGCCCGGGGCGAAGAGCTGCCAGGCCGAGGTGCCATCGCCACCGCCGCTGCCGCCGGTGAAGAAGGCCCGGCTGAAGGAGGCGCCCGGTGCCGGCAGCGGAGAGGGGAAGGAGGTCTCGGCGCCGGTGAAGGCGTAGGCCCCCACCTCGGCCAGCCAGAGGGTGGCGGGGTCGAGCGTGGCGGCCACCTGGGCGCTGGTGCCGGTGGAGCTACCCGATGCCACCACCGCGCCACCGGCGCCGCCTCGCAGCGACCAGCGGTAGGTGACCGCCCCGGGCACGGCGCTCCAGGAGAGGTCGGCGCCGGTCGCGGTCCGGACCAGGTGGGCGGAGAAGGCCGGGAGGCCGGTCTGAACCACGCAGCTGGTGGAGGCCGGGCTGCCGTCGACGACCGCCTGCCCGATCAGGCTCATCCCGGCCAGGAGGTTGCCGGGCCGGAACTCCCCGGCGCCGGTCCAGCCCTCTCCACTCAAGGTGAAGGTCACCGGGGCCGGATTGATCTGCATGGTCACCGTGATGGGAGCCGCGGTAGCCGGGGCCGTGCTCCGGGCCCGTCCCAGCACGGTCAGGACCGGGTCGGAGCCGGAGGAGCTGACCGCGCAGGCGAGCTCGAGCAGGGGCGCTGCCGGGGGACTGCTCTTGCCGCCGCAGGCGACGGAGAGGGCGAGCAGGGCCAGGGCCAGGGCCACGGTGCGGCGGGCGGCAGGGAGCATGCCAAGAGGCTTAGCCGCGCCACTGGCGGGCGTCAATGCCGGGTCGGGGCTCGCCGCGCCCGTCGATGGCTCAGTTCGTCCGCGCTGTCCCGACCCACTTCTCCAGCCGCTCCGCCACCTTGGCCGGGGTCAGGCCATAGGCTTCCGCCAGGGCCTTCTCCGGGCCTGAAGCGCCAAAGCGGTCGACGCCGATCACCAGCCCGTCGCGGCCGGTCAGCTTCCACCACTCGAGCCCAACCGCTGCCTCCACCGCGGCTACCGGCAGGCCGGGCGGGATCACCTCGTCGCGCCAGGCCCGCTCCTGCGCCTCGAAGCACTGGAGGCAGGGCATCGAGACCAGCCGGCCCGGGAGCCCCTGCTTCGCCAGCAACTCCAGCGCGGCCGCGGCCAGCGGCACCTCGCTGCCGGTGGCGATGACGGTGAAGCGCGCACCGGCCGGCGCCGAGATGACGTAGCCGCCGCGGGCCGCCTTGGCGGCGTCGAACCCGCCCTGGCGCACCACCGGCGCCAGCTTCTGCCGGGTCAGGATCAGCGCGGTCGGACCGTCGCGGCGGGTCAGGGCGTGGGCCCAGCCGACCGCCACCTCCTCGCCGTCCACCGGCCGCACCACGTGCAAGTTGGGAATGCAGCGGAGCGCGGTGAGGTGCTCGACCGGCTGGTGGGTCGGGCCGTCCTCGCCGAGGAAGATCGAGTCGTGGGTCCAGATGTAGAGCACCTGCAGCTTCGCCAGCGCCGCCAGCCTGACCGCCGGGCGCATGTAGTCGGCGAACTGGAGGAAGGTGGCGACGTAGGGGATGTGGAGGCCGTCGTAGGCCATTCCGTTGGCGATGGCCCCCATGGCGTGCTCGCGGATGCCGAACTGGATGTTGCGGCCGTCGAGCCTGGCGGGCGAGTAGGCGCCACCGCCCTTGATCTCGGTGAGGTTCGACTCGGACAGGTCGGCCGAGCCGCCCACCAGCGACGGGACCATGGGCGCGACGCGGTTGAGCGCCGCCGCCGAGAGCTTGCGGGTGGCGTCGGCACCGGGACCGGCCTCGAGCAGCCGGTCCTGGATGCGGGCCGGCACCCAGCGGGTGACGTGGGTGTCGAGCAGCGCCGACTCGACAGGGTTCTGCTTGCGCCAGGCGTCGGCCTTCTCGGTCCAGGTCCGCTTCGCCACCTGCTTCTCCGCCACCAGCCGGCCGAAGAAGGTCCGCACCTCGTCGGGGACGAGGAAGCGCGGCTCCACCGGCCAGCCGAGCGCCTGCTTGGTCGCCTTGAGCTCGTCGTCGCCAAGCGGCGCGCCGTGGGCTCCGGAGGTGCCGGCCTTCTTCGGGGAGCCGTAGCCGATCACCGTCTTGACGCGAATGAGGGACGGGCGCGGGTCGGCCTTGGCCGCCTCGATGGCCCCCTGGATGGCGGGGTGATCGCGCCCCTCCACCGAGAGCACCTGCCAGCCATAGGCCTCGAAGCGACGGGTCACGTCCTCGCCGGTGAAGGTGATGCTGGTCGCTCCGTCGATGGTGATGCCGTTGTCGTCGTAGAGGTAGATGAGCCGGCCGAGCTGGTGGTGGCCGGCGAAGCTGGCCGCCTCGGCCGACACGCCCTCCATCAGGTCGCCGTCGGAGACGATGGCGTAGGTGAAGTGGTCGGCCATGGGGTTGCCGGCGCCGAGCCTGGCCGAGAGCATCGACTGGCCGAGGGCGAAGCCGACGCCGTTGGCGAACCCCTGGCCGAGCGGGCCGCTGGTGATCTCGACGCCCGGCAGGTGGCCGAACTCGGGGTGGCCGGCGGTGCGGGCGCCGAGCTGCCGGAACTGCTTCAGGTCGTCGAGCGTGCAGTCGAAGCCGAAGAGGTGGAGCAGCGAGTAAAGCAGGGCCGAGCCATGGCCGGCCGAGAGCAGGAAGCGGTCGCGCCCGAGCCAGCGCGGTTCGCCGGGGTCGAAGCGGAGGTGGCGCGACCAGAGGACGAAGGCCATGTCGGCCGCCCCCATGGGCATGCCCGGGTGACCGCTGTTGGCCTGCTGGACGGCGTCCGCCGAGAGCATGCGGATGGTGTTGACCGCCTTCTCGACCAGCTCGGGACTCGGGTTGGGCACTTCAAGCTCCAGGAGGGGGCCGGGGGCGGCCGCGAAAACGGTGAGCGTGGCAGATTCGCCAATCGCCGGAGGGAGATCAAGCGAAGTTCAGCGGTCCAGGCGCGAGCCGAAGCGGGAGCGCCACCCGGGTGGGGAGAAGAGGACCAGCAGCACCGCCCCGGCCACCAGGCCGGCCAGCGGGGCCAGCAGGTAGAGCAGGAACGGCAGAAGTGCCAGGGCGACGCCCGCGGGAATCGGCCACCCTGGCGGCAGCCGGCGCAGCAGGCGGACGCCCATGGGGAGGGCGGACGGGGCGACCTCGCCCGACCAGTCGAGGGGCGACGACCCGCCCCCCCAGCCCGGTGTGAACCCCTCGCGCTCCAACCTCCGCCTCTCGGCGTCCCCGACCTGCCGCGCCATCAGCTCGGCCCCCTCCCGCCGCAGGACCGCGATGCGAGCCTGCTCCTCGTCGAGCAGGGTACGCCGGGCCGCGCTCGCCTCGGCCTCGGCCGCCGCCTCGGCCTTCCGGCCGGTCCAGAAGCGCTGGTTGAAGGCGCGCTGCGGCTCGGTGTCGAGGTCGGCGCCGCAGGTGGTGCAGCGAGCGGCGGCGCGAAAGTTGTCGGTCTCACAGCCGGCGCAGCGGAGGAAGGGCTGGCGGTCGTGGTCGGAGAGGTCGAGCTCGAGGCCGCGCTCGGCCGGGGGCCGAAACCGGTCGAGGTGGCCGGAGGCGCCGGGATCCGCCTCGGCCGGCGCCGACGGGGCCGGGTCCTGGCCGGGACCGCGGACCGCCTCGATGCGGGTCCCGGTCCCGCTCGGCGCGGCCGCCTCCCCGGGCTCGGTGGTGCGCGGCCGCTCCAGCCGGCGGAATCGATGGTGCTTCGAATCGGTCACTGGACGCCCCCGGACGGCGGGGCCGAGGCCTGACGGGTGCGGGTGGAGGCCCACTCGCGCAGCCGCACGATCTCCTCGCGCATGGTGACAGAGAGTGGGCGGGCGTCGGCCACCGCCCGGTCCAGGTGGCGCTGCTCCAGCTCGCCTCCCTCCGCGAAGGCGTCGTGCAGTCCGGCCACCACCAGCTGCTCCAGCTCGGAGCCGCTGAACCCGGCAGCGGTGTGCGCCAGCCCGGCCAGGTCATAGCGGGCCGGGTCGCGCCTCCGGTTGGCGACGTGGATGCGCAGGATCTCCTGGCGCTCAAGCGCGGCCGGCAGGTCGATGAAGAAGATCTCGTCGAACCGCCCCTTGCGCAGCAGCTCGGGGGGCAGCATGTCGATGCGGTTGGCGGTGGCCACCACGAAGACCGGGGCGGTCTTCTCCTGCAGCCAGGTGAGCAGCGTGCCGAAGACCCGGGCGGTGACTCCGCCATCGACCGAGCCGGAGGAGGCCAGGCCGGAGAGCCCCTTCTCGATCTCGTCAATCCAGAGCACCACCGGGGCCACGCTCTCGGCCACCTTGATGGCGCGGCGCAGGTTCTCCTCCGAGGAGCCGACCAGCCCGGAGAAGATGCGCCCCATGTCGAGCCGCAGCAGCGGCATGCGCCAGGTGGCGGCGATGGCCTTGGCGGTCAGGCTCTTGCCGCAGCCCTGCACGCCGAGCAGCAGCAGCCCCTTCGGCTCTGGCAGGCCGAAGCGCCGGGCCGCCTCGGAGAAAGCGGCGCCGCGCCGGGTCAGCCAGGCCTTCAAGACCTCCAGGCCTCCCACTCCGGTGAGCGAGAGGTCGGGGGAGAAATACTCGAGCAGCCCACTCTTGCGGATGATCTGCCGCTTCTCCTCCAGCACCAGCTTGACGTCGTCGCGGGAGAGCCTGCCGTCGCTGGCGATGGCCTTGGCGAAGGCGTTCTCGGCCTCGGAGAGCGTCAGGCCGAGGGCGGCGCGCACCAGGTGCTCGGCATCCTCCCTGGTCAGCTCCACCTTCGACTTGCCGTCCTGGCGCACCACCGAGACGATCTCCCTCAAGAGCTCCAGCAGGTCGCTGGCGGCCGGGAGCGGCACGTCGAGGACCGTGATCTCCTTCTCCAGCTCCGGCGGGATGGTGAGCACCGGGGAGAGGATCAGCACCGTCGAGTAGGTCGACTTGAGGGCGTGGGCCAGGTCGCGCAAGGCGCGGACCACCGTCGAGTCGCCGAGGAAGGCGTGGAAGTCCTCCAGCACCACCAGCGAGGGCTCGGAGAGCTTCTCGATGGCCTGCAGCGCCGCCACCGGCTCGCGGACCTCGTCGGGTGGGCGGGTGCGGGCCCCGCCAAGCCGGCGGAAGCCGCGCGTCACCGACCAGCCGACCAGCGCCTTGCCGTGGCGGGTGGCCAGCTCGCCGAGGATCCCCTCGATCCGCTGCTCCTCTGAGGTGACCAGCCAGACCAGCGGGTAGCGGGCCCGTACCAGGGTGTCGAGATCCTGCACGAAGGCGGGCGGCCCGGGGACGGCGGCGGGCTGGGCGGCGGCCTGGGCAGCGGCCTGGGTCGAGTCGGTCACGCCGGCGAGCATACCAGCGCCAGCGACCTCCAAGAGCGCAGCCCCGCGAATGCCGGCATCGCTGGCGGCTGGAGACTCGCGGTACTGGGCTCCGCGGAGCGCTTCAGTGCGCAGCCGAGCCCTACGCCCTACGGGCTCCTAACGCCGTCGGCCCGGGTGGGCGAGCCAGGCGAGCCGGCCGTCGAGGCCGATGGCGGCGACCGTGCCCGGAGGGATGTCGAGCTCGCGTCCGGCCGCCAGGCCGATCGCCTCCGCCAGCTCCGGGTTGTGGCCGATCAACGCCGCCCCGTCGCCCAGCTCGGCGCCCAGCGCCAGCAGCCGCCGTGCGCTCGAGACGCCGCTGGCCAGCTCCCCCTCCTCCTCGAGCGGCGCGCCGAGCATGGCGGCCAGCAGGTCGCCGGTCTGGCGGGCGCGCAGGAGCGGGCTGGCATGGATGCGCCGAACCACCAGCCGGCCGACCAGCGAGAGGACCGACTGGCGGAAGGCGTCGCGCCCTTCGGGCGTGAGGCGCCGGCCCGCATCGCCGCCCGGCGCGGTCCCCTCGGCCCTGGCATGACGGATGAGGTAGAAGCACCCCGGCCTGACGGCTCCTCGGGGGGCGCTGGCGGCGGTCATCTCGACTGGGGCGGGGCGCTGCTTCGCCCGGTTCGCTCGGCCAGCCCGCGCAGCCGCATCCGGGCCTCGAGATCGGCGATGAGACGCAAGATGGTGGTCGGCATCCGGTAGGTCCAGTTCTGGTCGTTCACGGTTCCAGGGACGTTGACCCGCTCCCGGTGGCCGAGCAGGTCCTGGAACGGGAGCAGCAGCAGGTCGGAGCTGGAGGCGTAGAGCAGCTCCAGCAGCGCGTCGCGGACGGCGCCGTCGAAGCGGTCCGGGGCCCTCTGCCGGAGCGCGGCCAGGCCTGGGAGAGCCAGCAGGGCGCGCCGGTCCTCGGCGGCGAGCGAGTCGTACCAATCGGCCAGCGAGTCGGTGTCATGGGTGCCGGTGGTGGCCACCGAGACGGTCGGCCAGGCGGCCGGGTCGCGGAAGGGCTGGCCCGGCTCGTTCCAGTCCCGCTCCCAGCGCTGCACCCGGTAGCCGGGGACGGCCAGGGCGTCGAGCGAGGCGCGGATGAAGTCGGGGACCACGCCGAGATCCTCGGCGATGACGCGGGCGCGCCTGGAGAAGAGCGCCACCATCGACTCGCCGTTGGCCACCTGCGAGAGCTGGTCGGCCGGGACGAAGGCGGCCGGGGCGCCGTCGTTGGGGAGGTAGTAGGTGCGGTAGAGGCCGACCACGTGGTCGACGCGGTAGAGGCCGTAGAGATCGGCCATCCGCTCGGAGCGGGCCGTCATCCAGACATGTCCACCGGCCTCCATGTCGGCCCAGCGGTAGACCGGCAGCCCCCAGTCCTGCCCGGTGGCGCTGAAGGCGTCGGGCGGCACGCCGACCCGGGCGTCGAGCCGGAAGTCGTCGCGCCGCGCCCAGACGTCGGCCGAGTCGCCGGCCACCATGAAGGGGATGTCGCCGGCCAGCTCGACGCCGACGGCGTTGGCGCCGCGCCGTGCCGCGTGCCATTGCCGATCGCAGAGCCACTGCAGCCAGACCCGGAAGAGCACCCGCTCGCTGAGCTCGGCCCGGGTGTCGGCCAGGGCGCCGGCCTCCCGGTCGCGCAGCGGCGCCGGCCACTCCAGCCAGCTCTGGCCGCCCATCAGCTCGTCGTGGATGGAGACGAAGAGGGCGTAGTCGTCGATCCAGATGGCCTGCTCGCGGGCGAACCGCTCCAACTCGCGGGCGCGCCGGGTCTTGCGCTGCCACTGCTCCTTGACGAAGGACTGGAAGGCCAGCTCCAGCGCCCGGGTCTTCAGGGTCCGCACCTCGTTCCAGCGGACCGTCGGCGAGGCGCGCACCTCGGCCAGCAGCTTGCGGTCGGCCGGAGCGAGGGCGTCATGGCCACCGGCCTCGGCGAAGTCGTCCAGCGCGTCGATGGCCAGGTAGACCGGGTCGATGGCGAAGGCCGAGAGGGCCGCGTAGGGCGAGTTCTGGCCGCGCGCCGCTTCGGCCACGGGGAGCACCTGCACCACGCCGATGCCGGCGCCGGAGCACCAGCGCGCGAAGGGGACGAGGTCGGGGATCTCGCCCACGCCCCAGTCGGTGGCGGAGCGGAGCGAGAAGAGCGGGATGAGGACGCCGGCGGTGCGTGGCATGGTCGAGGCGCGTGGTGCGCTTGAGCACCCTCGCCCCTGTGGGATATCAGTCGAACGCCCCCTCCGCCACTCTCCCACCGGGGCCCGGATCAAATGACCTACCGCGGCCGCCTCGCCCCGAGTCCCACCGGCCCGCTCCATCTCGGGAACGGACGGACCGCCCTGCTGGCCTGGCTGGCGGCCCGGTCGGACCAGGGGGCGCTGGTGATGCGGATCGAGGACCTCGACCCGCCGCGGGTGCGCCCGGGCATGGAGGACCGCATCCTCGACGAGCTGCGCTGGCTCGGGCTCGGCTGGGACGAGGGGCCGGAGCTGGGCGGCGGCGCCGGCCCCTACCGGCAGTCGGAGCGGGGCGGGCGCTACCAGGCGGCCCTCGATCGGCTGCTCCAGACCGGCCGCGCCTACCCCTGCTTCTGCTCCCGCGCCGAGGTCGCCGCTGCGGCGCGGGCGCCCCACGGCCCGGCCGACGACGGGCCGCGCTACCCGGGCACCTGCCGCGACCTCTCCCAGGCCGAGGTGGCGCGCCGCTCGGCGGCGAGGCGCCCGGCCTTCCGGCTGCGGGTCGAGCCGGGCCAGGTCGGCTTCGAGGACGCCGTCCACGGCCCCTGCCGCTTCGAGCCGGCGGCCGCCACCGGCGACTTCGTGGTGATGCGGGCCGACGGGGTGGCCGCCTACCAGCTGGCGGTGGTGGTGGATGACGCCGCCATGGAGATCACCGAGGTGGTCCGCGGCGACGACCTGCTCCCCTCCACGGCGCGCCAGCTGCTGCTCTACTCCGCGCTCGGCCTCCCGGCCCCGCGTTTCGCCCACGTCCCACTGGTGGTGGGTGAGGACGGCGAGCGGCTGGCCAAGCGCCACGGGGCGAGCTCCCTCGGCGAGCTGCGCGAGGCTGGGGTGGCGCCGGAGGCGGTGCTGGGGCTGCTGGCGGCCAGCTGCGGGCTGGTGCCGATCGGGACCAGGTGTGCGGCGGCCGAGTTGGTGGCCGGCTTCTCCTGGGCGCCGCTGCCGCGCCGGCCGGTCCAGCTCACGGGAGGCGGGCTGGTGGCGGGGCTCGCGGGCCGGCGGGTAGACTCCGCCTCATGACCGCGACCGCCGTCGTCCTCGTCTCCGCGTTCCTCCTTGCCGCCGTCCCGCCGGCCCCCTCCCCGGAGGCCTTCGAGGCCGAGTGGAGGGCCTGGAGGGAGAAGCGGCTGGCTGGCCTGCGGAAGCCGCTGGGCTGGCTGGCGCTGACCGGGCTCCACTGGCTCAGGGAGGGGGAGAACCGGATCCACGGGCTGCCGGGGCTCTTCACGGTGGCGGGCGGGAAGGTGACGCTCACCGCCACGACCGCTGATGGCTGGACGTTGGGAGGCGCGCCCGTGATTTCGCGCCGGCTCTCCTCCGACAAGGACGGCTCGCCCGACCGGGTCGCCACCGGGAGCCGGACCGCGCAGGTCATCGACCGCGGCGGCAAGCTGGCGCTGCGGACCTGGGACGCCGAGAGCCCGGGCCGCAAGGGCTTCACCGGCATCGACACCTTCACGCCTGACCCGCGCTGGCGCCTCACGGCGCGCTGGGAGGCCTACGCCACGCCGCGCCAGGTGGAGGTGCCGAGCGTGGTCGGGATCCCGACCCAGGAGCAGGCCACCGGCCGGGCCTGGTTCACGGTCGCCGGCACCGAGTACGCGCTCGAGCCGACGCTCGACGGCGACGGGCTCTTCTTCGTCTTCAAGGACCAGACGGCGCCCCAGGATACCTATGGGGCGGGGCGGTTCCTCTCGGCGCAGGCGCCTTCCGGCGGCACGGTGGTGCTCGACTTCAACCGCGCCTACAACCCGCCTTGCGCCTTCTCGCCCTACGCCACCTGCCCGCTGCCGCTGCCGCGGAACGTGCTGCCGGTGAGGATCGAGGCGGGAGAGAAGACGTGGGGGCACTGAGCCAGAACCCCCCAGCGCCTTGCCCGGGCCGCGGCGTCACGCCATCGGCCGTCCAGGGGCGTGCCCTGGTCGGCGCGCTCCCCATGGCTCCAAGATGACACCCCGGGAGGCGCCATGAAGTCGTTTCGCTGGACCCTCGACATGAACACGCCGGAGCGGGTCGGCTTCGTCAACATCACCTCGAAGGTGGAGGAGGTGCTGCGCCAGAGCGGCATCCGCGAGGGGCTCTGCCTCGTCAACGCCATGCACATCACCGCCTCGGTCTTCATCAACGACGACGAGCCGGGGCTCCACCACGACTACGCGGCCTGGCTGGAGCGGCTGGCCCCATTCGCCGCCGGCGTCGAGACCTACCGCCACAACGCAACCGGCGAAGAGAACGGAGACGCCCACCTGAAGCGGCAGGTGATGGGGCGCGAGGTGGTGGTGGCGGTGACCGACGGGGTCCTCGACTTCGGCCCCTGGGAGCAGATCTTCTATGGCGAGTTCGACGGCCGGCGCGTCAAGCGGGTGCTCGTGAAGATCATCGGGGAGTAGCGGCCCGCCAAGCGCATCAACGCACCTGCGTGAGCTGCCCGCGGATGACGGCGTAGACGTCGGTGGCCAGCGTGGCCTCGCGGCGCGACAGGCTCTCGGTCTCCCGGCAGCCGGTGGCGTCGCAGCTCTCCCGGTCGAGGTCGAGCGCCACCTGGCCGTCGACGCGGACCCGGAAGCGGATGCGCCGGCCCCGCTCGATCGAGGTCCACTCGGTCCGCATGGTGAGCGCGGCGTCGTCGTCGAGCCGCTCCCTCTCGAGCGGGAAGCCGCCATCGACGATGACCCGCTTCACCAGCTCATGCACCGAGCGGTGGCGCGTCCCCTTGTAGCCGAGCGGCATGAGGTCCAGGTCGCCCTTCACCAGGCTCGGGCCGGGCAGCGAGGAGTCGTCGGGGAGCCGGACCGGCGGCTGGTTCGGGTCGGCCACGCCCGCGCCGCCCGCCTCGGTGCCGCCGGCCACCGCGCCGCCGGCTTGAGTGCCGCCAGCAGGAGCGGATGCCGCGGCGTAGAGCTCAACGGCAGCTGATCGGACCGCCCCGACGAGCGCCTCGGCGCTGCCGACCGCCCGGGTCACCGAGGCGAGGTTGCGCGCCTGCTTCACGTCGAGCCGGCGCAGCTCCAGCACCCAGGTCTCGCCGAGCCGGCCCAGCCGGCCGGCCACGATCTCGTCGACGCCGAGCAGGCCACCGAGGTCGGCGAGGCAGGCGGCGTCGGCGCCGCAGCCGAGCACCAGCCGGTTCTTCTGGTGGCTCAGCAGCGAGCGGACGTCCTCCGAGGAGATCACCCGCGCATCGGGCCGGGCCCGGCGCACCTCGGTCGGGACCAGCACGGTGGCCGAAGCGGCCATCCCCTCCGGTAGGCCCGATCCCTCGAGCTGCAGGGTGGCGATCTTGAGCGGCGGCGCCGGTGCCGACGCGGGCACCGGATCCGGCGACACGGCCAGCGCCGCGGCGAGCAGGAGGGCGATCATGGGCTCAGTAGGGCCTTCCAGGCGAGATGACCACCGCGAGCGCCGATCCTCTCGCCGCGGCAGGCGGCCTGGTCGGTCCGCTGCTGCGTCATCGGGCGCCAGCCTCGCTTCGGTTCCGGCGCTCTCGTCACGTCGTCCTGCCTGGGGCTGGCCACTATTACTCCTCCTCCTCGTCCTCGTTGGCCGCCACCGTCTTCTTGACGATCTTGGAGGCCATCTTGGCGACCAGCGGCTCGAAGACCTTGTTGGCCAGCTCGTCGTCGTACTGCACGCCGCCGCCGGTGCCGGCCACCTTGGCGGAGGTGTTGCCGGTCTCGTTCTCGTCCTTGAAGGCGACCAGGACCTCGCCGGTCTCGACCTCGATGAGCCGGGCATCGAGGCGGCCGGTGAACTTGACCTGCTTCACGTCGACGCTGCCGGCCACGGCGCCGGCCAGGCTGCTGCCGGTCGCCTTGCCGACCAGCGCGCTGACGCCCCAGCCGGTGCCGGCCTCGCTCACCTTGCAGGCGAAGCGGGTGATCTTCCCGGTCAGGACGTACTTGGCGCCCAGCAGCTTGCCGGCCTTCTGGACCGAGGCCGGATCGACCTCGTCCGACTTCTGGAAGTTCAGCTCGGAGCGGATCTCCTGGAGCCTGGCCCGCTCCACCAGCCGGATCCGGCCGTTGGCCTTCTCCATGATCTCGGTGGTGAAGAGTTCACGCAGGGCGTCGGACATGGCCGAGGCGTTGCTGCCCCACCCGGTGCAGTGGGCGTAGGCGCCGTGGGTCGCGGGGAAGTCGAGGATGGCGAGCCGGGGCTTCTTGGACTTCGACTCCTTGCTCGGCGCCGCGGCGGCGAGGCCGGGAACCAGGGCGAGGAGCAGGGCGAAGCGAATCAGCGTTCTCGGCATGTACACGGGACCTCCGGGGGCGGCGCGACGGGGAGTGACCAGAACGGGAGAGCGCACTCTAGCCCAGCCGGTTCGGCGAGGGCCATGCCATGTCTGGGGCACCGACCACCCCGGCGGCCCGCAGGGCCGTCACCTCCCCGTTTGAGTAGCCGGCCTCCTGGAGCGCCGCGTCGGTGTCGGCCCCGAGCCGAGGCGCCGGCCGCAGCGGCGGGCTCACCCCTGCCAGGCGCACCGGCGTGGCCAGCGAGGGTATGGCCTTCCCCTCCCAGGGCGTCTCCACCTCGAGGAAGAGACCTCGGGACCTGAGCTGCGGGTCGGCCTTGGGCTCGTTCCCCTCCAGCACCGGGGCCAGGCAGCAGTCGTGCTCCTGGCCGAGCCTCTCCCACTGGTCGCGGGTCCGGGTGGCGAAGATGGCGGTCAGCTCGGTCACCAGGGCGCCGCGGTCGTCGTCGAACTGCCGCTCGGCCAACTCGGGCCGGCCCACCGCGGCGCAGAAGCGCGAGAAGAACCGAGGCTCGAGCGCGCCCAGCGCCGCATGGCGTCCGTCGGCGGTCCGGTAGACCCGGTAGCTGGCGGCGCCGCCGTTGAGCAGCTCTGTCTCGCGCCGCAGCGGTGTCCCGCGGGCGTCGGCCATGGCCTGGGGCATGGCCAGCATGGCGGCCGCGCCATCGGTCATGGAGATGTCGACATGGGCCCCGAGGCCGGTGGCGTTCCTGCGCAGCAGGGCGGCGAGGATGCCGGTCACCGCCGGCCAGGCCCCGCCGCAGAGGTCGGCCACCTGAACGCCGAGAGGCAGCGGCCGCTCGGCCGGGCCGTTGACCGCCAGCACGCCGGCGATGGCGCAGTAGTCGAGGTCGTGGCCGGCCAGCCCCCGGTAGGGTCCCTCTTGCCCGTAGCCGCTGATGGAGCAGAGCACCAGCCGCGGGTTGGCCTCGCGAAGAGCCGTCCAGCCGACGCCGAGCCGGTAGAGCACGCCGGGGCGGAACGACTCGAGCACCACGTCGGCCGTGGTGGCCAGCCGTTTCAACACTCCCGGGCCGCCGGGCGCCTTGAGGTCGAGGGCCAGGCTCCGCTTGTTCCGGTTGAGGGCGTGGAAGGCGCCCGACTGCTCGCCGGCCAGCGGCGGCATCCAGCGAAGGTAGTCGCCGCCGCTCCGGTCCTCGATCTTGATCACGTCGGCGCCGAGATCGGCCAGCACCAGCGAGGCGTAGGGACCAGGCAGCAACCGGGAGAGGTCGAGCACCCGGACGCCGAGCAACGGCAGCGGCCCATCGCCGCTCATCGCGGCAGCATCTCCACGAACTCGACCCTGGTCACGCCCACCTGCAGCAGCAGGGCGGTGAGCGCCTGCTCGGCGGCGGCGCGGGCCTTGCCCTGCAGCGCCCGGTCGGCCCGCACCTCGCGCTCGAAACCGACCTTGGCCAGCTCGAGCAGCTTCGCCGTCTCGGTCGAATCGAGGTTGGAGCCGATCACCTCGGTCTCGCCGGGGAGCAGCTCGACCTGGGTGAGGAGCGGCGGCAGCACCAGCGTCACCACCCGGTCGCGGACCTCCACCTGCCCTGGACCGAGCTTCGAGACGTCGAGCCCGATATGGGCCACCGCGAAGACGATGGCCTTGCCTCGCGGACGGGCCAGCGTGTGGCGGACCCAGCCGGCCAGGTCGCCCCAGATCGAGTCGGCCGGCTCTGGCTCCGGCGCGAAGGTGACCTTCTTGTAGAGCCGCACCTCGAGGGTCTCGAGGCGGGCCACCTGGCGGAGCTTCTCGACGATGGCCGGCGGATCGGGGGGCGTCGGCGGACGCGGGGCGAGCAGCCGCCAGGCGATCACCAGGCCGAGGGCGATCCCGAGGCCGACCAGGAGCAGCGAGAGGAGGCGGCGCATGGAGCGGAGTGTACGCCGGCAGGGAGCGCGAGAGGGGATTCTGCCGACCGAGGCGAAGGCTGGGCGCCGCGCAACCTACCGATTTGCCTAGGCCTTGGAGCCTGGCGACCCACGGCGCCGGCGTTTGCGGGCGTTCGCCAGGTGTCCACGATCTGTTCGGGGGTCGGAGGGGATTGCAGACTCCTCGCCTTCGGCCGAACCTGCGTGCTGCCGGACCTCACCATGACCGCGCCCAAGCCCCTGCTCAAGTCGCTCGCCCTTTTCACGCTCCTCGCCAGTGGCGGTGGAGGCCTGATCTGGCAGAACGACCGGTTGGCGCGCGCCGAGGAGCGTCAGGCCGCCGTTCACGCGGCCGCGAGTTCGGCCTTCGGAATCGAGCAGCAGCTCTCGCGCTCGCTCTCCGCCACCTACGCGCTTGCCTCGATCATCCGTCAGCACGGCGCCGTCGATGGGTTCGATGCGCTGGCGGCGGAGATGCTCTCCATCTACGGGGGGCTCTCGAGCCTGCAGCTCTCCCCAGGGGGTGTCGTCACCAACATCTTCCCGCTCAAGGGGAACGAGCCGGCCATCGGGCATGACCTCCTGCGCGATCCAGATCGCCGCTTCCAGGCGCGCGCCGCCATCGACTCGCGGCAGCTCACGGTGGCCGGGCCCTTCGAGCTTCGGCAGGGGGGCGTGGGACTGGTCGGCCGCCTGGCCGTGTTCCTGCCCGACGCCGCGGCGCCGGGCGGCGAACGGCTCTGGGGGCTGGTGTCCGCGGTGATCAGAATCGGAGACCTGCTCGCGACGGCGCAGGTGAACCGCCTCTCCGAGGCAGGGTACCTCTACGAGTTGACTCGCGTGGATCCGCAGACCGGCCAGGTCTTGCGGATCACCGGGAGCCTGGGCGCGGCGACCTCAGAGGCCGTGTACATCCAGATCAAGGTTCCCAACGGCGAGTGGACGCTCGGGGTGGCGCCGGCAGAGGCGCGGCGCAACGGCCCCTGGCAGGTCCTGCAGTACGCGGTGGCCTTCGCTGGCGCGGCGCTGCTTGCCCTCTTCTCCTTCTTCGTGCTGCGGCAGCCCGAGACCCTGAAGCACGAGGTGGCCGCCCGGACCGCCGAGCTGGCCTCCGAGCTGGAACAGCGTCGCCGCGCCGAGCAAGCGCTCACCTTGACGCAGCAGGTGGTCGATCGTGCCGTCATCGCCATCGCCTGGGTCGGCGGGGATGATCGCATGGTGTACGCCAACCAGGCCTTCGTCCGACTGGGAGGCGCAGGGCCGGCGATGCGCGGCCGCCTCCTCTGGGACGCCTTCCCGCCCATCCCTTTCGACGCCTGGCTCTCCATCAAGCTCGACCTCGACCGTGGCACCTCGGCCAGGCGCGAGGTGACGCTGGAGGGCGGAGACTCCCCGCGCTTCGCCACCCTCACGCTGGAGCGGCTGCGCGTCCGCGAGCAGGAGTTGGTCGTGCTCTTCGCGCGGGATGTGACGGCCGAGCGCCGCGGCGAGGAGCAGCTCCACCAGGCCCAGAAGCTCGACGCCATCGGCCAGCTCGCCGGCGGCATCGCCCACGACTTCAACAACCTGCTGACCGGCATCCTCGGGCACGCCGCCGTGCTCACCGACACTTTCGAGCCGGCCTCCGAGGCCCACGACGCGGCCCAGACCATCACCACCGCGGCGCTGCGGGCCGCCGAGCTCACCAAGGGGTTGCTCGGGTTCGCGCGGCGCCAGCAGTTCACCGAGCGGTCTTTCGACGTCCATGCCGTTCTGCGCGAGGTGTCGCGCCTGCTCGGGCGGACCATCGACAAGCGCATCCAGATCGTCGAGCACCTCGAGGCGCGCCCCAGCGTGCTGATGGGCGACGCAGGCCAGCTCCAGCAAGCGGTGCTGAACCTGGCCGTCAACGCGCGCGATGCCATGGAGGCGGGCGGCCAGCTCACCTTCGAGACCCGGGTGGTCGACCTCGACGCCAAGATCCCCGGCAGCCACGCCGGGCTCCTGTCCGGTCCGCACCTGGCCATCACCGTCGCCGACACCGGCCAGGGCATCCCGCTCGACCTCCAGGAGCGGATCTTCGAGCCCTTCTACACCACCAAGGAGCTGGGGCGGGGCACCGGCATGGGGCTCGCCATGGTGTACGGCTTCGCCCGGAGCCACGGTGGGACCGTGCAGGTGACCAGCGCGCCGGGCCAGGGCGCGCGCTTCACCCTCTACCTGCCCCTGTCGCGGGAGGTGCGAGGGGTGGCCACGGCGCCGGCCCCGGAGACCTTGCGGCGCGGCTCGGGGCTGGTCCTGGTGGTCGACGACGACGACGCGCCCCGCTCGGCGGCGGAGCGCATCCTGCGCCACGTCGGGTATGACGTGATCACCGCGCCCGGCGGCGCGGCGGCGCTGCGGCTGTTCCGTGCTCGTGCGCCCGACATCGCCGCCGTCCTGCTCGACCTGGCCATGCCGGGCATGGACGGCGAGGCCTGCTACGCCGCGCTCCGTGAGATCGACCCCGCCGTGCGGGTGGTGCTCACCTCGGGTCTCGACCGCGACGGACGCGCCCAGGCGCTGCTGGAGCGGGGCGTGGCCGCCTTCCTGCCCAAGCCGTACCTGCCAGCGGACCTGGCCGAGACCATGGGGCGGGTGACCAAGGCGGCGAGCTGATCTTGCCATTCCGTCTTCGCGGCGCAGCGCGGCGCCCAGCTCACCCGCCAGCTCCTGGCCTTCGCGCGCCTCGACGCGCCACGCCACCACGTCCGCGTGGATCCCGGCCAGTTGCAGCAGGTCTTCCTCAACTGGAAGCGGGCCGCGAAGGAGGTCACCGCCCGAACTTCTGGTCGACCGCCACCTCGAGTTCGCCCCACCCGGCCCGGCCCTTCAGGCGAACGTTGGCCTGCAGCTTGAGGATGCCCCCCGCGGCGGCCGCCACCGTCCCC
>JANPOM010000072.1:0-1869 GCA_031427995.1 Anaeromyxobacter sp. | reverse complement strand
CCCCGCCCCGCACCCGCAGCTCGGCCACGGTCCGGCAGATGAGCAGCGAGCTCTCCGAGCTGCGCGACTGCGCCCGCATGGCGCGCGGCATCAAGCGCAACGCCAAGGTCGACGCGCTGGTGCGCGGCCTGGACCGCTGCTTCACGGTGGCCAAGGCCTGCGGCTGGCCGGAGAAGGCGGTCATCTTCACCGAGTTCCGCCGCACCCAGGACCACCTCGCCCAGGTGCTGCGCTCGCGCGGCTACATGGTCACCTGCCTCTCCGGCGACGTCTCCGGCACCGAGAAGCGGGCGGCGCTGGTGGAGGAGTTCCGCGACAGCTCGCAGATCCTGCTCATGACCGAGGCCGGGGCCGAGGGGCTCAACCTCCAGTTCTGCAACCTGGTCGTCAACTTCGACCTGCCCTGGAACCCGCAGCGGCTCGAGCAGCGCATCGGGCGCTGCCACCGCTACGGCCAGCAGCGCGACGTGCTGGTCTTGAACTTCCTCAACCGCGCCAATGCCGCCGATGCCAGGCTCTACGACCTGCTCTCGCAGAAGCTGGCGCTCTTCGACGGCGTCTTCGGCTCCTCCGACGAGATCCTCGGAGCCCTCGGCAGCGGCATCGACTTCGAGAAGCGGGTGCTCGACATCTACCAGTCGTGCCGCTCGGCCGACGAGATCGACCAGGCCTTCACGGCGCTCCGCACCGACCTCGACGGCCGCATAACCGCCCGCTTCAGCGCGGCGCGGACGCTGCTCTTCGAGCGCTTCGACGGCGAGGTGCGCGGCCGGCTGCGGGTGGCCGAGGCCGACGCCAGGGAGGCGGTGGCCAGGCGCGACGCCGAGGAGGACGCCCTGCTGGAGGCGGCCTATGAGGGCGAGGCCCGGCCGCCCGAGCTGGTCCCGGAGCCGGGCGGGGGCCGCTCGCGCACCAAGCGGGCCAGGCTGCTCAAGGTGGCCGCCGACAAGGTCAAGGCGCGGCCGCAGGACGCGGTGGCCCTGCTCGACCTGCGCTCCAGCCGGCTGCCGGCCCGGCTCGGCAAGCTGGCCGGGCGCGAGGGCTGGTGGTTCGCCTACAAGTTCACCATCGACGCGCTGGTCTCCGAGGAGCGGGTGGTCCATCTGGTGCTCTGGCACGACGGCGAGAGGTTCCACGCCCTGCCGATCGACGAGGCCGAGGAGTTCGCCGCCCTCCCGGCCGACCAGGCCCGCGGCGGGCCGCGCGGCGCCACCGTCCCGATCGGCGAGACGCAGGAGGAGGCGCTGGCCACCATCCACCTCCAGCTGCTCACCTCCGTGCAGGAGCGCTCCGGCGCCGCCTTCGACGAGTCACGCGAGCGCTGGGACCGGAGCGTCGAGGACACCCTGCTGGCGACCCGGGCCGGGGTGGAGACGGCGCGGCAGGCCTGGCAGCGGGCCCGTGGGGCGCTGCACGACAAGGGGGACCTGCCGCTGCGGGACCGGCGCGGCATGCTGGAGCGGGCCGAGCGCGAGTACCGGCGCAAGCTCGACGAGCTGCGCGCCACCGAGGCGCAGCGCTACGCCGAGCGGGATCGCTCGGTGGCCGAGCTGAAGCGCAAGGCCGAGCCGAAGGAGCGCCGCACCCTGGTGGCGACCGCGTACTGGCGCTGTACCTAGTGCCGATGCCGGTCATCATGAGGGGCGTCACGGTAGCCGTTCCCGGCTTGACGCGCCACGCCATCCTTCCGGCGCCGGACCAGCCCCTTCAAGAAGGCTTCCCGGCTCTCCCCGGTGGTGTTTTAGTGGGCGCCCCAATCACCCCTTGGAGAATCCATGCTCAAGAAACTTGGACTGGTGCTCGCGCTGGGCTTGATCGGCTCCCCCGCGGCGGGCGCTGAAGATTCCGTGAAGATCGGCCTGATGGCTC
>JANPOM010000071.1:0-4144 GCA_031427995.1 Anaeromyxobacter sp. | reverse complement strand
CGGCCGATTACGCACCACCCACACCCTCCAACATGACCACGGCTGTCGGCGATATGCAGCTTGCATTCACTGACGCTGCGGGGCGCGCACCTGACTTCACTGAGCTGGGCGCGGGGAACATCGGTGGGATGACCCTCACCTCAGGCGTCTACAAATGGGGTACCGGTCTCCTGATCCCGACGGATGTCACGCTCACTGGCAGTGCGACGGACGTCTGGATTTTCCAGATCGCTCAAAATCTCACCGTCAGCAATACCGTGAAGATCACCCTTGCGGGTGGTGCACTGCCCAAGAACATCTTCTGGCAGGTCAGCGGTAGCGTGGATCTCGGTACGACGGCGCACCTCGAGGGAGTTGTTCTGACTAAAACGATGGTCGCGCTGCGGACGGGCTCGTCGATCAACGGCAGACTGCTGGCACAGACGGCGGTCTCCCTCGACGGCAGCACCGTGGTCGCACCAGCTCAGTAACCAGGCACGCAGGAAGTCCCTGCACCAGAACCCAAAAGGCCGCTACCAAGCGGCTTTTTTGGGTTTTGCACGCGCTACCACTTCGAGTGGATCGGAAATGTCGGCCGGTGTGATCTTGTTCATCACGTCGGCGGTCGCGTAGCCCAGCATGCGTTCAGCTCCAGTAGCTACTTATGATCCAGATTGTCGGCACCCACCGACTGTTTCTATCCTTCGAATTGAAGGAGTAGTACTTCATATTGATTGAATTTTTCATGATATTTAATTATAAAAATAAACCATAAATGATTAAATAATTAAACTTAATAATATGGTTCAAAAGTTGCTTAATTGACACATTCATGCGCCCCGCCACAAGCGAGTCGCCCTTTCATTCACGGTCACAACTTTAGGGAGCAACAATGTTGCTGAATTCGAAATCGCATCTTTGGAAACCGGGAGCCGCCTTCTTGCTATTGCTCTCGTTTTCCGCCTGCAGCGACTCCGGCAGTGGGGCCTCAAGCACACCCACACCACCACCAGCCGCGTCGCCGGTCATGTCCAACGCTCCCCTCAGCGGTGCCACCGGCGTCCCCCTCAACGAGAGCTTCAGCGCCACCTTTAGCGAGGCGATGGATCCCGCCACACTCACCACGGACACGTTCACGGTGACCTCTGGGGCGGTGCCGATCAAGGGCACGGTGGTCTACGCCAACGCGAGGGCAGTGTTCTGGCCGGCCGATCACCTCGCCAGCAACAGCTCGTATACCGCGACGATCACCACCGGGGCCAAGAGCACCTCCGGTGTTGCCCTGCCAGCAAACTATGCCTGGGGCATCACAACCGGCACTACCTTGGCGCCTGGGCTTCCTGTGAATCTCGGAACGGCCGGCAACTTCGTGATCCTCGCAAAAAGCGGGATCTCTACCGTGCCGACCTCCGCCATCACGGGAAACATTGGTGTCAGCCCCATTGCTGCCACCGCCATCACGGGATTCTCGTTGATCGCCGATTCCTCGAATGTGTTCTCGACCTCCTCGCAGGTTACCGGAAAGGTATACGCGGCTGACTACGCGGTGCCCACTCCGTCCAACATGACGACGGCTGTCGGGGACATGGAGCTTGCATTCACCGATGCCGCAGGACGCGCACCCGATGTCACTGAGCTGGGCGCTGGGAACATCGGCGGGATGACCCTCGCTCCGGGCGTCTACAAATGGGGCACCGGTCTTCTGATCCCGACGGATGTCACGCTCAATGGAAGCGCGACGGACGTTTGGATCTTCGAGGTCGCCCAGAATCTGACCATGGCCAGCGGCACGAAGATCATCCTTGCGGGTGGAGCACTGCCCAAGAACATCTTCTGGCAAGTCAGCGGTAGCGTGGATCTCGGCACAACGGCGCACATCGAGGGAGTCGTTCTGACTCAAACGGCAGCCACGCTGGCGACGGGCGCCTCGATCAACGGCAGACTGCTCGCGCAGACGGCGGTCACCCTCGACAGCAGCACAGTTACGGACGGTGGGGACTCATCAACGCCGACAGTCCTTTCCAACACCCCCCCCAACGGCGCCATCGACGTCCCCGTTATGGGAAAAGTTAGCGCCACCTTTAGCAAGGCGATGGATCCCGCCACACTCACCGCGAGCACGTTCACACTGACCTCCGGGGCAGGAGTGGTCCCGGTCCAGGGCACGGTGACCTATGCTAATTCGACGGCGGTCTTCTTGCCGACCACCCCACTCGCGAGCAACACCTCGTTTACCGCGACGATCACCACCGGGGCCAAGAGCGCCAACATTGCCCTTCCGGCGAACTACGCCTGGAGCTTCACCACCGGCGGTGGGATAGCAACGACGCCGACAGTTCTTTCCAATACCCCCCTTAACGGCGCCACTGGCGTTCCCATCAACGGGAGCTTCAGCGCCACCTTCAGCGAGGCGATGGATCCTGCCACCCTCACCGCGAGCACGTTCACACTGACCTCCGGGGCAGGAGCGGTCCCGGTCCAGGGCACGGTGACCTACGCCAATTTGACGGCGGTCTTCAGGCCGACCAACCCACTCGCGAGCAATGGCTTATATATCGCGACAATCACCACCGGGGCCAAGAGCGCCTCTAGCATTGCCCTTGCGGCGAACCACGCCTGGAGCTTCACCACCGGCACTATCAAGGCGCCCACGCTTTCTGTGAATCTCGGAACGGCCGGCAACTTCGTGATCCTCACAAAAAGCGGGATCTCTACCGTGCCGACCTCCGCCATCACGGGAAACATTGGTGTCAGCCCTGCTGCTGCAACCTACATCACGGGATTCTCGTTGATCGCCGACTCCTCGAATGTGTTCTCGACCTCCTCACAGATTACCGGGAAGGTTTTCGCGGCGGATTTCGCACTACCCACACCGTCCAACATGACCACGGCTGTCAGTGACATGGAGCTTGCATTCACCGATGCCGCGGGGCGCACAGCCGATGTCACTGAGCTGGGCACCGGGAACATCGGCGGGATGACCCTCGCTCCGGGCGTCTACAAATGGAGCACCAGTGTCCTGATCCCGACGGATGTCACTCTCAACGGAAGCGCGACGGACGTCTGGATCTTCGAGATAGCGCAAAATCTGACCATGGCTAACGCCACGAAGATCACCCTTGCGGGTGGCGCGCTGCCCAAGAACATCTTCTGGCAAGTCAGCGGTTTGGTGGATATCGGTACGACGGCGCACCTTGAGGGAATCGTTCTGACACAAACTGCGGTCAGGATGCTGACGGGCTCGTCGATCAACGGCAGACTACTGGCACAGACGGCGGTCTCCCTCGACAGCAGCACTGTGGTCGAACCCGCCCAGTAACGGAATTGAAGAAAGTCTCTCTACCAAACCCAAAAAGCCGCTGCCAAGCGGCTTTTTGGGTTTCACGAATTGAGTGCCTCTGCACCATCGCCGTAGTAGGTCCTACGACCCCCCTAGGAGCTCTGTCAAACTGGGTCAGCTCCCACTGGCGCCTTAGCGCCGACCGTACGCTTAACGCCGATCATGCCGTAGCTCTTGAGCTTGCGGTAAAGCGTCGCCGAGCCGATCTCAAGCTGTTCGGCGGTGTGGGTCTGGTTCCCGCCGTTCAGCTCCAGCGCCGCAACGATATACTCCTTCTCGACCTCATCAAGTGGCCGCACCGTTCCTTTGGCGGGCACGGGCCTGGGAATCGCTTGGCAGACCTCCTCGGGCAGGTCTTCGAATTCCACGCGATTTCCGCGAGCGAGCGCGACGGCGCGCTCCATGGCGTTCTCGAGCTCGCGCACGTTGCCGGGCCACTCGCAGCGCAGGAGCTGAACGGCGGCGCCTGGGGCGAAGCCCGAGATCTTGCGCTTCATCCGCAACGCCGCGTCCGCGAGCAGCACTCGGGCGAGGGGCAGGATGTCGTCTCGGCGTTCCCGGAGCGGTGGCACGTGCAGGTCGACGACCTTGAGCCGGTAGTAGAGATCCTGTCGGAAGGCGCCGTCCACCACCGCCTGGTTAAGGTCGCGATTGGTAGCGGCCAGGACGCGTACGTTGACCCGTCGGCTTTTGTTCTCGCCGACGCGCCGGATCTCCCGCTCCTGGAGGGCTCGCAGGAGCTTGACCTGCATGCCGGGCGAGACCTCGCCAATTTCATCCAGCAGCAGCGTCCCACTGTTGGCCGCCTCGAACAGGCCTGGTCGG
>JANPOM010000070.1:0-17361 GCA_031427995.1 Anaeromyxobacter sp. | reverse complement strand
CGCGGCCGGGGTCAGGGCCGGCGCCACGGTCGCGGCCGGGTCGGCAGGCGCGGCCGGGCTCGGCTCGGCCGCCGGGGACGGGGTCGGCGCCGGGACCGGGGCTGCGGTTGTGGTCGGGGCCGCGACGGGGTCGGCAGGCGCGGCCGGGGTCGGCTCGGCCGCCGGGGCGGCGAGGGCCGTCAGGCCGGCGAGGAGAGCGCCGAGGAGACGCGAGGAGCGAAGTGCCCGCAGTGACATGTCGGTGGTTCTCCGGAGCGCCGCCCGGGGGAGGCGGGCGCGGTGGTTTTCAAGGGGGCGCAACATACAACATCTTGCGACCATTGCGATTCCGCGAAAGAGGGAGGGGCGGAGGAATGGGATCAGCGCCCCGCCGCCGAGGCCCGGACCGCCCAGGCGTCGACGGCCGCGCCGAGCCGGGCCAGGCGCTGGCTGGCGCAGATGGAGAGTTCGTCGCACGGATGGCGCGCCGCTGCCGCCCGCTCCGGGTCGACCCAGCGGGTCCCAGCGCTCGAGACCAGCGCCACCACGTAGCGCCGGTAGGGCTTGCCCTGCAGCGGCTCCACCAGTCCGGCGTCCGAAGCGTAGTTCCAGGTGAGCCCGGTCTTGTGGAGGAAGCGGACCTCCGCAATGGCGTTGCACGGGCGCACGTCGTGGCCGTACTCGGTCTCGCCCACCACCTCCAGCCCGGTCTCGACGTCGAGGAAGTGCGACGGCACCGCCGCCGGGATCCCGGGCTGCCCGGCGCCGCAGGTCGAGCCGGTGGAGAGGATCTCGTGGCGGGCCTGATGGGCCAGCACGCGCTTCAGCCTGGCCCGGGCCGGCTCCGGCAGGGTCTCGCGCACCACCGCCCTCCCCGAGGGCGTCCTCCAGAGCACGCCCGGCCCGCCCGTCACCAGCCAGAGCAGCCGCGCCATGTCCATGGCGGTGGCCTGGATCTCGCCGGGCGCCCAGCGGGTGCCGTCGGCCGGGATGGTGCCATCGATGCGCAGGGTGGAGAGCCCCAGCCCGGCCAGCTCGGCGTTGAGGGTCTCCATCTCGCCGCGGGCGTGCAGGAAGCGGAGCAGGGCCTTGGTGGCCCGGTTGTCCGACTCGGTCACCATCAGCTCCAGCCACTCGTCGACCGAGCGCAACTCGGCCTCCGGCCCGGGCCCGTCGGCCGCCTCGGCCGAGAGCGCGATGGCGCCCTGGGCCGCCCGCCGCTCGACGTGGAAGGCGACGAGCAGCTTGAAGAGGCTGGCCGGGTACGGCGCCATGAAGTCACGGCCGGCCGTGCCGCGGTCCGGCGCCAGGTCGTCCGCCTCGCTGAAGGGCGGGGCCCGCGGCCCCTGGTCGGCCCGCTCGGCGTTCCAGCGGCGGAAGCGGACGTCGGCGGCGGCGAAGCTGGCGTCGAGCAGCACCACCCGGCCGCGCGGCGAGCTCCAGTCGACCTGCACGTTGGCCGCCTCGACCGCCCGCCCCTTCTCGTCGAGCCGGATCACGGCGAGGTCGAGCCAGGGGGGGAAGGCGGCCCGCCGCAGCGGGATGGGACAGCCCCGGCCGCCGGGGCAGCGCCCCTCCTCCGGCCCCGCGTCCACCAGTTCGTCCACTCCGGCCTCGTCGAGCACCAGCAGCAGCGCCTCGGCCAGCGAGGTGGGGAGCTGGCGCGGGGCCGGCGGGGCCGGCGGGCCGGCCGCACTCCTGGCCGCTGGCGGCTTGCCGGCCGCGGCCTTTGGGGCCGCCTTGGGCGCCGCGGCGGTCGAGGGCGCCAGCAGGGCCAGCGCCAGCGTGAGGCCGAGGGTGGCGCTCACCAGTGCCCCGACCCAGGCATCCTGACCACTGCGAGCGCCGATCCTCTCGCTGCGGCAGGCGGCCTCGTCGGTCCGCTGCTCAGAGGCCGTGTAGCAGCCCCCGGACCGAGCCAGGCGGTCGAGGTGCAAGTTGGGCGAGGAGGAAGCCCGAAGGCGTGGTTCGTTCCACGGCGAGGGCTTCCAACAATGTCCGGCGCCGCACATCGGCCGACTTGGCGACGGGAGGGGGTTGTTTCACGGCCTCTAGACGTAGCGCTGCTACGCTTCCGCTGCTCCCTCCTCGGGCGCCAGCCTCGCTTCGGCCTCGGCGCTCTCGTCGGGACATCATGCCTGGGTCGGGGCACTAGCGCCTGGTCTGCCTGGTCGGGGTCATGGGCCGGCGATCTTAGCCTCGCGGGCGGCGGCGTGCGCTACGCCGCGGCCGCCATCAGCCCTTGAGCAGCTTGACGACGCTGGCCTCGAGCTTCTCGGGCGCGGTGGCCGGGGCGAAGCGGTCGACCACCCGCCCCTCCTGGTCGACGAGGAACTTGGTGAAGTTCCACTTGATGGCCTCGCCCAGCATCCCCGGCGCCGCCTTCTTCAGGTGGACGAAGACCGGGTGGCTGCCGGCGCCGTTGACCTCGACCTTCTTGAAGAGCGGGAAGGTGACGCCGTATTCCCGCTCGCAGAAGGTGGCGATCTCGGCGTCGCTGCCCGGCTCCTGGTGGCCGAACTGGTCGCAGGGGAAGCCGAGGATCTCCAGCCCCCCGGCGCGGTGGCGCTGGTAGAGGGCCTGCAGCCCCTGGTACTGCGGGGTGAAGCCGCACTGGCTGGCGGTGTTGACGACCAGCAGCACTTTCCCCCTGTAGGCGGAGAGTGGCTGCTCCTTGCCGTCGTTGCGGGTGGCGGTCAGGTCGTGGAGTGTGGCGGTCATGGCGAGTGGCTCCTTGCCGGTGGAGATAACCGGGGCGGACTGGCCGCGCCACCGGTCCGCCAGTGGGGTCGAAGGCTGGACTTCAACTACTCCGGCAGGAGGATCTTGCGCATCCGGACGTGGAGGACGCCCTCCTCGTTGAAGGCCTCCCCCTCCTGCCGGTAGCCGCGCCGCTCGAAGAACTTCACCGAAGGCAGCTGGGCGTGGAGCACCACCTCGATGATGCCGCGCAGCACCGCCATCCGCTCCAGCGCGTCGATCACCAGCGCGCCGACGCCATGGCGGCGGTGCTCGGCGTCGACCGCCATGCGGCCGACCTGGACTACCCGGCTGTCGCGCCGGACGAAACGGCCGGTGCCGACGCAGCGGCCGGCGTCGTCGAAAGCGACCACGTGGTTGGCCTGGTGGTCCAGCGCGTCGCGGTCGAGCGGGCGGGGGACGTTCTGCTCGACCTCGAACACCTGCCGCCGGAGCGCGTAGGCGGCGTCCCGGTCGGCCTCGGAAGACGCGTAGCGGACGGTGTAGGGCATCCCCCATTCCTAGCTGAACTGGGGCCGACTCCGCCACTCGGCTTCCACGCCCCCTCCCCGGCCCGCCGGGAGGTTGCCTGGCGGCGGGCGCCGGGTTACCACCGCAGCCATGTCCGAAGCGGTCCGGCCCTCCAACTTCCTCACCGACATCATCGACGCCGACCTGGCGGCGGGGCGGAACGGCGGGCGCGTGGTGACGCGCTTCCCGCCGGAGCCGAACGGCCACCTCCACCTCGGCCACGCCAAGTCGATCCTGCTCAACTTCGGGCTGGCGGCCCGCTACGGCGGCCGCGTCCACCTGCGCTTCGACGACACCAACCCGGCCACCGAGGATGTCGAGTACGTCGAGGGGATCCAGGCCGACACCCGCTGGCTGGCCGGTGATTGGTCGGCCCTCCACTACGCCTCCGACTACTTCGAACAGATGTACCTCTGCGCCGAGCGGCTCATCCGCGAAGGGCGGGCCTACGTCGACACCCAGCCCCAGGAGGCGATCCGCGAGCAGCGTGGCGCCTTCGACCGGCCCGGCGTCGCCGGCCCGTTCCGGGACCGCCCCGCCGGCCAGAGCCTCGACCTCTTCCGGCGCATGCGGGCCGGTCAGTTCGCCGACGGGTCCTGCGTGCTGCGAGCCCGCATCGAAATGGCGCACCCGAACGTCATCATGCGAGATCCGCTCCTCTACCGGATCCGCAAGGCCCACCACCACCGCACCGGCGACGCCTGGTGCATCTACCCTATGTACGACTTCGCCCACCCCCTCGAGGACGCCTTCGAGGGTGTGACCCACTCCATCTGCACGCTGGAGTTCGAGTCGAACCGCGAGCTCTACGACTGGGTGCTCGACCAGCTCGGACCCTGGGAACCACGCCCGCGCCAGTACGAGTTCGCCCGCCTCTCGCTCGGCTACACGGTGCTCTCCAAGCGCAAGCTGCTGCAGCTGGTGAAGGAGCGGCGGGTCTCCGGCTGGGACGACCCGCGCATGCCGACGCTTGCGGGGATGCGGCGCCGGGGGATCACCCCCGAGGCGCTGTGCGACTTCGCCGACCTGATCGGCGTGGCCAGGAAGAACTCCACCGTCGACATCGGCAAGCTCGAGTTCGCCATCCGCGGCGACCTCGAGGCGAGGAGCCCGCGCGCCATGGCGGTGCTCGATCCGCTCCCGGTGACGCTCACCACCTGGCCGGCCGGGACCGTCGAGACCCTGGCGATCCCCTGGTGGCCCACCGAACCGGAGCGCGGGACCCGGCCGGTCCCCTGCTCCAGCCAGCTGCTCATCGAGCGGGACGACTTCAGCCTCGACCCACCCGCCGACTGGAAGCGGCTGGCCCCCGGGGGTTCGGTGCGCCTGGCCGGCGGCTGGGTGATCCGCTGCGAGGAGGTGCTGCGCGACGCCAGCGGCGCCGTGACCGGCCTGCGCTGCAGCCACGACCCGGCTTCGCTGAACGACGGCGCCGGGGCCCGGCGTGGCCTCGGCACCATCCACTGGGTCGACGCAGCCAGCTCCATGGCGGCCCCGGTGCGGCTCTATGACAGGCTCTTCGCCGCCGAGCAGCCCGATGCGGCCACCGACTTCCTGTCGGTGCTCAACCCGGCCTCCCTGGTGGTGGCCGGCCAGGCCCGGCTCGAGCCGGCGCTGGCCTCGGCCCTGCCCGGTGCCCGCTTCCAGTTCCTCCGGCTCGGCTACTTCCATGCCGACCCGGTCGACTCGCGCCCCGGCGCGCCGGTCTTCAACCGGACCATCACCCTGCGCGACACCTGGGCCCGGACCACCGCGCCGCCCGGGCCGCGCCGGGCGCCGAAGCCGCGGGTCGAGCCGGCCCCCGACGCCCCGGCGAAGAAGAAGCGTGGCGAAGCCCGCGCCGAGCGCCGGACCGCCGCGCCGGCGCTGGCCGAGCGCTACCTCCGCTACCAGCGGACGCTGCTGCTCCCCGAGGACCAGGCCGACCTGCTGAGCGGCGACCTGGCGCTGGCCGATTACTTCGACGCCGCCGTGGCGGCCAACGCCAGCCCCGCCTCGGCGGCCCGCTGGCTGCTCAACGACCTGCTCGGCCTCTCCGCAGAGCGGCCGCTCGGGCAGCTCCCGCTCTCCGGCGCGGCCTTCGGCGCCTTCGTGGCGCTGGTGGACGATGGGAAGCTCACGCCCGCCGGGGGGAAGGCGCTGCTCGCCGACCTGGTCGCCAGCGGGGGCGAGCCGGCGGCGCGCATGAAGGCGCTCGGGCTCGAGAAGGTGGAAGATGCCGGCGCCGTCGCCGCGGCGGTGGACCGGGCGCTGGCGGCGCATGCGGCCGAGGTGGCACGCTACCGCGCCGGGGAGAAGAAGCTGCTCGGCGTGCTGCTGGGCGCCGCCATGCGCGAGGCCCGTGGTTCTGCCGACGCCGCTCTGGTCCGAGCCGCTCTCCTGGCGCGGCTCGGCTGAGCGGCTGACCGGCCGGTGGTGCGCCGGCCGAGTGATGCCGGTCGGTGGGGCTGGACGCCGCTAAGCCACTCCGGCCGCCTTGCTGGCGCCGGCGTCCCCGCCGCCCGCGCCGCGCCAGAAGCGCCGCGGCGCCAGGGCCACCGCCATCAGCAGCAGCTGCGAGCCGCAGAAGGCCGAGAGCGACCAGAAGGCCTTGTCCATGAAGCCGTAGGAGTGGAGCCCCACCCCGAGCATGTTGACGCCGAACCAGGAGAGCGCGGTGATGACGTTGCCGAAGATGGCCATGGTCATGATGCCGCGATCGCGGATGTAGCCGCCCCATCGGGCGTGCAGGATGATGGCGTTCCAGAGCACGATCAGCAGCGCGCCGTTCTCCTTGGGGTCCCAGCCCCAGAACCGGCCCCAGGACTGATCGGCCCAGATGCCGCCCAGCACGGTGCCGATGAAGCTGAAGAAGAGCGCGAAGCAGATGACGCCGTAAGCCATCGACACCAGCGTCTTGTCGGTCTCCGGCAAGAGCGACGGGGCCAGGTGCTTGCGCAGCGCCCAGCCGATGGCGATGGCGCCGGCCAGGAAGGTGCCGGAATATCCGATGGTGATGGTGGTGACGTGGGTCGCCAGCCAGAAGTTGGAGTCGAGCACCGCCCGCATCATCTCCATGGTGTCGCCGTCACCGGTCAGGTGGTGCGCCACGATGAGCGAGGCGAAGCCGGCCGAGGCGGCCACCGCGGTGCCGAACCCCTTGCGGTACATCCGCTCCAGGATCAGGCCGAGCACCACCGCGCCCCAGCCGACGAAGACCGCCGAGGAGTAGAGGTTGGTGACCGGCGGGCGCCCCTGCAGGATGACGCGCGAGACCAGGCCGCCGGTGTGGATGACCGTGCCGGCCACCAGCAGCGCGAAGGCCGAGCCCTGCAGCAGCTCGGGGCGCCAGAGCCAGGAGGCGAAGACCAGCAGCAGCGTCGCCACGTAGATGACCATGCCCGAGTAGAAGGGATCGACCCGGTTGAAGACGATCTCGTGGTCGCCATGGGCCACCGCCTCGGGCCTGGCCGCCACGCCGAAGGCCCGCAGCTCGTTCACGGCGAGGTTGAAGCCGGCCGCGTCACCGGACCTCCAGGCCGCTCCGACCCGGGCCAGCGAGGTCAGCCCGGCGTCGCCCGAACCCCCGCCGGCGGCGTCGCGGAGGGCCTCGCCCACGCTCCGCCAGTTGGCCTGGAGATCGCCCTGCGGCGGCAGCGGCCGGAAAAAGGCGGCGCTGGCGAGAAACGACTGGCGCTCCCGCGCCGACGGCTCGCTGGCGGTGGCCAGTTCCTCCGCGAGCGGCCTGCCGCCCGGAAGCTGCACGGTGTTCTGCAGCCGCAGGTAGAGGTCGATGCGCTGGTAGAGGTTGACGATGGCGCCCTGGAAGCGGTTCCGCTGCTTCGGGTCGATGGGCTCGGCCGCCGCGGCCTGGCTCTGGATCTCGCCGAGGAACGGCCGGATCTCCTTGAAGGCGAAGTAGCGGTTCGACTGCGAGAGCTTCTGGCCGATCAGCGAGAGCACGTCCGGGTCGTTGATGACGAAGGCTGGCTGGGCGTCGGCCACCTCCTGCCGGAAGAGCACGTCGAGGATCCACTCGCCGGCCCCGACCGTGTGGGCTCTCTTCTGTCCGCCCTGTTCCTCCTCGAAGCGGAAGCTCATCTGGCTGCGGATCATCAGCAGCGAGTTGCGCGCCACCGAGTCGATGGGCTTGATGCGCCCGCCCTCCAGCACCGGCAGCCGGCCGAAGGCGTCGAGGTCCATCCCGCGCACCGGCCTGGACGGCAGCAGCCCGGAGGCCACCCAGGCCATGGCCAGCGCCCCCACCACCCACGGGACGAGCTTGGAGAGCTTCATGTCATGCCTCCGCGGCGGCGGCCCGCCGCCTGAGCGACCTGCGCAACGAGATGCCGAAGTGGACCATCAGCCCGAGCCCGACCAGCGAGCAGGAGATGTAGGGGAGCAGCCAACCCGGGTTCTCCACCACCTGCAGGATGGAGAGGGTGTCGTTCTTTCCGAAGCTGGCCTGGTAGAAGGCCTTGCCCCCGTATCGCAGCGGCTGGTTCATGTAGATGAGGACCTCGCGGGCCTCGCCCTTCCCCGGGTTGGAGAGCTGCACCAGGCTGGAGAAGTTCTTGGGGATGGTGGTCCCCTCGTAGACGTCGTGGCTGAACTTCTTCAGCGTCATCGAGTAGGGGAGGTACTGGCGACGCGGCCGCATCGCCAGCGAATAGGTGCGCCCCTCGTGGATGAACTGCTGGGGGGCGCCGAGCTGCCCGGAGACCAGCCAGAAGCCGTAGCTGCGTCCCGCCGCCACCGGCTCGATCACCGCGGCCGGCAGGTTGGCGCGGTCGTCCGAGCTGACCGGCCGGAGCGGCTGGACCTGGACGTTGCCGCCCACGCCCATGTTGGCGACCGGCTGGAAGCCGGGCCCGGGCATGGAGAGCTGCGCGTTCTCCCAGAAGCGGCGCACCCGGAGCGCCACTGGCGTACCGGGCACCTGGATGACGCCTCCGTCGGCCAGCAGCCCCTCGGGGATGGAGTGGACCACGTCCCAGGCCGGGTCGGTGACGTCGATGACCGCCAGCTCCTGCTCGCGCGGGTGCTCGACGTGGTTGACGGTCTGCCCCTCCTCGATGGCCAGCTGGGTCTCGACCTGGAAGGCGCCGGTGACGAACTCGCCGACGAAGAGCAGGATCAGGCCGGCGTGCACGATCCAGATGCCGGCCTTCCTCCAGGAGCGCTCCAGGCGATGGGCCTGGGCCGCCGCCAGGTTGACCATCAGCACCAACCCCACCGTGGCGCCGCCAGGGAAGATGGCGAGCGACCAGCCGGTGCCGGGAACCTGCCACCAGACCAGGAAGCTGCGCATGTAGAGGTTGACGGCGCCCATTGTGCCGAGCTGCACCTGCGCCAGCGTGCAGGCGACCACCAGCAGCATGAGCAGGGAGAGGCAGACGATGGTCAGCTTGAGGGAGATGACCAGCTCCCAGAGCTTGCGGGCGGCGAAGCTGGCGGTGATGTCATCCGTCACGGTGCAGGCTCCCCAGCAGCTCGAGGAAGGCGGGCCGGGCGGCCGAGACCGGCTCGGCGTCGCCGGTCAGCTTGATGAACCAGGCGCTGCCATCGACCATGAGGATGGCGGCGAGGAGGCGGCTCCTGTTGCCGCCTTCGCTCGTGAAGTCGTAGACGCTGACCGGCCCCAACCTCGACTCCACCGAGGTCCGAGCCGCCGCCAGCCCGGCGGCGTCAGTGGGGCCAAGGCCGATCTGGCCGCGCCAGCGATTGACGTTTGACAGCTGGCCGCCGGCGTCGCCGGGGAGCGTCACCACCGAGCCGTCGATCTTCCCCTGCCCCGGCACCTTGAAGGTGGCGAAGCGCATCCCGCCGGGGAAGCTCTGGCCCCAGCCCCTGGGCAGCGTCCACTTGAGCGCTTCGGCGGTGCTCGGCGCGGGCGGCATGGGGACCTCGCCGGCCATGCCGGGCGCCATTGCCGGCGGCGGGTCCGCGGAGCGGCGCGAGGTACCGAGCGATGCCCTGGCCGCCTCGGCGCCGGGCGTAACACCCTTGGAGACCCGGTAGCTGCTCACCTCCTGGCGCTGGCAGCCGGCGGCGAGGAGGAAGAGCGCGGTGGCCGCGACCTGGAGCCGGGGACGGCCACCGCGGCGAATGGGCTGAGGCAGTTGCTGGACCACGTCCATCGGTGCTCCTGTTCGAGAACCCGGGCTTTCAACCCCGGCGGACGGCCCGCGGGCCGCTTGACGCGCCCCGAAACGGTCTGGGCGGGGGACATTACGCCGGCGCCTGATCTCGATCAACCCGCGAGCCGCCGATTGAATCCCGCGGCCCAAGGGTGCAAGACCACTCGGGATCGGCTATGCCAGACCCCCCCTGTCCCAGCTGGAGTATTGCGCAATGCAGCAGACCGAGAACCTGAACGTAGCGGCGTTCGACCTCATGCCCTCGCCGGACGAGGTCCATGCCCGTGTCCCGCTGACCGACCTGGCCGCCACCACGGTCGTGGCCGGACGCCGCGCCATCGAGGGGATCCTCGACGGCCGTGACCGCCGCCTCTTCGCCGTGGTCGGCCCCTGCTCGATCCACGACCCGGCCGCCGGCCTCGACTATGCCCGGAGGCTCCGCGCCCTGGCCGACGAGGTCGCCGAGACGCTGGTGCTGGTGATGCGGGTCTACTTCGAGAAGCCGCGCACCTCGATCGGCTGGAAGGGGTTCATCAACGACCCGAACCTCGACGACTCCTTCAGGGTCGATGAGGGGATGGAGAAGGCCCGCAAGTTCCTCCTCGACGTCAACGAGCTGGGGCTGCCGGCCGGCACCGAGGCGCTCGACCCCATCGCGCCCCAGTACTACATGGACCTGGTCACCTGGACCGCCATCGGGGCCCGCACCTCGGAGTCGCAGACCCACCGCGAGATGTCCTCCGGCCTCTCGACCCCGGTGGGCTTCAAGAACGGCACCGACGGGGACGTCGAGGCCGCCGTCAACGCCATCCTCTCGGCCAGCGGCGCCCACGCCTTCCTGGGCGTCAACGGCCAGGGCAGGACCGCCATCATCCGCACCCGCGGCAACCGATACGGCCACGTGGTGCTGCGCGGCGGCGGCGGGCGCTGCAACTACGACTCGCTCTCCATCTCCCTGGCTGAGCAGGCGCTGACCAAGGCGAACCTGCCGCGCAACCTGGTGGTCGACTGCTCTCACGCCAACTCGCTCAAGAAGCCGGAGCTGCAGCCGCTGGTGCTGCGCGACGTCGTGAACCAGATCCGCGATGGCAACCGCTCGGTGGTGGGCGCGATGGTGGAGAGTTTCATCGAGGCGGGGAACCAGCCGCTCCAGCCCGACCTCTCCCTGCTCCGCTATGGCTGCTCGGTGACCGACGGCTGCGTCGGCTGGGAGACCACCGTGGAGATGCTCCGCGAGGCCGACGCGCTGCTCAAGGATGTGCTGCCGAGGCGCAAGCGGTTCGGCTGACGGCGCTGCTGGCCGGGGGAACCCGATACCGGCCACGCCCCTGCCAGCCCCGGCGCCATCACGCCCCGCGCATCACCACGCCGCTGGCGGTCTCGTCGAAGGCCAGCTCGGGGTGGAACTTCTCGGCGCTGCGCAGCGCCCACTCGCGGTCGAAGAGCACCACCAGCCGGTCGCGGACGTCGAGCACCACCTGCCCCTCGGAGATGGCGTCCTGGAGCTCCTCGACACCGAGCGGCTGGCCGTCGACCCGGCGGGCCCAGCGGGCCAACTGCCAGGGCTGGGCCTCGACGCGGACCTCGACGCCGTACTCGGCCTCGAGCCGGTACTTGACGACCTCGAACTGGAGCTGCCCGAGGGCGCCCAGCACCAGGTCGCCGTAGCGCCCGGCCGGCGGGCGGTAGAGCTGCACCGTCCCCTCCTGCGCCAGCTGCTCGATGCCGGTGCTGAACTGCTTTCGCCGCATGGGGTCGACCAGCGCCAGCCGCCGGAAGTGCTCTGGGGCGAAGCTGGGGATCCCCTCGAAGGCGAAGCTGGAGCCGCCGGTCAGGGTGTCGCCGATCTCGAAGCTGCCGGTGTCGTGGAGCCCGACCACGTCGCCGGCGTAGGACTCCTCCACGGTGGCCCGGTCCCGGGCCAGGAACTGGGTCGGGTTGGCGAGCCGGACTTCGCGACCGCTGCGGACGTGGTGGACCTTCATCCCCTTCACCAGCTTGCCCGAGCAGACCCGCACGAAGGCCACCCGATCGCGGTGGGCCTTGTCCATGTTCGCCTGGATCTTGAATACGAACCCGGAGAACTCACCGCTGGCGGGGTCCACCATCCCCTGGTCGGACCGGCGCGGGCCCGGTGGCGGCATCAGCTCGCAGAAGGTCTCGAGGAAGGCCTCCAGGCCGAAGTTGTTCACGGCCGAGCCGAAGAACATGGGCGAGAGCTCGCCCGCCAGGAACCTCTCCTCGTGGAAGCCGTCGCCTGCAGCGTCGAGCAGCTCGGCGTCGTGGCGGAGCTGGTCGTAGCCGCGCTCGTCGAGCGCCTCCCGCAGCATGGGATCGTCGAGGCCGGTCACCTCGACCGGCGGCCGCTCGGCGCCGGTGGTGGTGGAGGAGTTGGCGTGCTCCCGGTCGAACAGGTAGACGCGCTTTCGCAGCCGGTGGTAGACGCCGCGGAAGGTGCCGGACCGGAAGATGGGCCAGGTGACCGGGTAGACGCCGATACCGAGCACGCTCTCCACCTCGCCGACCAGCTCGAAGGCGTCGCGCCCGGGCCGATCCAGCTTGTTGACGAAGGTGAAGATGGGGATGGAGCGTTGCCGGCAGACCCGGAAGAGCTTGCGGGTCTGCGACTCGACCCCCTTGGCGCAGTCGAGCATCATGACCGCACCGTCTACGGCGTGGAGGGTCCGGTAGGTGTCCTCGGAGAAGTCGGCGTGCCCGGGGGTGTCGAGCAGGTTGAGCTGAAGCCCCCGGTACGGGAACGCCAGCACCGAGGTGGTGATGGAGATGCCGCGCTCCCGCTCCATCTCCATCCAGTCGGAGACGGTGCTGGCGCGCCCGCGCTTGGCCTTGACCGCGCCGGCCAGCTGGATGACGCCACCGTAGAGCAGCAGTTTCTCGGTCAGCGTGGTCTTGCCAGCGTCGGGGTGCGAGATGATGGCGAAGGTCCGGCGGCGGCCGACCTCGTGCTGGGCGCTCATGGGACTCGAAGGCTCCTCTGGAAAGGCGGGCCCCCGGCCGCGTGGGCGGCCGAGGGCGCCGGACCTCTAGCACATCCCGGTGGGAGCGTCAGGCTGGCCCGCGCGCGGCGCGGCCCGGGGCCTCAGGGGACCAGTCCGTGGACCACCGGGACCGAGAGCGAACCGGTCGACCCACCGTGACAGGTGGCGCAGGCCTCGACGGTCCCGACCGTGTGGTTGGCGGCGTGGCTCCGCCCCACCCCGGTATCGTGGCAGGACATGCAGGCCGACTGGAAGGGGCCGAACTTCGGCTCGTTGGCACCGTGGGTCAGCTTGGCCGAGTGCTGGATCGAGGCGGTCTCGTTGGCCACGGTGGGCGCCGCGGTGTCCGGGATCGCCTCGAGGTAGAAGCTCTCCTGGACGTGGCAGAGCCGGCAGTTGGCCAGGTTGTTGGGGAAGCGGACGTCGTCGAAGAAGTTGACCGCCTTGGAACCGCCCGGGTTGCCGTAGACGGCGAAGGGGGCGGCGGCGCTGAGCCCGGCCGCCCCTCCCGACTCGCCGGTGTGGATGCGGTGGATCAGCACCTTCAGGTGGACGGTGCGCTCCTCGCGATTGTCATAGGTGCCGAAGGCGTTGACGCTGGCCACCGTGTTCAGGTTGACGTTTCCGCTGGCGGACTTGGGGCGCCGGGTCCAGTCGGTGCGGTCGGGGGCGTGGCACATCAGGCAGTACTCGATGCTGTTGCGCAGCCCTCCATGGAGGCTCAACCTGCCGTGGCAGGCGTTGCAGGCTTCGGTGGTCACCACCTGGCGGCGCGGCACGGGCTGGCCGGTCCAGATCGAGCCGGTGGCGGTGTCGACGTACTGGACGCGGTTGGATGCCGACTCGGTGATCGACTCGCCGGTGTAGGGCCAGGGGAAGGAGTCGGTGGCCTGGTCGTAGTGGACCGTGGTGCGCGAGCGGCGCGCCTCCATGCCCACGGCCCAGGTCCCCGAGGCGGTGGGCGCCAGCAGGTTGCCGAAGGTGTAGCTGAACTGCCCGCTGGCGTCGGCGACGCTGGTGAGCGGCACCGACTCGGTGGCCGGCAGGGTGTTGGTCGAGGCGAAGTTGCCGGTGGCGTACTCGGAGGCCGGCCCGGAGATGGTGATGGCGACGCGTGAGAGGGCGCGCGGCACCGGGCTGGTTCCGGCGTAGGTGTTGCTGTTGAGCGGCGAGATGGTGTTGCCCTGATCGTAGGCCTTGAAGACCACCGTGGGGGCCATCCCGGGCCGCAGGTTCGCGACCTGCACCACGTCGATCTGGGGCCGGTTGTAGCTGGGGTGCTGGTAGGGCGGGAGGTGGACGTCGCGGGTGTCGGCGTAGAGCTTGAATGGCGCCGGGCCTCCCGGGCTGACGTGGCACCGCACGCAGTTGGTGTCGTCGGCCTGGGGGCCGCCGAGGTGGGCGAAGTGGACGGTGTCGGTGTTCCCCGCCCCATACCAGACGTCGGCGTGGCAGCTGCCGCAGGTTCGGCGCGAGATGGCGTTGACCTGCTCGTCGGCCTGTGGCGCGCCACCGTGGCAGACGGCGCAGTCACGCAGGTCGCGCGGGTAACCGATCCCTTCCGCCGTCAGCCTGGCCGGCTGGTCGTTGTCGGTCCGGTTGACCACCTTGCCGACCACCAGTTCGGTGCTCCGGTAGCCGATGATCGAGTAGCGCTGGCCGAGCAGCGGGGTGTTGCGCCCCGGGAAGTAGGGGAGCGGCATGATGCTGTTGGCGTTGAGCGGCGGCGCCGGCATGGTGTTGCTGCTGGAGAGGTAGAGGGTCGGCAGGTTCTTGCCGCGATGGATGCGGTGGATCATCCGCCCCATGTCGAGCGGGTTGGGGTTGTTGGCGGGGGTGGCGCCGGCCATGGCGGCCGGGTCGATGGTGTCGGGGTCGGCGTTCTGGACGGTGTGGCAGGTGAGGCAGAGCCGCATGCCGTGGCGGACCCCGTGGGCCACCAGCCTCCCGTGGCAGGCGTTGCAGTTGGCGTCGAGGACGGTGTCGCGGACCTGAGCGGCGCCGCCGGCCGGGACGAAGTCGAAGGTGGCGGCGGAGCGGTCGGAGACCGGGGCGCCGTTGAGCCAGGCCCCGATGCGGAGCGTCTCGGTCGGGAGGTAGGCGAAGGCGCCCGTCGCGGTGAGGCCGTTGAGGAAGGTGTAGCGAAAATCGCCGCCACCCCGGTCCTCGAAGCTGCCGGTCCGCTCGTAGCCGGGCTGTTTCCCCGTGTCGTAGAAGCCCGGCGGCGCGCCGCCCGCGGGTGGCGGGGTGGGCCCCTCGATGGGGTTGGCGGTCAGCGACTGGCTGCCGGTGCGGAGCAGGCTCTTCCAGCCGGCCAGGCCGCTCACCGGGTTGGTCGAGAGCGCGGCCGCCGCGAAGGTCGGCACCACCTTGGCGGCGGTGAGCTGGTTCAAGGAGGCGGGCGAGCCATCCGCCGTCACCCGGTAGAGGACCACCAGGTTGTTGGTGGTGGTGTTGCCGCCGGTGACGGGGACGACGCTGGCGCCGGTGATCTCGATGGCGTAGACGCCAGCGGCAACCACCGGCGTGCTGACCTCGTCACCCACCTTGACCGCCGGCACGCAGCCAGCGAGGGCCAGCGCCGCGCCGGACACCACGACCAGGTTCCATGCTGAACGGCTCGGCATCCTCACCCTCCGGGGCTATGTTAGCCCAACCCCCGGCTGGACCGGCCCTCCTCGCGCCGCTTCCGCCGCCCCGGGTGGGAGCCGCCCCTACCCGGATGACTCCTCGAAGACGCCGCGCTGCTGGTCCTTGCGGACCCTGTCGCCGGCGAATACCCGCCCGTTCATGGCGACATAGACCCCGGGCGGCAGCACCTGTGCGAAGGAGAGCGCGCTGCCGAGGTTGAAGAGCCCGTCGGAGCTGCCGAAGGCGTAGGGGACCATGGCCCCGGTCAGGACCACGGTCTTTCCCAGGGCGGCGGCCTGCAGCGCCCGGGCCGTCTCGGCCATGGTGTCGGTGCCATGGGTCACCACCAGCCGGTCCTGGGCGCTGGCCCGGCAGCGCTCCACCACCCGGGATCGATCGGCCTCGGTCATGTCGAGGCTGTCGATCATCATCAGCGTCTCCAGCTCCACCGGGATGCGGCTCCGCGCCAGCCGCAGCATCTCAGGCAGGTGGGTCTCCTTGAAGAAGAGCCTACCGCCCAGCTCGTCGTACTCCTTGTCGAAGGTGCCGCCGGTGACGAGGATGCGGATGGTCGGGTTCACGCGGGCGCTCCCTGGCCGGGCGGGGTGCCGTGGCCGGGGGCGATGATACGGCCCGGCGGGGCGCGCCGGAAGCGCGGTATGTTCCGGCCGTGCCCCTCTACTCCCCACGCCTTCCCGCCGTCGTCACCCGCGCCGACCTGGCGTGGCTCGTCACCCCGACCTACGCCGAGGCCCTCTCGGTCGAGGACGACGAGGCCCATGACCGGCTGGAGCGGGCCCTCACCCACCCCGAGCTGGTCGACGACCTGCTCTGGGGGATCTCCGAGGCGCTTCCGGACAAGCAGGGGGCGCGAACCACGCCCGACCAGCTGGTCGATCGGCTCTCCAAGGCGCTCCACGCCCGCCGCGGCAAGGTGACGGCGGCGGTGGCCGGGCCGGCCATCTCGGCGGTGCTGGTCCGAATCAACGTCGAGCTCGGGCTGGCGGCCGAGCCGATGCGCATGACCTTGCAGACCGACAAGGGGCAACTGCTGCTCGACGACGGGCTGCGAAAGCTGGGCGCCCACCTGGTGGGCGAGCTCCTCAAGTAGTCACACCCCCGGGAGGCTCCACCATGCCGAAGACCAAGGCCTACGCCGCGCTCTCACCGACCACCCCGCTGGTGCCGTTCGAGGTCGAGCGGCGCGAGCCCGGCCCCTCCGACGTGGTCATCGACCTGGCCTTCTGCGGGGTCTGCCACTCGGACATCCACCAGGCCCGCGACGAGTGGGGCGGCGCGCTCTTCCCCATGGTCCCGGGCCACGAGATGGTCGGCTCGGTGGTGCGGGTCGGCGCCGCGGTGAAGAACTTCAAGGTGGGCGACCGGGCCGGCGTCGGCTGCATGGTCGACTCCTGCCGCGCCTGCGACAACTGCGGGCAGGACCTGGAGCAGTTCTGCGGGAAGGGGGCGGCCTTCTCCTACAACGGCACCGAGATGGACCGGAAGACGCCGACCTTTGGTGGCTATTCGAAGCAGGTGGTGGTCACCGAGGGCTTCGTGCTCAAGGTCTCGCCCACCCTCGATCTCGCCGGCGCCGCGCCGCTGCTCTGCGCCGGCATCACCACCTGGTCGCCGCTGCGCCACTGGAAGGCCGGCCCGGGGCAGCGCATCGGCGTGGTCGGCCTCGGCGGCCTCGGCCACATGGCGGTCAAGCTGGCCGCTTCGCTCGGGTGCGAGGTGACCATGCTCTCCACCTCCCGGGCCAAGGAGGCCGACGCCCGGCGGCTCGGGGCGCACCAGTTCGCGCTCACCACCGAGAAGGGGACGTTCAAGAAGCTGGCCGGCAGCTTCGACCTGATCCTCGACACCATCTCGGCGCCACACGACTACAACGCCCATCTCGGACTGCTCAAGGTCAACGGGACCATGGTGCTGCTCGGGGTCCCACCCCAGCCGACCCCGGTGGCCGCCTTCGCCCTGATCGGCGGGCGGCGCAGCCTGGCCGGGTCGCTCATCGGGGGCATCGCCGAGACCCAGGAGTTGCTCGATCACTGCGCCGCAAACCGCATCACCTCGGACGTCGAGGTGATCCCCATGCAGCAGGTGAACCAGGCCTACCAGCGGATGATCAAGAACGACGTCCGCTACCGATTCGTCCTCGACCTGGCGACGCTGTAGTCCGCGCCCCGGTACCGGCCCGGAATACCCGCCGGGCGGCAGGAGCGCTCTCGTCGGGTCATCATGCCTGGGTCGGGGCACTAGCGCGGCATGTCGGAGAGGCCACCGGCGTTGACCACCTCGGCGAAGCCGGCCTGCTTCAGCATGCGAGCCGCCATGCTGCTCCGGGCCCCCGAGGCGCAGTA
>JANPOM010000069.1:0-12690 GCA_031427995.1 Anaeromyxobacter sp. | reverse complement strand
CCTCTCGCTGCGGCAGGCGGCCTCGTCGGTCCGCTGCTCAGAGTAGCGCTGCTACGCTTCCGCTGCTCCCTCCTCGGGCGCCAGCCTCGCTTCGGTCTCGGCGCTCTCGTCGGGTCATCATGCCTGGGTCGGGGCACTAGTGCGGGCTGGCCCACTCGACGCGGGAGAGGTCCACGCCCTCCTGGACCATCTCGTAGAGCGGGCTCATATCGCGCAGCTTCTTCACCTTGGCGATCACCAGACCTATTACGAAGTCGACTTCCTCGGCCGTGGTGAATCGTCCCAGGCCGAAGCGGATCGAGCTGTGGGCCATGTCGTCGGCCACCCCCATGGCCCGCAGCACGTAGGACGGCTCAAGGGAGGCCGAGGTGCAGGCCGAGCCGGAGGAGACCGCCACGTCCTTTATGGCCATCATCATCGCCTCGCCCTCGACGTAGGCGAAGCTGACGTTGAGGTTGCCGGCCAGCCGGTGCTCCATCGAGCCGTTGACGGTGACCAGGTCCAGTCCGGCCTGGAGGCCTCGCCGCAGCCGCTCGCGCAGCCCGAGCACCCGTGCCGCCTCGGCCTCGCGCTCCAGTCCGGCCAGCTCGCAGGCCTTGCCGAAGCCGGCGATGGCCGGGACGTTGAGGGTGCCGGAGCGGAGGCCGCGCTCGTGCCCGCCGCCGTCGATCTGGGAGACGAGCCGGACCCGCGGCTTGCGCCGGATGTAGAGGGCGCCGACGCCCTTGGGGCCGTAGAGTTTGTGGGCCGAGAGCGAGGCCAGGTCGAGGTTGGCCCGCTCCACGTCGAATGGGATCTTGCCGGCGCTCTGCACCGCGTCGCAGTGGAAGAGGACCCCGGCGGCGCGGGTGATGGCTCCAATGGCCTCGATGGGCTGGATCACGCCGGTCTCGTTGTTGGCGTGCATCACCGAGACCAGCACGGTGTCGGGTCGGAGCGCCGCCTCGAGCAAGGCCGGGTCGAGCCGGCCGTCGCCGCCGACCGGCAGGACCGTCACCGACCAGCCGTCCCGCTCCAGCGCGTGCATCGAGTCGAGCACCGCCTTGTGTTCGGTGGCGACGGTGACGAGGTGGCGCCCTTTCTGCTTCAGGAACTGGGCCGCCCCCTTGATGGCGAGGTTGTTCGACTCGGTGGCGCCGGAGGTCCAGACCAGCTCCCTGGCGCTGGCGCCGATCAGGGCCGCCACCTGGGCCCGGGCCTCCTCGACCGCCTCCTCGGCCCGCCAGCCGAAGGCGTGGCTCTTGGAGGAGGCGTTGCCGAACTGCCCCTGGAAGTAAGGGAGCATCACCTCCAGCACCCGCGGATCAACCGGGGTAGTGGCGTGGTAGTCCATGTAGATCGGCAACTTCATCTCGATCGAGGACCTCACGGGTCGGGATCCGTCCCATCGGGGGGGGAATACTGGACGGTGGAAGTCGTTTATCTGGAAAGGTCCCGCCCGGTCAAGGGGAAGGCGGGAGACAAATCCCGGGCGAAACAGACGATTTTGGTTTAGAAAGCGGTCAGCGCAAGCCATGAAAAACCTGTCCCGCCTCGCCTTCGCCCTCGCGGTCTTCGCCGCGGTCCTCTGGTTGCCGGACATGATGAGCACCGGCTTGACGGGCCCCAGGGGCGATCTGGCGCTCGGCGACCTGCTCGGCCGGGGCTCCTGGTTCGCGTACCTGATCGCCTTCGCCGGGGGGGTCCTGACCAGCCTCACCCCTTGCGTCTACCCGCTCATACCCATCACCGTCTCGATCTTCGGGGCCCGCAAGGCCGGCTCGCGCGGCGAGGCGGCGCTCCTCTCCGGCCTCTACGTGTTCGGCATCGCCGTCACCTACTCGGCGCTCGGAGTGGGGGCGGCGCTGACCGGAAAGGCCTTCGGCTCGGTGCTTCAGAGCGGCTGGGTGATGGGGGGCGTGGCGCTGGTGCTGGTGGTGATGGCGGCCTCGATGTTCGGCGCCTTCGAGCTCTCCCTGCCGGCCTCGCTGCAGCAGCGGCTCAACGCGGTGGGCGGCACCGGCCGGTCCGGCGCCTTCGGCATGGGGCTGGTGGCCGGCGTGATCGCGGCCCCCTGCACCGGGCCGGTGCTGGCGGCGGCGCTCACCTTCATCGCCGCCAAGGGCTCGGTCGGGCTCGGCCTCGCCATCATGTTCCCTTACGCGCTCGGCATGGGGCTGCTCTTCTTCCTGATCGGCGCCTTCTCCATCTCGATGCCGAAGAGCGGCGCCTGGATGGAGACGGTCAAGTCGGTCTTCGGCGCGGCGCTGCTGGCCATGGCCGGCATCTACCTGAAGGACCTGCTGCCGGGGCTGCGGCCGGTATTTTCGGCGGCGCCGCTGGCGGCCACGGTGGCGGCGGCGGTGGCCGGGGCCGGTGTGCTGCTGGGCGCCCTGCAGCGCTCCTTCCATGGCGGCCCCGAGGAGCGGGCCTGGAAGGCGCTCGGCCTGACGCTGATGGTGGGCGGGGTCATCTACGGGGCCGGGGCGGCGGGCGCGCGCGAGCGGGTCCGCGCCGAGGCCGGCTTCACCTGGCTCCACGACGAGCCGTCGGCGGTGGCGCAGGCCCGCGCCGAGGGGCGCCCGGTCATCATCGACTTCTGGGCCGAGTGGTGCACCGCCTGCAAGGAGCTCGACAAGATCGCCTGGGCCGACCCGGGCGTGCGCGAGGAGGCGGCCCGCTTCGTCAAGGTGAAGGTCGACGGCACCGAGGACCGCCCCGAGATCCAGGCCATCCAGGAGCGCTACAAGATCCCCGGCATGCCGACGGTGGTCTTCATCGACTCGGGCGGCAGCGAGCAGCCCGACCGGATCTTCGGCGCCATCGACGCCGCCGAGATGCTGCAGCGGCTCCGCGCCGTGAAGTGAGGCACCCCGGCCACTGCGCCGGGGCTGGCACCAGTGCCGCGCCCCAGGCGCGGCACTAGAACAGCTTCCAGGTCACGGTCACCAGCAGCTCGGGCAGCAGTTGCCCGTCCCGCATGGGCGCGCTCCCCGAGCCGCCCCGCCAGGCCAGCGAGCCGCGCACGCCGAGCGCCAGCTGGTCATAGAGCGCCGCCTCGTAGCTGACCGCCAGCCGCGGCGCCACCCAGACCCCGCCGCCGCGCCAGGTGGTGACGGTGACCGGCAGGTCGAAGGCCAGGGAGAGCAGCCCGATCCCGCGAGTGGAGAGGGCCAGGCCAGGGGCGATCTGCAGGCCGCGGTCGGGCAGGTTGTCGTCGTAGATGAGGGTGGAGCCGGCGTCGAGGTACCAACCAAGGCTGAGCCGCGCGGCCAGGTCCCAGTCGCCGGGGCGCCCCAGGTGGCGGCGCCAGAAGGCCCCCACCACCAGCTCGGTGGTGCTCCAGTTGAACTCCGCCGAGCCGCCGAGATCGTCGTGGGCGGTGAGCCCCTGCCCGTAGGCGGCCGAGAGCGTGGCGAAGCCGGCCAGGGCCTGGGCCGTGGAGCTGCCGTGGAGCGACTCACCTCCCAGCAGGGAGGGGAAGTGGTCGGACGCCTCGACTTCGGCGGCGCCGGGCGCGGCCAGGCCCGGGGCGGCGAGGAGCAGCAAGGTCAGCGAGGTGGCGATCCGGAGCATTCGGTTCCCTTCCAGTCGGTGGCCTATTCTACTCGCGATGTGGGGGTGTTCTCACTGGGCGAGGAGCCGTGATCGGGTTGACAGGGCGGGCGCCCCCCTGTTACTTCGTGGCCCCCATCGCCCAGGTGGCGAAACTGGTAGACGCACCAGATTCAGGGTCTGGCGGCTTCAAAACCGTGGAGGTTCGAATCCTCTCCTGGGCACTCGAAGCCGGCGTGGCGTGACCCGCCCGCCGGCTTCGTCCTTTTCGATGGGGCGGCGCCGCTAGCGGTCCTGCCGGGCTGCTTGATCTCCCCGGCCGCTTGCATGATTATGCAGCACCATGCAAACCCGCACCGCCGCCGTGATCGGCGCCTCCGGCTACTCCGGGCTCGAGCTCACCCGCCTGCTGGCCCGCCACCCCGGGGTGCGGCTCACCGCGCTCACCTCGGACCGCTGGGCCGGGGAGCTGGCCGGCGCCCGGCTGGCGTTGCCGGCCGAGGTGGCCGCGCTCCCCTACCGCCCGCTCGCCGAGAGCGACGCCGTCGACGCCGAGGTGGCCTTCCTGGCCACGCCGGCCGAGGTCTCCCATCAGCTGGCGCCCCGCCTGCTGGCGCGCGGCTGCCGCGTCATCGATCTCTCCGGCGCCTTCCGCCTCGCCGACGCCGCGGCCTACCCGGGCTGGTACGGCTTCGCCCACCAGCACCCGGCCCTGCTGGCCGAGGCCCGCTACGGACTGCCCGAGCTGGCGCGCGGAGCGCTGGCCGGGGCCAGGCTGGTCTCCAACCCGGGCTGCTACGCCACCGCCATCGCCCTGGCGGTGGTCCCGCTGGTCCGCAGCGGCCTCTGCTCCGCCGAGGGCATCGCCGTCACCGGCCTCTCCGGCGTCAGCGGGGCGGGGCGCAAGGCGAGCGAGGACTTCAGCTTCGGCGAGGTGGACGAGGACCTGCGCGCCTACCGGCTCGGCACGCACCAGCACGTCCCCGAGATCGAGCAGACGGTGGCCCGCTACGCCGGCGCCTGCGGCGGCCTCTCCTTCACGCCGGTGCTGGTCCCCATCCGGCGCGGCATCCTCGCCTGCTGCGTGCTCCGGCTCACCGGCCCGGCCACCCCCGAGGCGCTCTCGCGGGCGCTGGCCGCGGCCTACCAGGGAGAGCCGTTCGTGAAGACCATGCCGGCCGAAAAGGTGCAGGTGAAGGAGGTGGCCCGGACCAACCGGGCCCACCTCGGCGTGGCCCTGGACGCCCGGGCCGGCGTGGCGGTGGTGGTCTCGGCCATCGACAACCTGGTCAAGGGGGCGGCCGGGCAGGCGGTCCAGGCCATGAACGCCGCGCTCGGCTGGCCCGAGACCACCGGCCTCGATCTGCTGGGGGGATAGCCGGTGAAGATTCCAAGGGGCTTCCGCTTCAGCGGCGTGGCCTGCGGGCTCAAGCCGGCCCGGCGCGATCTCGCGCTCATCGTCTCCGACGTCCCGGCCGCCGCGGCCGGGCTCTTCACCGTCAACACCGCCGCCGCCGCGCCGGTGCTCGACGGGCGGGGCCGCGTGCCTGCCGAGGGGATCCGGGTGGTGGTTGCCAACTCGGGGAACGCCAACGCGCTCACCGGCCCGGGCGGGCTCGACGACGTGGCGGCGATCCGTGCCGCGGTGGCCGACCTGCTGGGCGTGCAGAAGCGGGCGGTGCTGACCGCCTCGACCGGCGTCATCGGGGTCCGGCTGCCGGCCATGAAGGTGGTGGCGGCGCTGCCCGGGCTGGTGGAGCTGCTCGGCGACCACGCCGACCATGTCGCCGAGGCGATCATGACCACCGACACCCGGCGCAAGCTGGCCTCGCGCGAGGTGCTGCTGGGGGGCAAGAACGCCACCATCGCCTGCATCGCCAAGGGGTCGGGGATGCTGGCGCCGCAGCTGGCCACCACGCTGGCCTTCGTGGTCACCGACGCCGCCATCACGCCAAGGGCGCTGCAGGAGGTGCTGGCCCGCGCCGTCCACCTGACCTTCAACATGCTGACGGTCGACGGCGAGATGTCTACCAACGACACGGTGCTGGCGCTCGCCAACGGGCTGGCCGGCAACCCGCGCCTCTCCGAACCCTCTCCCGATCTCTCGCTCTTCGAGACCGCGCTCACCGACCTGCTCGGCGAGATGGCCCGCGCCATGGCGGCCGACGGAGAGGGGGCCACCAAGCTCTGCGAGGTGGTGGTGGCCGGGGCGCCCAGCGAGGAGGCGGCCCGCGACGTGGCTCGCGCCATCGCCCACTCACCGCTCGTGAAGGCCTCGCTCTTCGGCGCCGATCCCAACTGGGGGCGGGTGCTGGCCACGGTGGGGAGCCGGGCCGGCTCGCGGGGCTGGGCCATCCATCCCTACCAGGCCCGGGTCTCGCTGCAGGGGGTGATGGTCTTCGCCGGCGGCGCCCCGACCGCCTTCGACACCGAGGCGCTGCGGCTCCGGCTGCGCGAGCCGCGCGTCGACGTGCTGGTCGAGCTGGCCGACGGCGAGGCCAGGGCCACCGCCTGGGGCTGCGACCTCTCCTATGACTACGTGAAGATCAACGCCGACTACACCTCGATGATCGTCCAGCAGCCGGACGGGATGATGACCAAGGAGGAGAACGTCGCCAACTACAGCCCGGCCTTCAAGCGGACCCTGCTGGTGGAGGCCCTCAAGTACATCGGCCACTTCTCCGGGCAGATCGCGGTCATCAAGTTCGGCGGCGCCGCCATGGTGAAGGAGAGCCTCAAGGTGGCCTTCGCCGAGGACATCGCCCTGCTCAAGAAGGTGGGGCTGAAGCCGGTGGTGATCCACGGCGGGGCGCTGGAGGTGACCCGGACGCTGGAGAAGCTTGGCGAGCGCTCCGAGTTCGTGGACGGCATGCGGGTCACCGACGCCGCCAGCCTGCCGGTGGTGGAGATGGTGCTGACCGGCAAGGTGAACCAGGAGTTGGTCTCGCTGCTCAACGCCCGCAACGCCAACGCCGTCGGCCTCTCCGGCAAGGACGGCACGCTGCTGCGCGCCGAGAAGCGCGGGCTGGAGAGCGGCGTAGACCTGGGCCTGGTTGGGCGGATCGTCGAGGTCAACCGGCAGTTCCTGCAGATGTTCCTGGACGGCGGCTACGTGCCGGTCATCTCGCCCATCGGCATCACCCCGGACGGCACCGGCCTCTCCATCAACGCCGACGAGGTGGCGGCCGCGGTGGCCGCCTCGCTGGGGGCGAAGAAGCTCATCTACCTTACCGACGTGCCAGGCGTGCTCGAGTCGGCGCCCGACGGGGCGTTGCTGCGGCAGATCACCGGCCCCGAGCTGCGGCGGCGGGTCGAGACCGGCTCGATCACCGGTGGCATGAAGTGGAAGGTGGAGGCGATCGAGGCGGCGCTGGCCGGTGGGGTGGAGCGGGTTCACGTCCTCGACGGGCGGCAGCCGCACACCGTCATCGCCGAGCTCTTCACCGACCGCGGCGTCGGCACGCTGGTGACCCGTGCCCCGACCCAGGGAGGATGAGGTGACGAGGGCGCCGGCCACCAGCGAGGCGCGGCGGCTGGCGGTGGCCCGCCTGCTGACCGGGCGGCGCATCGGCACGCAGCAGGAGCTGCTGGCGGCGCTGCGGCGCGAGGGGGTCCGGGCCACCCAGGCGACGCTGTCGCGCGACCTCGCCAGGCTGGGCGCCCGGCGCGTCTCCCGGCCGGATGGCGCCTGGTACGAGGTGGACGGGCCGGCCGAGGCGCAGCGCTCGGCGGCGCTGCGCGGGCTGGTGCTCGGGATCGAGACCAACGGCTCGCTGGCGGTGATCCGGACCGCGGTCGGGGCCGCCTCGGCGGTGGCCCGCTCGATCGACGACGCCCGGCTCGGCGAGGTGCTCGGCACCATCGCCGGCGACGACACCATCTTCGTGGCCCCGGCCGCCGGTGTGACGCCGAGGAGGCTGGCGGCGCGGCTCGGCGAGGTGCTGGGCCTCCGCACGCACCCGGGCGGCCCCGCTCCCCGCTGAGGGCCCGCGGCGCCGGTGGGGGTGCCGCGCGGTCAGGCCCCGGGCCGCGGCGCCAGCGGCCCGACCCGCCGCCACTCCGCGAAGGAGCGGGCCACGCAGTCCTCGATGGCCAGCCCGTCGAAGTAGTTCCCGGTCAGCATGAGCCGGCCCCCGGCCAGCTGGTGGTCGAGCTCGGCCACGATGGTGCCGTGGCCCAGCGCCGGCGACGGCAAGGTGCTGCGCCGTTCGGCGACGTGGAGTAGGTCGGCCTCGGTGACCTTCAGCACCTCGAGCGCCCGGCCCAGCCGCTCGGCCCGCGTCAGCCCGGGCCGGAAGTGGAAGGCGAAGCCGCGGCGTTCGCCGTCCGGGAAGGGGTCGCGGGTGACGCAGGAGTAGAAGAGATCGTCTACCGGCACCAGGAAGGCGCACTCGGGCATCCAGGCCTTCTGGCGCGGCAGCACCAGGCCGAGGCTGTCGACCGCCACCGTCCCGATGCGGGCCAGTTGGGAGGCCAGCTCGCCGAATCGTGGGCGCAGCAGGGCGACCGCCACGTCGGGCGGGACGGCCAGCCCGAGCGCCGGCGCCTCCAGGGTGCGGCCGTCGCTGGTGGTGACGGTGAAGCCGTCGCCGTTGCGGCCCACCGCCGCCACCCCGACCCCGGTCTCGACGGTCAGGCCGGTGGCGCGTGCGGCCGCGTCGCAGACCACCTGCAGCCCGCCCTCGAAGCCGAAGGACTTGATGAATTCCTTGCGCCGCGGCCGCTTCTTGAAGAGCGAGCCGGGCCCGCTGAGCGGGAAGCCGTCGGCCCGCTGCGAGGGGACCGCGGCCAGGAAGGGCCCGAGCACGCGGTCATAGTTGCCGCGCCCCAGCAGCCGGGAGAAGCGCGAGTAGATGGTCTGGCCCGCCGTAGAGGAGAGCAGCCCCATGGGCAGGTGGACCGCCACCTCGAGCCAGTTGAGCTGGAGCAGCACCCGGGGCGGGGTCAGCCAGCGGTAGTCACCGTGGGTGAGCAGCCCCATCCTGGCGCGGGCCGGCCCCCGCTCCCGCACCAGGCCGGCCACTCCGGCGCCGACCACCATGTCCAGGAAGGTGCCGTAGGAGTTGTAGGTGGTGTGGGCGCCCAGCTCGAACCAGTAGCCGTCGGCGGTCCGCTCGGAGTGGAGGCAGCCGCCCAGCCGCCCCGACCGCTCCAGCAGCAGCACCCGCTGGCCGTGCTGCGCCGCCTTCCAGGCCAGCGCCAGTCCGCTGATGCCGCCACCCACTACCACCAGGTCATGTGAGGCCATGGTCCGCGATCCCCTCCTGGTGGTTCGGCCGCCGCGGATCCGGCGGGGGTGGAAGATCTAGGCATGGAGCGTCGCTTGGATCCAGCCCCGAGGTGGCGCCGCCTGGTGGCCGCCAGCCCCTCGACGGTGACGTCACCACCGGTCGACTTTCCCCTTGCCGCCTTGGCCCGGCTTTGCCAAGGATGGCCCATGCGCCTCCGCCTCGGATTCATCGGGCTCGGCACCATGGGCGAGCCCGTCGCCAACAACCTCCGCAAGGCGGGCCACCAGCTGACGGTCTGGACCAGGTCTCCGTCCAGCGCCGGCGCCCTGGTCCAGAAGGGCGTGGCGCGGGCCGCCAGCCCACGCGAGTGCGCCGCTGGAAAGGACGCGGTCTTCCTCTGCCTCGCCGATGACCTCGCCAACGACGCGGTGCTCGATGGCAGCGAAGGGGTGCTGGCTGGCCTCGGCGCGGGGGCGGTGCTGGTCGATCTCGGCACCTCCGGCACCCGCTCGACCCGTTCCATCAGCGAGCGGGTCACCAGGCAGGGCGCCAGCTTGGTGGCCGCCCCCATGCTCGGCTCGCGCGCCGCCGCCGAGCAGGCCCAGCTGGTGGTGGTGGCAGGCGGGCCGGCCCAGGCGCTGGCCAGGGTCCGCCCCGCGCTCCACGCCATCAGCGCCCGGCTCTTCGAGCTCGACTCGGCGGTTCACGCTTCGCTCGCCAAGCTCTGCATGACCGTGGTCGGCGCCGCCATGGCCACCGGGCTCGGCGAGGCCATGGCGCTGGGGGCCTCGGGCGGCCTCGATCCGGCCAAGGTGCTGGAGGTGCTGCAGGCCTCCTCTTTCCACTCCCCGTTTCACCTGATGAAGGGGGAGCAGATGCTGACCGGCGACTACGCGCCGCGGGTGGCGATCCGGCTGGTGGAGAAGGACCAGCGCCTGGCGCAGGAGGCGGCGGCCGAGCAGGGGGCCAAGCTGCCGGTCAACCAAGCGGTCCGCCAGCTGCTGGCCGCGGCGGTGGCTTCGGGACGCGGTGACCTGGACCTGGCGGTGGTGGCCGACCTGCTCTTCGAGTGGGCGCAGGTGAGGCGTTGATCGCGGCGGCGACGGCTTCTGGGTCGCCGCCGCAAGATTCGGATTCCGTCTCGTCCCGGAGAGAAGATCCGCTTCTCCTGGCTGCTGGTCTGTGCGGCCTGAAAGCCTTGCCTCTACTGGTACCGCGCCAGCGCGCCGCGCACCGCCTCGGCGAAATGTCGCGCCGCCGAGGCTGGGCCGATCACCTCGGCGCCGCCGCCGAAGGAGAGGGCGAAGCGGGTGGCCCACTCCTCCGAGACCCCCTTCAGCTCCACCACCGCGCCGCCGTCGCCGGTTCGCTTCAGGAGTTCCACGGCACCGGGGCGGGCCAGCGCCCAGGCGGCCGCCAGCGGCCCGAGCCGGACCCTGATCCCCTCGCCGGTCGGCTCGGAGAAGAGCCGGGCCCTGGTCAGCTCGCCCTCGGAGGGGGCCTCGAAGCGCTGGTCGGTCAGGGCGCAGTCGCGGATCCGGTCGATGCGGAAGGCGAGCGGTTTGGCGCGCGAGGCGTCGTGGCCGTAGAGGTACCAGTGGCCGAGCCGCTGGGCGAGCGTGTAAGGGTGGACGGTCCGCTCCGCCTCGGTCGAGGAGGAGGCCGAGAGGTAGGTGAGCTTGACGGCAAGCCTATCGGCGATGGCCCGCTGCAGCCGGCCCATCACCGAATCACGGGCCGGCGGGGCGCCGGCGTAGATCCGGTCCACCAGCTCGTCGAAGGAGGCCCGCCGGTCGCGCGGCACCGAGTCGCGCAGGGCCTTGATGGCTCGCTGCTTCCCCTCGCCGCCCAGGGCCCCGACCGCCGCGGCCAGCGCCGCCGCTTCGCTCTCGGTGAAGCGGGGCGGGCGGGTGAAGCTCTGGTGGAGCGCCACGTGGACCCGGTCGCCCTCGACGTAGATGTCGAGGAAGTCGTCGGGCGCGAAGGGCGGCGAGCCGACCTCCATGAGGAAGTCGAGGTCCGCGACCAGCTCCGGCTCGGTGACGCCGCAGCGGCGCGCCAGCTCCTTCACATGGATGCCGGGGTGCTGCACCGCGTACGGGACGAGGAAGAGCGCACGGCGGAGCCGCTCGCGCGGGTCGTTCTTGCCAGCTTCGGCCTGGCGCGCCGGGGTGACGGCGCGGGGAGCGCGGGGGGGACTGGTCTTGGTCCCGGTCCTGGCGCGGGCCGGAGCTCTCACGCCACCCTCCGGGCCAGGTCGGCGAGGATGGCGCGGGCCCGCTGCCGCAGCGGCCTGGGGGAGAGCAGCTCGGCCCGGTCGCCCAGCGAGAGGACGTGGCGCACCAGCCCCTCGCCGTTGGTGGCGTCGAGCTCGACCACGGTGGCGGCCCCGTCCTCCTTGAGCCGGGCGCGCGGCCCGAAGCTGGCCAGCACCTCCGGCGAGACCGGCGGCTCGAGCCGGACCCGGCAGCGTTGCGGGGCGTGGACCGTGAACTCCCAGGTCTCGCGGGTGGCCACCTCGGCCAGGGGGAGGTTCTTGCGCGGCGTGAAGTCGGGGGTGCGCGGCGCCTTCCGGTTCACGGTGAGCCGCTCGATGCGGGCCAGGTGGAAGGTGCGCTGGTCGCGGCGCAGGTGGCACCAGCCGGTCAAGAACCAGGCGCCGCCCTTCTGGAAGAGGCCGTAGGGGTCGACGTCGCGCTCGGTGCGGGCCCGCCGCTCGGCTCCGGCGTAGACCAGCCGGACCCGCTTCCTGGTCCCGACGGCCCGCGACAGCTCCTCGAGCAGCGAGGTGCCGGCACCGGCCGCGTCGGGGCGGGAGAGGTGGGTGGTGGCCAGCGCCGCCGCCTCCGAGGCGCCCGGGGCGCGCGCCGCGAAGCTCAGCTTGTTCATGGCGTGGGCGAGGTCGCGGGAGTAGGGGAAGGCGCCCGAGGCCAGCGCCGCCGACCCGGCCAGGTAGAGCAGGGCCAGGTCCTCGGGGGGCAGCTTGAGATCGGGGAGGTAGAACTCGTCGCGGTTGATCAGGTAGCCGGCCGCCTGATCCTCATCGCCCGGCTCGTAGCGGATTGGGATGGCCAGTTCCAGCAGGTCGGCCTTGTCACGCTCGAACTTGCGGATGGCGGCTTCGCCCGTGCCGCCGTAGTCGTCGGCGAACTGCTCCTGGATCTCGCGCCAGGAGACCGGCTCCGCGGCCCGCAGGAGGAACGCCGCGAGATCGAGCAAACGCTGGGCTTTCTGCACGGTGGAAACCTCGCATCGCGGCCGGGGCGAGTCAACGTGTGGTAGAATTTGGCCTTCTCTCTGGCGGCGGTGCGCATGGCAGGCCTCGGCCTCGGACCAGCGGACTTCGAGTACTTCGACATCGACGACCCGGATGAGCGGGCCGCCGCGCTGGAGGGCTCGCTCCAGCCCAAGCTCCTGACCATCGGCAGGCAGTGCCTCGGCGGGCTCACCCGGCTGACCGGACGGCCGCTCCACGCCCACCCGGCCCGGCCCACCGGCCGGCGGGGTCAGGCGCCCGGGGAGGTGCTGGTCGCCTTCTCCGTGACGCCGCGCGGCTGGCGAGGGGTCCCCTTCCTCGGGGTGGCGGCGTCGCGGGCCCACCTCCACGCGCGCGTCGGCGTGCGGGGCGAATCGGGCCAGCGCCTGGCGATGGGGGAGGCCCTGCGGCGCGAGGCTGGAAACCTGGCCAGGAAGGGGAAGCCGTTCCGCAAGCTCCGTCACTTCGGTGGCTGGGATTTCGAGGAGCTGCCGGAGCTGGCCCCGGCCCACTCGCCCGCGTTCTGGGAGGAACTGGCCGAGGGGCTGATGGCCGGCGGGCCCGGCCTCGACGTTGGGGTGGCCTTCGGCGCCGAGGAGGCGAGGAGCCTGGCGCTGGGCGACCTGCTCGGCGTGTTCCGGGACCTGGCTCCGCTCTACAAGCTGCTCT
>JANPOM010000068.1:0-10291 GCA_031427995.1 Anaeromyxobacter sp. | reverse complement strand
CCTGGTAGCCGGTCACATGGTAGTCGAGCGAGGCGTAGCCGCGCGATATCGTTTTGAGCCGATCGTAGAAGTCCATGACGACTTCATTGAACGGCATGAGGTACGTCACGAGCACCCGGTCGCGCGCCAGGTACTCGTTCGGCACGTGGATGTGGCAGATCAGCATCGGCTCTTCGAGGTGCTCGATGGTCTGCACCGCGGGCAGCTTCGCCGGGTTGTCGATGAAGATCGGCTCGCCCTTCACCGGGAACACCTTGTAGACCACCGAGGGCGCGGTGCTGATCAGCGTGAGGTTGTACTCGCGCTCCAGCCGCTCCTGGACGATCTCCATGTGGAGCAGGCCGAGGTAGCCGCAGCGGTAGCCGAAGCCGAGCGCCTGCGAGGTCTCCGGCTCGTAGGTGAAGGCCGAGTCGTTGAGCTTGAGCTTGTCGAGGGCGTCGCGGAGCTGTTCGTAGTCGGCGGCGTCGATGGGGAAGACGCCGCTGAAGACCATGGGCTTCACGACCTTGAAGCCGGGCAACGGCGACGCCACCGGGCGGTCGGCCTCGGTGATGGTGTCGCCCACCTTGGCGTCGTGGACGTCCTTGACGTTGGCGACGCAGATGCCGACCTCGCCGGCCATCAGGAACGGCACCGCGGCGGCGAAGGGCGTGAAGATCCCCAGCTCCTGGACCTCGAACTCCTTCTTGTTGGACCAGAGGACGATCTTCTGCCGGGGCTTGAGCGTCCCCTCGAAGACCCGGACCAGCATCACCACGCCGCGGTAGGTGTCGTACCAGGAGTCGAAGATGATGGCCTTGAGCGGCGCCGCCGGGTCGCCCGAGGGCGGCGGCACCAGGTGCACCACCTGCTCGAGGATCTCGCGGATGCCGATCCCCTCCTTGGCGGAGCAGGGCACGGCGTTCGAGGCGTCTAGGCCGATGACCTCCTCGATCTCGCGGCGGACCCCCTCCACGTCGGCGCTGGGGAGGTCGATCTTGTTGATGACCGGGATGATCTCGAGGTCGTGATCGAGGGCCTGGTAGACGTTGGCCAGCGTCTGGGCCTCGACCCCCTGGGTGGCGTCGACCACCAGCACCGCCCCCTCGCAGGCGGCCAGCGAGCGCGAGACCTCATAAGCGAAGTCGACGTGGCCGGGGGTGTCGATGAGGTTGAGCTGGTAGGTCTTGCCGTCGAGCGCGGTGTAGCGCATGCGGACGGTCTGGGCCTTGATGGTGATGCCGCGCTCCCGCTCCAGCTCCATGTTGTCGAGGAACTGGGCCTGGGCCTCACGCTTGGTGACAGTGCCGGTCTCGTCGAGCAGGCGATCGGCCAGCGTCGACTTGCCGTGGTCGATGTGCGCGATGATGGAGAAGTTCCGGATGTGCGCGTTCTGCTCGGACATGTGGGAGCGGGCTTGTAGCATGCGCGGGCAGCGTGAAGCCACGCCGGGAGACCTCCGCTGGTGCCCCAGGTGCTGCTGTCAAGGAACTTCTGGTGATATCGGGCACCCCAAAGGGGATAAGTGCCCGAACTGCCTGTATCTTGTGGTGTTTGTCTCTTACCATACTACAGGTGGTGGTCTTATCGTTGACAGCCACCACCCGCTTGCTAGATTGCCAGCCACACGACAGAGGGGCGGGATGCTTGGAGGAGCGGGCGGCGGGTCGGGCGGCGGGCTACCAGCACGGATACCTTTCGTTGTCAGACCACCAAGCTAATCCCCCGGTTCACCGACGCGGGCCGGCCGGGGGCAGTCATCGACGCGCGCACGGCTTTCGGGCGCGTGAACGGATTAGGTGCGCCCGGAGCGGGAGCTCCCGGGCCATGGGGCGAACCGATGATGGAGCGTGAAGTGTCTGGACAGCGGAAGAGCGGCAAGGTGGCACGCAAGGCGCAGCGCAAGGGACTGGTGGTCCCGCGCTACTTCACGACCCGGGGCGTCGATCCGGCCGAGGAACTGGTCTGGGAGAAGCGCACCGCCGGCATCAACGGCGAGGGGGGAGCGGTCATCTTCGAGCAGAAGGACGTCGAAGTCCCCAAGTCCTGGTCGATGCTGGCCACCAACGTGGTCGCCTCCAAGTACTTCCGCGGCGCGCTGGGCAGCCCGGCCAGGGAGCGGTCGGTACGGCAACTGGTCTCCCGCGTCGTCAACACCATCGCCGGCTGGGGTCGCAAGGACGGCTACTTCGCCACCGAGGAGGACGCCGCCAGCTTCCAGGCCGAGCTCGCGCACCTCGTCTACCGGCAGAAGATGAGCTTCAACTCGCCGGTCTGGTTCAACGTCGGCGTCGAGGCCCACCCGCAGTGCTCGGCCTGCTTCATCAACGCCGTGGCCGACTCGATGGACTCGATCCTGAAGCTGGCCCACACCGAGGGCATGCTCTTCAAGTACGGCTCGGGCACCGGCTCCAACCTCTCCAAGATCCGCTCCTCCAAGGAGATCCTCTCCGGCGGCGGGGAGGCCTCCGGCCCGGTCTCCTTCATGCGCGGCTTCGACGCCTTCGCCGGGGTCATCAAGTCGGGCGGCAAGACCCGCCGCGCCGCCAAGATGGTGATCCTCGACTCGGATCACCCGGACATCGCCGAGTTCGTCAACTGCAAGGCGGAGGAGGAGAAGAAGGCCTGGGCGCTCATCGACGCCGGGTACGACGGCGGCTTCAACGTCCGCGGCGGAGCCTACGACTCGGTCTTCTTCCAGAACGCCAACCACTCGATCCGCGTCACCGACTCCTTCATGCGGGCGGTGGTAGACGACAAGGAGTGGACGCTGACGGCCCGCACCAACGGCGCGCCGGTCGAGACCCTCCGGGCCCGCGAGCTGATGCGTCAGGTCACCGAGTCGGCCTGGCTCTGCGGCGACCCGGGCATGCAGTTCGACACCACCGTCAACACCTGGCACACCTGCCCGAACACCGACCGGATCAACGCCTCCAACCCCTGCTCCGAGTACATGTTCCTCGACGACTCGGCCTGCAACCTGGCGTCGCTGAACCTGATGCACTTCCGGACCATCGACGGTGGCTTCGACGTGGAGGCCTTCCGCAAGGCGGTCGACCTGACCATCCTGGCGCAGGAGATCCTGGTCTCCAACGCCAAGTACCCTACCCCGCAGATCGGCAAGAACTCAGAGGACTTCCGGCCCCTGGGCCTGGGCTTCGCCAACCTCGGCGCGCTGCTGATGGCCAGCGGGGCGGCCTATGACTCGGACTCCGGGCGCGCCACGGCGGCGGCCATCACCGCGCTGATGACCGGCGAGGCCTACGCCATGAGCGCCCGCATCGCCGGCCAGACTGGCCCCTTCGCCGGGTACGAGCAGAACCGGGCGCCGTTCATCAACGTGATCCGCAAGCACCAGGCCCACCTCGATCGCATCGACCACTCCCTGGTCGAGCCGGCCCTGCTCGAAGCGGCCCGCGAGTCCTGGGCCGACGCGCTCCACGCCGGCCTCGAGCATGGCTACCGCAACGCCCAGGTCTCGGTGCTGGCGCCGACCGGCACCATCGGCTTCATGATGGACTGCGACACCACCGGCATCGAGCCCGACATCGCGCTCGTGAAGTACAAGAAGTTGGTGGGCGGCGGCGTGCTCAAGATCGTCAACAACACGGTGCCGCTCGCTCTGCAGCGGCTCGGCTACTCAGGCGAGGAGATCGGCGGCATCCTCCAGTTCATCGACGAGGTGGAGACCATCGAGGGAGCCCCGGGCCTGAAGCCGGAGCACCTGCCGATCTTCGACTGCGCCTTCAAGCCGCGCAGCGGGTCGCGCTCCATCCACTACATGGGCCACATCCGCATGATGGGGGCCACCCAGCCGTTCCTGTCGGGCGCCATCTCCAAGACCGTCAACATGCCGAGCACCGCCACCGTCCAGGACATCGAGCAGGCCTACCTGGAGTCCTGGAAGCTCGGGCTCAAGGCGGTCGCCATCTACCGCGACGGCTGCAAGCGGAGCCAGCCGCTCAACGCCGGCAAGGAGAAGGTGGCCGAGAAGGCCTCCGGCGAGGCGCCGCTGGCGCGGCGCCGGCTGCCTGACGAGCGGCGCGCCATCACCCACAAGTTCTCCATCGGCGGACACGAGGGCTACATGACCGTCGGCATGTACGACGACGGCCTGCCGGGTGAGCTCTTCGTGGTGATGGCCAAGGAGGGCTCGGTGGTCTCGGGCTTGATGGACAGCTTCGCCACTTCGATCTCGATGGCGCTCCAGTACGGCGTCCCGCTCCACGTGCTGAGCGACAAGTTCAGCCACACCCGCTTCGAGCCCTCGGGCTTCACCGGGAACCCGGAGATCCCCATCGCCAAGTCGATCACCGACTACATCTTCCGGTGGCTGGCGCTCAAGTTCCTCCCCAGCGAGTCGGGCGCCTCGGTGACGGCGCCGCCGGCGCTCCTCCCCGGGACCTCCCCGGCGGCCCCGGCCAGGTCCCGGGTGGTCGACTCCACGCTGGCTCGCGCCGCGGTGGTCGGGTTCACCCACACCCGCGAGACCGACGCCCCACCCTGCCCGAGCTGCGGTGAGATCACCGTGCGCAACGGCGCCTGCTACAAGTGCAACAACTGCGGGACCACGACGGGGTGCTCTTAATCGTGACGGCGACGGCTTCTAGCGTCGCCGGCGCAAACTTCGACACCGTCTCCTGCCGTCGACACGGCCCGCATCCCTTCCCGGGGTGCGGGCCTTTTCTTTCCCAGCTACGCTGCCGGGCAGGAAGGCGCGCGAGACGCTGCTCGAGGCTTGCGTCGGGGCTGCTAGAGACCAGCCCCGACGCGATTAGTGAAAATTCCTCGCCCTTTCCCCCACGCTCGGCGCGAAGGCCAGCGGCGCCAGCGTGTCGACCCGGATGTTGATGACCCGGCCGTTCCGCTCCAGCCGGCCCCGCGCCAGCAGGAACGGCGAGCCGCGAACCACCGGCCGGTAGCGCTCGTAGACGTCCGGCATGACCACCAGGTTGGCGATGCCGGTCTCGTCCTCCAGCGAGACGAAGACGATGCCGTGGGCCGTCTCGGGCCGCTGCCGCACGATCACCAGCCCGGCCACCTCCACCTGGGCGCGGTCCTCGAGCCGGTTGAGCTCGCGGACCGTCCGCACCCGGTCGCCGGCCAGGGTGGGACGGATCAGCGCCATGGGGTGGCCGCGCGCCGAGAGGCCGGTGCTGGCGTAGTCCCCCTGCACCAGCTCGGCCGCGCTGGCCGGCTCCAGCCGCGCCTCCGGCTCGGCCGGCGCCAGCCCGGCGAAGAGGTCGCCGGTGTCCTGCTGGACCGGCAGCGCCATGCTCTTCCAGACCGCCTCGCGCCGCTCCGGCGTGAGGCCGGTGAGCGCTCCGGCCTCGGCCAGCCGCGTGGCCCAGGCCCGCGAGAGTCCGGCCCGCAGGCAGAGCGCCGCCACCGAACCGAATGGGCCCTCTAGCCGCGCCGCCGCCACCGCCTCGCCCACCTCACGCGGCAGCCCCTGCACCAGGTGGAGCCCGAGCCGGATGACCGGCGGCTCTCCCGGCGCCGGGGGCTGCCCGGGCCGCTCCCCCTCCAGCGAGCTCTCCCAGCCGCTCCAGTCGACGTCGACGCCGCGCACCGCCACGCCGTGCCGCTTGGCGTCCTCCACCAGCGTGTGCGGCGCGTAGAAGCCCATGGGCTGGCTGTTGATGAGCGCGGTGGCGAAGACGGCCGGGTGGTGGCACTTGAGCCAGGCCGAGGCGTAGACCAGCAGCGCGAAGGAGGCGGCGTGCGACTCCGGGAAGCCGTAGCCGGCGAAGCCGAGCAGGTGGGTGAAGATCTTCTCGGCGTCGGCGGCCGGGATGCGCCGCTCGGCCATGCCGGCCACCAGCCGCGCCTTCATGGCCGCCAGCCGCTGGTGTGAGCGCCGGTGGGTCATGACCCGCCGCAGCTCGTCGGCCTCGCCCGGCGTGAACCCGGCCGCCACCACCGCCAGCCGCATGGCCTGCTCCTGGAAGAGCGGGATGCCGAGGGTGCGGGCCAGCACCGGCTCGAGCGGCGGGTACGGGTAGGTGACCGCCTCGCGCCCGTCGCGCCGCCGCAGGAAGGGGTGGACCATGCCGCCCTGGATGGGCCCGGGCCGGATGATGGCCACCGAGATGACCAGATCGTAGAAGCAGCGCGGCTGGAGCCGGGGCAGCAACCCCATCTGCGCCCGTGACTCGATCTGGAAGACCCCGATGGTGTCGGCGCGGCAGGCCATCTCGTAGACCGCCGGGTCCTCGGCCGGGATGGTGGCGAGCGAGTCGGGCCAGGGGACCGGCGTGGGGCGGGCCGGGGTCGGGCGCTGCCGCGCCCGCAGGTCGAGGGCCCGCGACAGGGCGGTGAGCATCCCCAGCGCCAGCAGGTCGACCTTGAGCAGGTCGAGCGCCGCCAGGTCGTCCTTGTCCCACTGGACGATGGTCCGGCCCGGCATGGAGGCCGGCTCGATGGGGACCGTCTCGCTGAGTGGCCTTCTCGTGATGACGAAGCCGCCGACATGGATGGAGAGGTGGCGCGGGAAGCCCTGCAGCTCGCCGGCCAGCGCCAGCACCTGGCGGACCCGCGGGGCCTGGGCGGGGTCGAGCCCAGCCTGCGCCAGCGTGGCGTCGCTGATGGTGGTCGGATCCTGGTGGTGCGAGACCGCCTTGGTGAGCCGATCGACCTGGGTGAGCGAGAGGCCGAGCGCCTTGCCGACGTCGCGCAGCGCCGAGCGGGTCCGGTAGGTGATCACCTCGCAGACCATCCCGGCGTGGGCCCGTCCGTAGCGCTGGTAGACGTACTGCAGCACCTCCTCGCGCCGCTCGTGCTCGAAGTCGATGTCGATGTCGGGCGGCTCGCCCCGCTCCGCCGAGATGAAGCGCTCGAAGAGCAGCCCCATCCGGACCGGGTCGATCGAGGTGACCCCGAGCACGTAGCAGACCGCCGAGTTGGCGGCGCTGCCCCGCCCCTGGCAGAGGATGCCGCGCTGGCGCGCGAACCGGACCACGTCCCAGACGGTGAGGAAGTAGCTGGCGTAGCCGAGCTGCTCCACCAGCGTCAGCTCTTTCTCGAGCTGGCGCGCCACCTCGGCCGGCGGCTCGCCGCCGTAGCGCCAGCGGGCCCCTTCCCTCACCAGGGTGCGCAGGAGCTCCATGCCGGTCAGGGTCGGCGAACGATCCCTGCCTGCGACGGGCGGACTCGTCGCTTCGCTGCTCGGCGTACGACTGCAGTACGCCTGCGCGGCTCGCTCCTCGTGCGCCCCGTCTCGGCGACGGGCTCCTTCGCCTCGATCCGCTGGTTCCAGCGCCCTCGCGGCTGCCCCGGCCCCGCGGGTGGTCCGCAGCCGGGTGACCCGCTGCGGCGCCACCACCCGCTCCGCCTGGGCCGGGCTCGAGGTCGAGACCGCGGCCCCGGCCGCCAGCGTGGCCGCCTCGACCAGCACCGGCGGCAGCGGGTGCTCGCCGCGGATCTCCTCCATGCGGAAGCGGCAGCGCGCCGCGATCTCCACGGTCGTCTCCAGCCCCGCCGGGAAGTCGGCCCATAGCCGCGCCATCTCCTCCGGCCCCTTGAGCGTCCGCTCGGCGTTGGGGGCGAGCCGCCGGCCGGCCTTGTCGATGGTGGTCCCGAGCCGCACGCAGGTCAGGAGGTCCTGCAGCACCTGGCGGCGCCGCTCATGGGTCTCCACGTCGTTGACGACCGCCACCGGGATGGAGAGCCGCTCGCCGATGGAGCGGGAGGCGGCCACCCGCGCCTCGTCGCCGGCCACGTGGTGGCGCGAGACCGTCAGCGCCAGCCGCCGGCCGAAGAGGTCGCGCAGCTGGGCGGCCGCCTCGCCGTCGTGGCCGCCGTAGAGCGCGAAGAGCCCGCCGGCCCGCTCCCCCAGCAGCCGCTGCGCCACCCGCACCGCCTCCGGGTCGCGGCGTCCCGCCGAGGCCGTGGCCGGGTCGCCGCCGTGGGCGGAGGTGATGAGCCGGCAGAGGTTGGCGTACCCCTCGCGGTCGAGCGCCAGCAGCGTCAGCCAGCCGGGCCGGCCGCGCCCGAGATCGGCCACCGCCAGCTCGGCGCCGACCAGGAGCGGGAAGCCGAGCCGCTTCGCCTCGACGTGGGCGCGGACCATCCCCTGCAGCCCGTTCCGGTCGGAGAGGGCCAGCGCCGCGAGCCCCAGCTCCGCGGCCCGCGCCACCAGCTCCTCGGGGTGGCTCGCCCCCTCCAGGAAGGAGAAGCAGGAGCGGCAGCGCAGCTCGGCGTAGCGCGGCGTGGCCATCAGTCGAAGAAGCCGTGGAGGTGAAGCCGCCCGTCGGCCCCGTCCCGGTAGATCCAGCAGTCGCCCAGCCCCTCGACGCGGGCCCGGTAGTAGTCGCGGTCGAACGGGCTGCTCCACCACTCGCCGCGCAGCCGTTCCGGCCCCTCGAAGGAGATGACGGCGTGCACCTCGGCCCCGAGCCGGACCGCGCTGACCCGCCCGCCCTCGCCAGTGGCCACCAGCAGCCGGGGCTCGCTGAGCAGCCGCGTCGGCCGCTGCGCCGCCCCCTCCTCCAGCCGCGCCTCGTCCCCCACCCGCCTGGTCCTCGCGCCACCCGAGGCCACCGACGCCACCGCTGCCTCCTCGCCTCGCCGCGCCGCCAGCGCTCCGGCCTGCCGCGCCGCCGCGCGGAACGGCACCGGGTGCCAGGCCGCCTCGGGGCGATACCGGGCCACCGGCTCGGCCGCCACCACCGCGCCATCGCCGAGCCGCCCGGAGAGCCGCGCCAGCACCGTCTCCAGCGCCGCCTGCGCCTCGGGGCGATCGCCGAGCGCCAGCTGCGCCTCGCGCAGCGGCGCCACCTCGACCACGGTCAGCTTCACGCCGACCACCGCCCCGGGCAGCCGCAGCGCCATGAGCCGCTCGCGCGACGCCAGCAGCCAGCGCGCCCCCACCGCCGAGGGCTGCGCCAGCGGGATGCTGAGCCGCTCCTCGCCGCGCGGGTCGAGCTTGAGCGTCACCGTGAGCCGGCTGGCCCCGAGCCCGCGCCCGGAGAGCCGCGCCGCCACCCGGTCGGCCAACCGCTTCAGCACGAAGAGGACCGGCTCGGCGCCGTCGGCCGGCCCCTCCAGCTCGATCGCCTCCTCGGGGAGCGTCGCCGGGTGGTACGGGACGAGTGGCGTGGCGTCTTCCCCTCGGGCCAGCCGGGCCGCCGCCGCGCCGGCCGGGCCGAAGCGGAGCGCCAGCCCCTCCACCGGCAGCCGGGCCAGCCCCCCGACCGCGGTGACGCCGACCGCCCCCAGCTTCGCCACCACCGCCACCCCGAGCCCGAGCGCCGCCAGCGGCAGCGGCGCCAGCGCCAGCGCCTCCTCGCCAGGCGGCACCCGCAGCAGCCCCGCCCCCAGACCACTCCCGGTGCCGTACCGGGCCAGCGCCAGCGAAGGGCCGCGCCCGCAGGCCACTGCCGCCCGGGCCGTGAAGCCGAACTGGCCGGCCAGCGCCCCGGCCAGGCCGGCCAGCCGCCGCTCCGGCTCCGCCTCGCCGCCGTGCAGCAGGTGGGCGGCGCTGGCGTCGAGCAGCAGCGCGTCGGGGCCGACAACCTCCACCGCCGGCGCCACGGCCAGCAGCGCCTCGGCCAGGGCCTTCAGCGCGGCGAGATCGGCGGCCGGTGCGTGCGGCACGGCGTCGAGCCGCCCGCAGGCGGCCAGCGCCTCGGCCAGCGTCTGGCCGGGCCGCACCCCGGCCTCGCCCGCCGCCTCGTCGCAGCAGAGCACCCGCCCCTCCTCCACCACCGCCACCGGCCGGCCGCTCGCCTCCCGGGCCCGAGCCAGCCGCTGGAGCGGCAGCCCGGGCAGGTGGAGCGCCAGCAGCCGAGGCCCGGCTGGCGTGACGATCAGGGCTGCAGTGGGATCTGCGAGTGACATGGACCGGCTCCGACCAGACGAGGCTACTGTTCGTCTGTTCAGTTATCAAGCCGGTCTGACAACTTGTGGCTGCCGAGAACCCCGCCCGCGCGGTTCGCAGCACGGAGGGGTAGGTGAGGTTGGCCTCGGCGAGGTGGTGGAGCTGGCGCACTTCACTCAGACGCAAGGACCCGGGCATGCGACGACGCGAGCAGCGGGCCGTTGGCGCAGCCCTGCTCCTGCACCGCGACATCAGGCGGCGGCCCGCTCGTAGCGATGATGCAGCCCGCCGACTTCAGGCCATTCCACCACCCTGCCGAGTTCGGGTCCCTGCACAAGAGCCCGGCCCAGTTGCCGAAGCGAGGACGTCGGCCAGGTGAGCGTGGTGCCTAAGGCGCGTTGAGCGTGGTGCCTAAGGCGCGTTGAGCGTGGTGCCTAAGGCGCGTTGAGCGTGGTGATCGACTCGGCGTGCTCGAGCTGCGACCTCTTGGTG
>JANPOM010000067.1:0-14437 GCA_031427995.1 Anaeromyxobacter sp. | reverse complement strand
GCACCATGGGCAAGGAAAAGTTCGAACGGAACAAGCCGCACGTGAACGTCGGGACCATCGGTCACGTTGACCACGGCAAGACCACGCTGACTGCCGCCATCACCAAGGTGCTGGCGCAGAAGGGCCTGGCGTCGTTCATGCCCTACGATCAGATCGACAAGGCTCCGGAGGAGCGCGAGCGCGGCATCACCATCGCGACGGCGCACGTGGAGTACCAGACCGAGAAGCGGCACTACGCGCACGTGGACTGCCCGGGCCACGCCGACTACGTGAAGAACATGATCACCGGCGCGGCGCAGATGGACGGGGCCATCCTGGTGGTGTCGGCGGCGGACGGCCCCATGCCGCAGACCCGCGAGCACATCCTGCTGGCGCGGCAGGTGGGCGTTCCGCACATGGTGGTCTACCTGAACAAGTGCGACATGGTGGACGACCCGGAGCTGCTGGACCTGGTGGAGCTGGAGGTCCGCGAGCTGCTGACCAAGTACGACTTCCCCGGCGACAAGACGCCGATGATCCGCGGCTCGGCGCTGAAGGCGCTGGAGGGCGACAAGGGCGATCTGGGCGAGGCGTCGATCGGCCGGCTCATGGAGGCGGTGGACGGCTTCATCCCGACGCCGGCCCGGGCCACCGAGAAGCCGTTCCTGATGCCGGTCGAGGACGTCTTCTCGATCTCGGGCCGCGGGACGGTGGCGACGGGGCGGGTGGAGCGCGGCATCGTCAAGGTGGGCGAGGAGATCGAGATCGTCGGCCTGCGGCCCACCCAGAAGACGGTGGTGACGGGGGTGGAGATGTTCCGCAAGCTGCTCGACGAAGGCCGGGCGGGGGACAACATCGGCGCGCTGCTGCGGGGCCTGAAGCGCGAGGACGTGGAGCGCGGGCAGGTGCTGTCGAAGCCGGGCTCGATCACGCCGCACACCAAGTTCAAGGGGCAGGTCTACGTGCTGACCAAGGAGGAGGGTGGCCGTCACACCCCGTTCTTCAACGGCTACCGGCCGCAGTTCTACTTCCGCACCACCGACGTGACCGGCTCGCTGAACCTGCCGGCCGGGGTCGAGATGGTGATGCCGGGCGACAACGTCGCGGTGGAGGTGGAGCTGATCACCACCGTGGCGATGGAGAAGGAGCTGCGCTTCGCCATCCGCGAGGGTGGCCGCACCGTCGGTTCCGGCGTGGTCTCGGAGATCATCCAGTAGCGAAGTCCGCCTGGCGGACGGCGGAGAAGGGCTCGCCGAGGGTGGCGTGCCAAAGCTCACCGCGCAGCGCCGAGCAGAGAGAGAAGGCTTTTAGATGGCGACTCAGAAAATCAGGATCCGGCTCAAGGCCTACGATTACAAGCTGCTCGATCAGTCGGCCAGCGAGATCGTGGAGACCGCTCGTCGGACCGGTGCCAAGGTGGCCGGCCCGATCCCGCTCCCCACCCGGATCAACAAGTTCACCGTCCTGCGCAGCCCGCACGTAGACAAGAAGTCGCGGGAGCAGTTCGAGATCCGGACCCACAAGCGGCTCCTCGACATCCTCGAGCCGACGGCCCAGACGCTCGACGCGCTCATGAAGCTCGACCTGTCGGCCGGCGTGGACGTCGAGATCAAGTAGCAGAGGGCACCATGTAGTTGAGGAAACCATGGCCAAGTTCGATATCTACGACCTCGACAAGAAGAAGGTAGGCGAGTTGGAACTCGCCGACGCCGTCTTCGCCGGCGAGGTGAACGAGCATCTCTTCTACGAAGTGGTCAAGGCCAAGCTGGCCTCGGATCGCTCCGGCACCCACGCGGTCAAGAACCGCTCCCTGGTCTCCGGCGGCGGCAGGAAGCCCTGGAAGCAGAAGGGCACCGGTCGCGCCCGCCAGGGTTCGACTCGCGCTTCCCACTGGGTCGGCGGCGGGAAGGCCATGGGGCCGAAGCCCCGTGACTACTCCTACGACGTGCCCAAGAAGGTGCGCAAGGCGGCCCTCCGCTCGGCGCTCGCCCTCCGCGGCAACGACCAGAAGCTGCTGATCGTCGACAAGTGGGAGCCGGCGGCTCCCAAGACGGCGACGGCGGCCAAGGTGCTGGCCAGGCTCGGCGCGAAGAAGGCGCTGGTGGTGGACGACGGCAGGAACGTCGCCCTCGCCAAGTCGGTCCGGAACCTGGTCGGCGCGGACTTTCTCGCCGTCGAGGGGCTGAACGTCTACGACATCCTCAAGCACGACACGCTCATCCTCACGGCGGCCACCGCCAAGAAGCTCGAGGAGGCCCTCTCATGAGCATCACGCTCGAGGAGATCGTCAAGCGCCCGATCATCACCGAGAAGGCCGAGCGCAACCGCGAGGCGAGCCGCTCCTTCGCCTTCGAGGTGCACCGCGAAGCCACCAAGATCCAGGTGAAGCAGGCGGTCGAGAAGCTGTTCAACGTCCACGTGCTCGCGGTTCGCACCGCCATCGCGCGGGGCAAGAACAAGCGGGTCGGCAAGAACTCCGGCCGCCGGCCCAATTGGAAGAAGGCCTTCGTGACCCTCAAGGATGGCGAGACCATCGCCCTCTTCGAGGGGACCTCGGCCTAACCGGGAGAGATCATGGGCCTCAAGAGCTACAAGCCGACCAGCAGCGCCCGGCGCCACATGACGGTGGCCGACTTCGCCGAGATCACCAAGGCCAAGCCGGAGAAGAAGCTCACCAAGACCGTCAAGCGCACCGGTGGCCGCAACAACCACGGGCACATCACCACCCGCCACATCGGCGGTGGTCACAAGCGCCGCTACCGCATCATCGACTGGCGCCGCGACAAGGACGGCGTGCCGGCCAAGGTCGCGGCCATCGAGTACGATCCCAACCGGACCTCCCGGCTGGCGCTGCTCCACTACAAGGACGGCGAGAAGCGCTACATCCTCGCCCCCATCGGCGTGGCGGTCGGCGACGTGCTCATGTCTGGCGAGGCGGTCGACATCCGCCCCGGCAACGCCCTTCCGGTCAAGAGCATCCCGCTGGGAACGGTCATCCACAACGTCGAGAGCCAGCCCGGCTCCGGCGCCAAGATGATCCGCTCGGCCGGCTCCTTCGGTCAGCTCATGGCCAAGGAGGGCGAGGCCGCCCAGATCCGCATGCCCTCTGGCGAAGTCCGCCAGGTGCAGCTCGACTGCCGGGCGACGGTGGGGCAGCTCTCCAACATCGAGAGCTCCAGCGTCCGCTTGGGCAAGGCTGGCAAGAGCCGCTGGAAGGGCATCCGCCCGACCGTCCGCGGCCTCGCCATGAACCCCGTTGACCACCCGCACGGTGGCGGCGAAGGCAAGTCGGGGCAGGGCAACCCGCACCCGGTTTCGCCCTGGGGTCAGAAGACCAAGGGCCTCAAGACCCGCAACAACCGGCGCACCGACAAGTTCATCGTCTCGCGGCGCAAGCCGGGCGTGCGCAACACGCCGCAGTAGCCTGCGCGAAGGGATCAGGGAAACATGGCGCGTTCAATCAAGAAGGGCCCGTTCGCGGACAAGCACCTCACCAAGAAGGTCGAGGACGCGAACAAGGGCAACAAGAAGTCGGTCATCAAGACCTGGTCGCGGCGGAGCACCATCCTGCCCGACTTCGTGGGCCACACTTTCGCCGTGCACAACGGCAGGAAGTTCGTGCCCGTCTTCGTGACCGAGAACATGGTCGGGCACAAGCTCGGCGAGTTCTCTCCGACCCGGACCTTCGTCGGCCACTCGGCCGAGAAGAAGGTGGCGACGACGACCGCGCCGCCGCCCAGGAAGTAGCGAGGAACGGACATGCCCGAGACCGATACCAAGAAGACCGTGAAGCGTGAGCGGCGCGCCCCGCCGCCGCCGCGATCCCGCAAGAACCGCCCCGCGCCACCGGTGGCCGGGCCGCACGCCAGCCTGCGCTTCCTGCGGCTGGCCCCGCGCAAGGTGCGGCTGGTGGCTGACACCATCCGTGGCATGCCGGTGGGCGACGCGCTGGCGGTGCTGAAGTACCGCCCGCAGGCCGCCGCCAAGCCGCTGGCCAAGCTGCTCCGCTCGGCGGTCGCCAACGCCGAGGTGAAGGGCGGGCGGGTCGACGTCGACGCGCTCGTCGTGAAGACGCTCACCGTTGACCAGGGCCCGAAGATGCGGCGCTTCATGCCGCGCGCCATGGGGCGCGCCTTCCGGGTCGAGAAGAAGACGAGCCACGTGTACGTGGAACTCGGGACCGCTGGCCGCTAGCGGCCAAGGAGACGAACGTGGGTCAGAAAGTCCATCCTATCGGGTTCCGCCTCGGGGTCATCCGCTCCTGGGAGTCGAAGTGGTACGAGGAGCGGAACTACGCGAAGTGGCTGCACGAGGACATCCATCTCCGTGAGTTCGTGAAGGAGAAGCTCGGCGCGGCCGGCGTCTCCCGCGTGGAGATCGAGCGGGCCGCCAACAAGGTCAAGATCAACGTCCACACCGCCCGGCCGGGCATCGTCATCGGCAAGCGCGGCGCGGGCATCGAGACCATCAAGAAGGACATCCAGGCCCTCACCCAGAGCGAGGTCTTCCTGAACGTGGTCGAGGTCCGGAAGGCCGAGGTAGACGCGCAGCTGGTGGCGGAGAACATCTGCACCCAGCTGGAGCGCCGCATCGCCTTCCGCCGCGCCATGAAGAAGGCGGTCCAGACCGCCCTCAAGTTCGGGGCCAAGGGCATCCGCGTGGCCTGCTCGGGCCGGCTCGGCGGCGCCGAGATCGCGCGTTACGAGTGGTACCGCGAGGGCCGCGTTCCGCTGCACACGCTGCGCGCCGACATCGACTACGGCTTCGCCGAGGCGAAGACCACCTACGGAAAGATCGGCTGCAAGGTCTGGATCATGAAGGGCGAAGTGCTGCCGCAGTCGGCCGCCGCTCGCGCTCCGCGCTCCAGCCGCACCGACCGGGCCTAAGGCGAAGGACAGGAGACGGACATGCTTCAGCCCGCTCGAACCAAGTATCGCAAGATGATGAAGGGCCGTATGCGCGGCAAGGCCTATCGCGGCTCGGATCTGGCCCAGGGCGAGTACGGCCTGCAGGCCACCGAGTGCGGCTACCTGACCGCGCGCCAGATCGAGGCGGCCCGTGTCGCCATCACCCGCTACGTCAAGCGCGGTGGCAAGCTCTGGATCCGGGTCTTCCCGGACAAGCCCATCACCAAGAAGGCGGCCGAGACCCGCATGGGCACCGGCAAGGGCAACGTGGAGTACTACGTGGCGGTCATCAAGCCGGGCCGCATGCTCTACGAGATGGAAGGCTGCGACGACGCCACCGCCAAGAAGGCGTTCGGCCTGGCCGCCCACAAGCTGCCGGTCTCGACCAAGCTGGTCAAGCGCGGCGCCACGCTCTAGGAGAGGTGAAGTCCATGGCAACGGTGAAGGAACTGCGCGAGCTGTCGAAGGAAGAGCTGGTCGCTCGCGCGGCCGAACTCAAGAAGTCCCTCTTCGGGCTCAAGAACAAGGCGTCGGCCGGCGTGCTCGACTCGAGCGCCGAGCTGACCAAGACCCGGCGTGACGTGGCCCGCTGCCTGACGGTGGCGCGCGCCAAGACCCTGGCGGCCGGGAAGGCGAAGGAGTGACGGACATGGAACGCGGAAATCGCAAGTCCCGTGTCGGCGTGGTGCTCTCGAACAAGATGACCAAGACGGTGGTGGTCAAGGTCGAGCGGCGCGTGCCGGACCGGAAGTACGGGAAGATCGTCACCCAGGCCAAGAAGTACAAGGCGCACGACGAGAACCAGGAGTGCCGCCCGGGCGACAAGGTCCGGATGGTCGAGACTCGCCCCTTGTCGAAGGACAAGCACTGGCGCGTCGTCGAAGTCATCGAGAAGGCGACGGAGGCGTAGCCATGATCCAGATGCAGACGATCCTCGACGTGGCCGACAACTCCGGCGCCAAGAAGGTGATGTGCATCAAGGTGCTCGGCGGGTCGAAGCGTCGCTACGCTTCGCTCGGCGACGTCATCGTGGTGTCCGTCCGTGAAGCCATCCCGCAGGCCAAGGTGAAGAAGGGCGAGGTGGCGCGCGCCGTCATCGTCCGCACCGCCCGCGAGGTGAAGCGCCCGGACGGCAGCTACATCCGCTTCGACGGCAACAGCGCGGTCCTCATCAACAAGGACCTCGAGCCGGTCGGGACCCGCATCTTCGGGCCGGTGGCCCGCGAGCTGCGCGCTCGCAAGTTCATGAAGATCATCAGCCTGGCGCCGGAGGTCCTGTAACCATGCCCGTCATTCGCAAGGGCGACACCGTCAAGGTGATCGCCGGCAAGGAGAAGGGGAAGACCGGGAACGTGCTGGAGGTCCTCCGCGAGGAGGGGCGCGTCCGGGTCGAGAAGCTCATGACGGTGAAGCGCCACGTCCGGAAGGGCCGCAGCCAGGCCAACCCGGAGGGCGGCATCGTCGAGAAGGCGGGCACCATCGCCATCTCCAACGTCATGGTGGTGGCCGGCGACAAGCCGGTCCGCCTCGAGAAGGTGGCGCGGGAGCTCGGCGCCAAGGAAAAGGCCCGCCTCGCCAAGCGCCAGGCAGCCAGGTAAGCAGTCACGCGGTTCAACGCATCGCCCGGCACTGAGCAGGCGCCGGCCGAAGGCCGAGGAGAGACGACAATGGCACCACGACTGAAGGAGCGGTTCGAGAAGGAGATCCGCCCCGCCCTGATGAAGGAGCTCGGGTTCGGCAACCCCATGCAGGCCCCCCGCCTCGAGAAGATCGTCGTGAACATGGGACTGGGCGAGGCCATCAACAACGGCAAGATCATCGACGCCTCGGTGGCGCAGCTGAGCGCCATCTCCGGCCAGAAGCCGGTCGTCACCAAGGCCCGGAAGTCGATCGCCAACTTCAAGCTGCGCGAGGGCCAGAGCATCGGCGCCATGGTCACGCTTCGCGGCGACCGGATGTACGAGTTCTTCGACCGGCTGGTCTCCGTCGCGCTGCCCCGCGTCCGTGACTTCAAGGGCGTGTCGCCCAAGGCCTTCGACGGCAAGGGCAACTACACCCTAGGCATCCGCGAGCAGATCATCTTCCCCGAGATCAATTACGACCAGGTCGAGAAGATCAAGGGGCTGAACATCACCGTGGTGACGACGGCCCGTGACGACGAGGAGGGGCGCGTTCTGCTCCGCCTTCTCGGCATGCCGTTCCGCACCTAAGCCCCAGGCGATCAGGAGATACCATGGCCAAGCTTTCCAAGATGGCGCAGGCCAAGCGCAAGCTGAAGTTCAAGGTGCGGCAGTACAACCGCTGCCCGCTCTGCGGTCGGCCGCGCGCTTTCCTCCGCAAGTTCCAGATGTGCCGGCTCTGCTTCCGCAAGCGTGCGCTGCAGGGCGAGATCACCGGCGTCATCAAGTCGAGCTGGTAAGGGAGACCGTCGATGAGCTTTACCGATCCCATTGGCGACATGCTGACGCGTATTCGCAACGCCTCGTCGGCACGTCATGAAAAGGTGTTGTTCCCGGCCTCGGGCCTGAAGCTGCGCCTGGCGGAGGTCCTCAAGAGCGAGGGCTTCATCCAGGACTTCCTCAAGCACGAGGATGGCGTCCAGGGCACCATCACCGTCATCCTGAAGTACGGCCCGGACCGCGAGCCGGCCATCAGTGACATCAAGCGGGTCAGCAAGCCCGGCCTGCGTCGCTACGTGGCCAACGAGGACATCCCGCGCGTCCTCAACGGTCTCGGCGTGGCCATCCTCTCCACCAGCAAGGGGCTGATGGTCGATCGCGAGGCTCGCAAGCAGAAGGTCGGCGGCGAGCTGATTTGCACCATTTGGTAGGGGAGCCGACATGTCACGCATCGGCAAGCTTCCAGTCAAGATTCCCGAGAAGGTCAAGGTCGCCGTCACCGGCACCACCGTCAAGTTCGAGGGGCCCAAGGGGAAGATGTCCCTGGTCTTCAACCCGGTCGTCAAGGTGGCGGTCGCCAATGGCGAACTCACGGTGACCCGTCCGGACGACAGCCGCCTCGCCAAGGGGCTGCACGGCCTGACCCGCACCTTGATGCGCAACGCCATCGACGGCGTCAGCAAGGGCTACGAGCGCGCCCTGGAGATCAGCGGCGTCGGCTTCAAGGCCGAGGGCAAGGGGAGGGAGATCAACTTCACGCTGGGCTTCTCGCACCCGGTGGTCTTCAAGCTCCCCGAGGGGGTTTCCGCCGAGGTCGATCCCAAGCAGACCCGCCTGCTCATCAGGGGCGTCGACAAGCACCTGCTCGGCCTCACCGCCGCGAAGATCCGCGCCCTGCGCCCGCCCGAGCCGTACAAGGGCAAGGGCATCAAGTACGCGGAAGAGATCGTTCGTCGCAAGGAAGGCAAGACCGGCGCGGCTTAAGCCCCGCCCCACACCACTCATGCGGCGGCTGTACCGTCGCCGCCGCACGGAGGAGCTCCATGGCACAGAAGGTGACGTCGCGCGAGAAGCGCAAGGCCCGCATCCGAAGGAAGATCTCAGGCACCGCGGCCCGTCCGCGGCTGACGGTCTACCGGAGCCTCAAGCACATGTACGCCCAGCTGGTGGACGACGTGGCCGGGACCACCCTGGTCAGCGTCGGCAGCACCACCAAGGCCCTCAAGGGCGAGGTCGCCGAGGACGCCAAGACCGAAGCGGCCAAGAAGGTCGGCGCGGCGCTGGCCAAGGCCGCCCTGGCCAAGGGGATCACCGCCGTGGTCTTCGACCGCAACGGCTTCGACTACCACGGCCGCGTCGCGGCCATTGCCGCCGGCGCGCGCGAGGGTGGGCTGCTCTTCTAGGCGCCCGCCAGCAAAGGACTGAAACCAATGGCAGCTCCCATCAACGCGAACGATCTCGATCTCACCGACCGCGTCGTCCACATCAACCGCGTCGCCAAGGTCGTCAAGGGCGGCCGGCGCTTCAGTTTCTCGGCGCTCATCGTGGTCGGCGACGGCCAGGGTCACGTCGGCGTCGGCCTCGGCAAGGCCAACGAGGTCCCCGAGGCCATCCGCAAGGGCGGCGATCAGGCCAAGAAGCACCTCTTCAAGGTCCCGCTCAGCGGCACCACCATCCCGCACGAGGTGCTCGGTCACTTCGGCGCTGGTTGGGTGCTGCTCAAGCCGGCCGGTGAGGGCACCGGCGTCATCGCCGGTGGCGCGGTCCGCGCCGTCCTCGAGGCGGCCGGGGTCCGCAACGTGCTCACCAAGAGCCAGGGCTCCCGCAACCCGCACAACGTCCTCAAGGCGACGGTGGCCGGCCTGAAGAGGCTCCGCACCGCCGAAGACACCGCCAAGCGGCGCGGCAAGACGCTCGCCGAGATCCAGGGCTAGGAGCAACAATGGCTGCCATCAAGGTGAAGCTGGTCCACGGCCTGTCCGGAATCTCGGCTGACCACCGGGCCACGATCGTGGGGCTCGGTCTCAAGAAGACCAACTCGGAGAAGATCCTGCCGGACACGCCCCAGACCCTGGGGATGGTCTCCAAGGTGTCCTACCTGGTCGAGTGGGAGCGCGTTGACGCCCCCGCTCCCCCCGGCCGCAAGGCCCGCAAGAAGGCGGCCGCGCGCTCGTAGCGCGGCCCCGTGCTAGAAGGAGAAGCCACGATGTCGTCGCTCAATTCGCTCAAGGTACCCAAGGGCGCCACCAAGGTTCGCAAGCGCGTCGGCCGTGGCCAGGGGTCCGGCCTCGGCAAGACGGCCGGCCGCGGCGCCAAGGGCCAGAAGGCCCGCACCGGCAACATGCGCTTCGCCGGCTTCGAAGGCGGCCAGATGCCGCTGCAGCGGCGGCTGCCGAAGTTCGGCTTCAAGAACATCTTCCGGCGCGAGTGGGCCGAGGTCCAGGTCGGTGACCTGGAAGGGCTCACTGGCGTGGTCGACGTGAAGGGGCTCAAGGCGGCCAAGCTCCTCCACGGCCGCTTCGACGGCGTGGTGGTGCTCGGCAGCGGCGAGCTGACCAGCACCATCACCGTCAAGGTCGACCGGGTCACGGCCGGCGCGCGCGCCATCATCGAGAAGGCCGGCGGCACCGTCGAACTGGTGGCGGCGCCGGTGACCAGGCACCAGAAGGCCAAGGCAGCCAAGAAGGCCGCCTCGGCGAAGCCGTAGGCCGAGGGCGGGGAAGGGGATCCGAATGGCGAGCGGGCTGACCAACATCTTCCGGATTCCAGAGCTTCGCAAGCGGCTCCTCTTCTCCCTGGGGATGCTGGCCGTCTACCGGCTCGGCATCTTCGTGACCACCCCGGGCGTGGATCGCATCGCCATGCGGCGGGTGGTCTCGCAGGGCAGCCTGCTCGGCCTGCTCAACTTCTTCTCCGGCGGCGCGCTCGAGCAGCTCTCCATCTTCGCCCTCGGCATCATGCCGTACGTCTCGGCCTCCATCATCCTGCAGCTGCTCACGGTGGTGGTACCGGCCCTGGAGAAGCTGAAGAAGGAAGGCGAGCTGGGCCAGCGCAAGATCACCCAATACACCCGCTACGGCACCGTGGTGCTCTCGGCCATCCAGGGGTACGGCATCTCCACCTACCTGGAGACGCTGCGGGACTCGACCGGGCTCTCGGTGGTCGCCGAGCCGGGCTGGGGCTTCCGCCTCATCACCATGGTCTCGCTGGCGGCCGGCACCGCCTTCATCATGTGGATGGGCGAGCAGATCACCGAGCGGGGCATCGGCAACGGCATCTCGCTGGTGATCTTCGCCGGCATCGTGGCCCGCGTCCCGGCCGCGGCCTACCAGACCTTCATGGCCTACCGGGCCCCCGGGTCGCAGGTGACCGAGCTGGGGCTGCTGATCCTCGGCATCGTCATGACGGTGGTCATCGGGGTCATCGTCTTCGTGGAGCGCGCCCAGCGCCGCATCCCCATCCAGTACGCCAAGCGGGTGGTGGGCCGGAAGGCCTACGGCGGGCAGTCGACCCACCTGCCGCTCAAGGTCAACACCTCGGGCGTCATCCCGCCCATCTTCGCCAGCTCGCTGCTGCTCTTCCCCGCCACCATGGCCGGCTGGTTCCCCTTGCTGGGGGCGCTGCAGACCGCGCTCTCGCCCGACACCTGGATCTACAACGTCATCTTCGTCGGGCTGATCGTCTTCTTCGCCTACTTCTACACGGCGGTGACCTTCAACCCGGTCGACGTGGCCGACAACCTCAAGAAGAACGGCGGCTACATCCCGGGAATCCGGCCGGGCAAGAGCACCGCCAGCTACATCGACCACGTCCTCTCCCGCATCACCTTCGGCGGAGCGATGTACCTGGCGGCCATCTGCGTGCTGCCGACCATCATCACCAGCGAGTTCGGCGTCACCTTCTACTTCGGCGGCACCTCGCTGCTCATCGTGGTCGGCGTGGCCCTCGACACCGTGCAGCAGATCGAGGGGCACCTGATCACGCGGCACTACGAGGGGTTCACCGGTCCCCGCGGCCCGCGCATCCGCGGGCGCCGCCTCGGGGTCGACCAGCCCGCCAGCGCCTGATCCGCCCGGCCTCCCGGTGATCCGGGCGCCGGCTGACCGCGAGGGGGTACCACGTGATCCTGATCCTGCTCGGACCGCCCGGCGCCGGGAAGGGAACGCAGGCCAAGCTGCTGGCCTCGACCCTCTCCATCCCGCACATCTCCACCGGTGACATGTTCCGCGACCAGAAGGCCCGCGGCACGGAACTCGGCAAGAAGGTCCAGGCCATCATGGACTCGGGCGGACTGGTCAGCGACGACATCACCAACGCCATGGTCGACGAGCGGCTGGCCCGCGCCGACGTCATGTCGGGCTGCATCCTCGACGGCTACCCGCGCACCGTGGGGCAGGCCGGGCACCTCGACGGGCTGCTGGCGAAGCTGGGACGCACCGTGGGCCAGGTGCTCTCCTACGAGGTCTCGGAGGAGGCCCTGGTCGACCGCATCGGCGGCCGCCGCTCCTGCCCGGCCTGCGGCGCCGTCTACCACCTCACGCAGAACCCGCCGAAGCGGGTGGGCGCTTGCGACCAGGACGGCGTGGCGCTGGTGCAGCGCGAGGACGACAAGCCGGAGAAGGTCCGCATTCGCATGCAGGAGTACGCCGCCAAGACGGCGCCCCTCAAGGCCCATTACGCAAAGGGCGGCCAGGTGGTCGAACTCGACGGGCTGGGCGCCCCCGAGGCCATCCTGGCCGAGACCCGGCTCCGGCTGCCCCGCTAGGCGCTTCACCAGGCGTCCATGGACTCCCGTTCGGGCGACCGCATCACCTTGAAGTCGCCCCAAGAGATGGTGCGGCTGCGGGCCGCCTGCCGCGTGGTGGCCGAGGTGCTGGCCGAGCTCACGGCAGCCGTCGCACCAGGAGTCACGACGCTCGAGCTCGATCGGATCGCCGAGGCCGGCGCGCGCCGCCGCGGCGCCGAACCGGCCTTCAAGGGCTACCACGGCTACCCGGCCTCGCTCTGCGCCTCGGTCAACGAGGAGGTGGTCCACGGCATCCCCTCGACGTCGCGCCTGCTGCGCGAAGGCGACATCATCAGCCTCGACTTCGGCGTGGTGCTCGACGGCTACTACGGCGACGCCGCCATCACCCTCCCAGTCGGCGCGGTGAGCGACGAGGCGAGGCGGTTGCTGGAGGTGACCAGGGAGGCGCTGGAGGCCGCCGTGGCCGAGGCCCTCCCCGATCGCCGGGTGGGGGACCTGGGGGCGGCGGTGCAGCGGCGCGTCGAGGCGAGCGGCTTCGCCGTGGTGCGCGACTTCGTCGGCCATGGCATCGGCCGCCGGCTCCACGAGCCGCCGCAGATCCCCAACTTCGGCACGCCCGGTACCGGGCCCCGACTCAAGGCCGGCATGGCCCTGGCCATCGAGCCGATGGTGAACGCCGGGAGGTGCGAGGTCGACACCCGGGAGGATGGCTGGACCGCCTACACCGTCGACGGCCGGCTCTCCGCTCACTTCGAGCACACGGTGCTCGTCACTGAAAATGGTCCAGAAGTCCTGACCTTGCCTCCAGGTACCTCCTCCGAGGCACGGGGGAGGGCGAGCTGATCCTCGGGGGCTGATTCCAGGTTCAACGCGGTCGCTTGCACCTGAAAAAGGCCTGTGTTAAAAGCCCGCCTCCGCAAAGCTGCGTGCAGGACGCGGCCCGTCCGGGAAAACCCGGAGAATTTCGGGCGGTTTCGTCAAGGAGCGCGGTGGCTCCAACCGCCGGTCCCGCTGGAAGCCGAGGCGGGGCTTTTCGTCTTGAGTTGAAGCAGTCCAGGGAGGCGTCGGTCATGAAGGTCCGCGCGTCGGTCAAGAAGATTTGCGACAAGTGCAAGGTCATCAAGCGCAAGGGCACCGTGCGGATCATCTGCCCGGCCAACCCCCGTCACAAGCAGCGCCAGGGCTAGCCCGGCGCGAGACTGGAGTTTAGACGAATGGCTCGCATCTCCGGCGTCGACCTGCCCCGTGAAAAGCGGATCGAGGTCAGCCTGCAGTACATCTACGGTATTGGTCAGACCACCGCGGCGGCGCTCTGCGACCGCGCCAAGGTAGACGTCTCCACTCGCACCAAGGATCTGACCGACGACGAGGTTCGCCGCATCCGCGAGGCCATCGAGCAGTCGCTCAAGGTGGAGGGTGACCTCCGCCGCGAGACCTCGATGAACATCAAGCGGCTCATGGATCTCGGCTGCTACCGCGGCCTGCGTCACCGCAAGGGCCTCCCGGCTCGGGGCCAGCGAACCCACACCAATGCCCGCACGCGCAAGGGCCCGAAGAAGGGGCTGGTCCGCAAGGCCCCCACCGCGGCGCCTTCGCCCAAGTAGCAGCGCCCTTCAATCATCGGAGATCGACGAGTGGCCGACGAGAAGCAGACGACGGAGAAGCCCGCCAAGAAGCCGGAAGCGGCTGCGGCGCCTTCGTCCCAACTGTCATTTTGGCGACGAGCGAGGTAGCTTACTTCGGTGCGCTCTGGCTCAGTGAGACGGCGGCGCGGGGCTGTCTGGGCAAACCGATTTGCGGGCAACTCTCTAGTCGCACGACGACTAGGAAACTCTTCTCGGTCTTCGCGTTCGTTGTTACTACGATCGAATCCATCTTCGTTGCGACGATTGCTCCGTTTGGCTGGCGCAGATTCTGGCACATCATCAATCTGGGCAGTGTAACCCTTCCGTGGGGAGGCTTCGCGACCAGCACTGCGAACACCGCCTTTGAGGCGTTTGTTTTCGGCACGCACCTGGATAAATTGCCACATGATGGTAATTAGAGAACCAATCATCAGCAATTGCTGGAAGGCCATTGCTGCGCCTAAGTCGAGGCTAATCAGCAGCAGCAAACCACAGATGAGGCCAATGACCGCATAGATATTATCAGACTCTTGGTACAGATCTGGCTTGAACTTGCTGGTCAGAAACAGGCTCAGAGAGGCAAGAATCAAAACTAGGCCAAATAGCAGAGCCGCAGGAATGCCAAAACTCACGGTGATTTCCTCAGAGGGTGAAACAGAACGGTGCAAACCGTTGGGACATTAAATGCTCGATATGGTCAAAGGCTGTTCAATTCTTCGTATATTTTAGCATTCACTATTACTTGTGCCGATCGACCATATTAAAAACTTCTGTTGTGGC
>JANPOM010000066.1:0-21747 GCA_031427995.1 Anaeromyxobacter sp. | reverse complement strand
CCCCCCCCCCCCCCCCCCCCCCCCACAAAGCTTGTCCACCGCGCTAGCTTTGGAATGGTGAACAGAGTTTCGACAGCCTTCGGCGCACGCCTTCGCCTGCTTCGGCAGCAGCGCCAGGTGACCATGAAGGGGATCGCCCGTCAGCTCGGGGTCGATCCGTCCTTCTTGAGCCGGATCGAGCGCGGCGTTGTCGCCGTGCCCGAGCAGCTTGTGCGTGATCTCTCGAAGGCGCTCGGGACCGTTGAAGAGCCGCTGCTCGTCCTGGCAGGTCATCTCCCCGGGGACGTCGAGGCCATCCTGCTCGAGCATCCCGAGCGGTCGCTTGCGCTGCTCCGCGAGCATCTCGGCTCGAAGCGCACGCATTCGCGCCGAGCGCCGTCGTCACGCTGGGCTGCAGCACTGGATGCGCAGGGACGAGGCGCATGATGGTGAACGTTCAGCCGATGAAGATTCCTGGCAGGTGGCGCGATGGCTACGCGCTCGATCACCACACGGTCAGCAGCACGTACCTCGGGGACGACGAGTTCGGGCACGCGCAGTTCGAGACCAGGCGCTCGGAGCTTGGAGAGCTTCTCTACCAGCTCAAGTACAAGACGGAGGCGTCGGCCGTCGCAGCGATCGTGGAGACCGTCGCCTCGTTTGTCGCGTCGTGGAAGCCGGGCGTCGACCTGATCGTTCCGGTTCCGCCATCGCGACCCCGAGCGTCTCAACCCGTCCTGGTCCTTGCCGACGCGCTGGCGAAGCGGCTCAGTCTTTCGTGCGCGCCGAGTTGCGTTACCAGGACCCGCGACGTGCCGGAGCTGAAGAACGTCTACGACTACAACGAGAGGACTCGTCTTCTGGAGGGCGCGCACAGCGTGGACAAGGCGCAGGTACAGGGTCGCAAGGTTCTCCTCTTCGATGATCTCTATCGATCGGGCGCGACGATGAACGCGATCACGGCGGCCCTCTACGACGACGGCGGGGCTGCGGACGTTTTCGCGCTGACGATCACCAAGACGCGGAGCAACCGATGACCAAGGTGTTCATCGGCGGCTCCCGGCGCATCAGCAGGCTCGACGCCGAAGTGAAGCGTCGGATCGACCGCATCATCGAGAAGCGCTTGCCAGTGCTGGTAGGGGACGCGAACGGCGCGGACAAGGCGGTGCAAGAGTACCTGCGTAGTAAGCGCTACGACCTCGTGGAGGTCTTCTGCTCGGGCGACCCATGTCGGAACAACACTGGTGGCTGGCCGATGCGGGCCGTGCCCGTCCCGAAGAACGGCAAGCGAAAGGACTTCAGCTTCTACGCGACCAAGGATCGCGCGATGGCAGACGAAGCGACGGTCGGGTTCATGCTCTGGGACCGCGAAAGCGTCGGTACGGTGATGAACGTGCTGCGGCTCATCCGGCACCACAAGAAGGTCGTGGTCTACGTCGCGCCGGACCACGAGTTCGTCGACATTGAGACCGAAAGCGACTGGGAGGCGTTTCTCTCCCGATGCGCGTACGAGCTGAAAGAACGGGTCGCGCAGGAGTCGATCGTCGAGCAAGGCGGCGAACGCGGCTCGACGCAGGCCAGCCTGCTGTAGTCGAGGTGTTCTCGAGTTGGAAGCCGAAGCCCCGGGGCCGGGCCCTGCTACTCCAGCCCCCGCGCCCAGAGCTCCTCCTCGTCGAGGCCGAGGAAGTGGCCCACCTCGTGGACCAGGGTGGTGGCGATCTCCTCCTCCAGCTCGGCCCGGTCGACGGTGGCCCGCTCCAGGTTGCGCTGGTAGAGGACGATGGAGGATGGGAGGTGGCTCCAGGGGTCGGCCGAGAGCTTCTGGCCGTACGGGGCGCCGCGGAAGAGACCGAGGATGGTCGGGGGCAGGGGCGGGTCGGAGTCGAGCAGATCCTGGTCAGCTGGGAGGTCCTCGACCGTTACCGGCACGTTGGCGAGATAGCGGCGCACCGGCTCGGGGAGGGCCATGAAGGCCCGCTCCACCGCGGCGTCGAAGTCGCGCCTCGAGAGGGTGTGGGGCCTTGGGTAGGCCTCGGGATCGAGCTTCCGCGCCCTGGCGAAGGCTTGCGCCGCCTCACTGGAGTCGCCACGCCGCTCCGCCAGCAGGCCGAGCAGCCGATGGGCCCGGGCCTCGTCGGGGGCGGCGTCGGCGATGGCCTGCGCCGAGGCCAGCGCGGCGTCGAAGCGGCAGAGCTCGAAGAGCGCGTCGGCCCGCTCCAACAGGGCGTCGAGGTGATCGGGGGCGAGCTTGAGCGCCTCGGCGAGCGCGGCCAGCGCCGCCATCGGCTCCTCCAGCTCCAGCAAGGCCGCCCCCTCCAGCCAACGCAGGTCGGCGGCCAGCGGGTCGTCGCCCTCGCGCCGCGCCTGCCTGGCGCCCTGGCGCGCCAGGGTGACGGCGCGCTCGGCGTCCCCCTCCTGCAGCGCCGCCGCGGCGGCGTCGAAGCGGGGATCGGGGGCGTCGGGGTGGTGGGCCACGGGGGGGAGTCAGCGATCGCGGGTTGGCGGAAGGTCGTGCGAGGCGATGTAGACCACGTTTCGAGTGGTGCGCTTGCCGCGGTACATGGCGCGGTCGGCCAGGTCGATGATCTCGGCCTTGGTGCTGGCGTGCTCGGGGAAGCTGGCCAGGCCGATGGAGACGGTGACCCGCGCCGGGGTGGCCTCGCGCGAGAGGAAGCGGTGGTCCTCCATGGCGCGCCGGATCCGTTCGGCCACCTTGAGCCCGCCGCCCGAGTCGATGCCGGTCAGCACGGTGACGTACTCGTCGCCGCCGTAGCGCACCAGGACGTCCTCGTCGCGGACGCAGGAGCGCAGCACCCGGGCCACCTCGACCAGCAGCCGGGAGCCGGAGAGGTGGCCGTGCTGGTCGTTGATCCCCTTGAAGTGGTCGAGGTCGAGGAAGAGGAGCGAGAAGGGGCGGCCGTTGCCGAGCTCGCGGTCCAGAACCATGTCGAGGTAGCGCGTGTTGTAGAGGTGGGTCAGGTCGTCGAGGTAGGCGAGGTGCTCCACCTGCTTGAGGCGGCCGAGGTTGCGCAGCGCCAGCGCCAGGTGGCGGGCCAGGAAGGCGGAGCTCTCTCGCGCCTCGGTGCCGGGCGGGTCGGCGGGGAAGGCCAGCGCGGCGCCGACGGTGCCGAGCTCGTCGACCAGCGGCAGGCAGAAGGCCTGCGGGGCCGGGCGGCCGGCGCCGCCAAGCTCCAGTGTGACCGGTTGGGCGCCGGGCAGGGCAGCCAGCCGCTGGCGCACCTCGCCCAACAGCTCGGCGGCGGCCTGGTACTCGAGGCCATGGGCGCCGGAGAGGACCCAGGAGCCGTCGGGCGCCACCTCGGCCAGCAGCGCCGCGCGCGCGCCACAGGTGCTGGCCACCGCCGCCAGTCCCATGGGGACCAGCTGATCGCGGTCGAGCGTGGCCGAGAGCCGCTGGCAGATCTCGAAGAGCTTCATGTGGGCCCGCAGCACCATGTTCTCGGCCAGCAGGGCGCGGGTGGCCAGGCTGCGGTGGACGGCGTGCTGCAGCGCCTCGGGCGGGACCGGCTTGATGAGGTAGTCGGAGGCGCCCAGCTTCATGGCGCGCACCGCCGGGTCGACCTTGTCGAGCCCGGTGATCATCACCACCTCGAGGTTCGGGTCGAGCTGCTTGGCGGCGCCCAGCAGATCGAGGCCGGAGGAGCCCGGGAGGATGACGTCGGCCACCAGCACGTCGAAGCGCCGGACCTGGAGGATGGCGAGAGCCGCTTCGGCGTCGGCGGCGACCTCGACGTCGAAGCCCGCCGCCCGGAGGTAGTCCGAGTAGATCGTACGAGCGAACCGCTCGTCATCGACCAGCAGGACCGCGTGGGGCATCGTGGGTCAGGATATCATGGCGCGGTGAGCTCACTCCCCTCGGAGCGGAAGGCGCTGCTCTTCTCGGCCGGTGGCGTGCGGTTGGCGCTGCGGCTGGCGCAGCTGCTCGAGATCCGCGAGTTGCAGCAGGGGGAGGGCGAGGTTACGGTGCGGGGCGCGCCGGTGCCGACCGCCTGGGTTTCGACGGTGCTTGGGCTGCCGGCCGGAACGGCGCGCTTCGCGCTGGTCACCGAGGACAGGCCGCGGACGGCGCTGCGGGTCGAGGCCCTGCACGGGATCATCGACCTCGCCGACGCCGAGTTCTTCCAGCTGCCAGCCCACACCCTGGTGCCGCCGCCGTCACCCTTCGCCGGTGCGCTGGTGCTGAAAGGGGAGGTGGCGCTGGAACTGGCGGTCTCCTCGCTCGGCTTCGCGCCGCTGGCGTCGGCCGAGGATCCGCCCGAGGCGCCGCCCTCGCTGGGCCCCTGGCCGGAGCGCGAGCTGCGCTTCACTCGCGGTCCGCTCACCTTCGGCGTGCCGGTGTCGATGGTGGTGGCGGTGAGCGACGCCCCATCACTGGCGATGGTGCCACTGGCGCCGCCCTCCCACCGCGGGCTGCTCTACCACGGGCGCGCCATCCACCCGGTCATCGACGTGGGGGTCTTCTTCGCGCTGGCGCCGTCGCTGATCCCGCCCGAGGTGCTGTTGCTCGACGCCGGCGGCGCCGCCATCGGCGTGGTGGCCGACAAGGTGCTCGGGCTCGACCGGGGGAGGGAGGACGACGGCGTGGTCCGACCGCCCTGGGACACGATCTTCGCTGTCGTCGCGCCCTAGACACCCGTAAAGCCCCGAGAATCTTGACACTCGGGAGAGGGCGGCGGTACTCCAATAGGAGCACCAACCCCACCTTCGGGACCCTCCATGCCCAAGAACCTGCTCCTCGCGGACGACTCGGTCACCATCCAGAAGGCGGTGGCCATCACGTTCGCCGTCGAGGACTACGCCGTCAGCGTCGTCGGCAACGGCGAGGACGCGGTCGCGAAGGCCCGGGCCGCGAAGCCGGACGTGATCCTGCTGGACGCGCTCATGCCGAAGAAGAGCGGCTACGACGCCTGCGAGGCGCTCAAGGCCGACCCGGCGCTGGCCGGAGTGCCGATCATCCTGCTGGCCGGCACCTTCGAGCCGTTCGACGAGGCGCGCGCCAGGGCGGTGGGCGCCGACGCCTTCCTCCAGAAGCCGTTCGAGAGCCAGGCGCTCATCAACAAGGTCCGGGAGCTGGTCGAGGGGAAGGCCCCGGTCATCGCCCCGGGCTCGACGCCGCTCGCCTTCGGCACCCCGGTCGCCACCCCGGCGGTCGCCGCTCCGCCGCCGGCCGCGCCGGCACCTGCCTTCGTCGCGCCCCGCCCGCAGGTCCCCACCGCGGTCCGCCCGGCTCCCGGCGCCCTCGCTCCGGCGGGTGCCCGCCCGCCGCCGGGCGCTCCGCCCCCCGGCGCCCGGCCGCCTCCTGGCGCCATGCCGCCCCAGGTCCGCCCTCCTGCCGGCGCCATCCCGCCCGCCGGCGCTCGTCCACCGGCCGGCGCCTTCCAACCACCCGGCGCCCGGCCGCTCCCTGTCGCAGCCTCGACGCCCACCGCTCGGCCGAGCGCCCCGCCACCGCCCGCTGCCGTGCCGTTCGCCTTTGCCGCGCCGGTGCCGGTGCCGGTGCAGCCCCCTGCGGCGGCCCGCCCCTTCACGTCTCCTCCCCAGGCGGCCAGCCCCTTCGCGCCGGCCGCTCCTCCGCCAGCGCGCCGCCATCCCTTCGGCCTCGACGTCGCCCCGCCTCGTCCAGCCCAGACCGCCACCCCGGCCTCCTCGACGCCGTTCGCCAGCGACGACGACTGGAGCGACATCGAGGTGACCCCTGCCGGACCCATTTCCCAAGGGCGACCGGTCGAGGCGGTTCGTCCAGCCACCATCGCGCCCCCCCCCGCGCCGCCACGGCCGGTCGCGTTGGCGCAGTCACGGCCTCCAGAGCCGGTCCTCGAGCTCGACGCCACCTCCGGCTTCGAACCGATCGACCTGCCGGCCGAGGAGCCGGGCGAGACCACGCTGTTGGCCCCCATGCACGAGTTCGTACCCGCCGCCGAGACCACCGGCCACCAGCCCGCTCCGGCCGCGGTCGCGGCGCCGGGTCTCCTCTCCCGCGCCGCGACCGCCGATGGCGGCGAGGCGGTGCTGCGCGAGGCGCTCTCCAGGGCCTCCCGCGAGGTGATCGAGCGGGTGGTGTGGGAAGTGGTCCCCCAGCTCGCCGAGACCATCATCCGCGAGAACCTCGACCGGCTCACCAGGGCTCGCCAGGGCTGAGCCCCGAGCCGCCGAGCCGATCCCCGAACAACCCGCGCCGCCAGCGCCTCCGCCCGCAGCGGACGCCGGTGCCCGTGGCGCCAGGAGCAGACGTGGAACAGCAGAAGGATTCGCCGCCGCAGCAGCCCCAGGCCGAGTTGGCCAAGGGGTACGAGCACCGCGAGGTTGAGGCCCGCTGGTACAGGTTCTGGAAGGAGCGCGGCTACTTCCGCGGCGATGAACACGATCGCTCCCGTCCGGCCTTCTCCATCGTGCTGCCGCCGCCCAACGTCACCGGCTCGCTCCACCTCGGCCACGCCCTCACCGCCACGCTGCAGGACATCCTGATCCGCTGGAAGCGGCTCTCCGGCTTCAACACCATGTGGCTCCCCGGCACCGACCACGCCGGCATCGCCACCCAGATGGTGGTGGAGAAGGAGCTGAAGAAGACCGAGAAGAAGAGCCGGCACGACCTCGGCCGCGCCGAGTTCCTGAAGCGGGTCTGGGCCTGGAAGGAGCAGTACGGCTCGCGCATCGGCCAGCAGCACGAGGCGCTCGGCGCCTGCCTCGACTGGGAGCGCGAGCGCTTCACCATGGACGAGGGGCTCTCCCGGGCGGTGCGCGAGGTCTTCGTGCGACTCCACGAGGAGGGGCTGATCTACCGCGAGAAGAAGCTCATCAACTGGTGCACCGACTGCCGCACAGCGCTCTCCGACCTCGAGGTGGAGCACGAGGAGGGGCACGCCGGCGAACTCTGGAGCTTCGCCTACCCGTTGGTCACGCCGGCCGGTGGCCTGGCCGAGATCGTGGTCGCGACCACGCGCCCCGAGACCATGCTGGGGGACACCGCCATCGCCGTCCACCCGGACGACGGGCGCTACGCCGCGCTCATCGGGCGGCGGGTCCGGCACCCGCTCACCGGCCGCGAGCTCCCCATCATCGCCGATGGGACCCTCGTCGACCCGGCCTTCGGCACCGGCGCGGTCAAGGTGACGCCGGCCCATGACTTCAACGACTTCGAGGTCGGCAAGCGTCACGGGCTCGAGTTCCTCACCGTCATCGGCTTCGACGGCAAGATGACGGCCGCGGCCGGGCCGGTGGCCGGCCTCGATCGCTTCGAGGCGCGCAAGGAGGTGAAGCGGCTGCTCGCCGAGCAGGGGCTGGAGCGCGGCGCCAAGCCGAATCCCATGGCGCTGGGGCGCTGCCAGCGCTCTCAGACCGTGCTGGAGCCGCTGCTCTCCGACCAGTGGTACGTGAAGATCGCGCCGCTGGCCCAGCCGGCCATCGAGGCGGTGGAGCAGGGGAAGACCAGGTTCGTCCCCGAGCAGTGGACCAACACCTACATGGCGTGGATGCGCAACATCCACGACTGGTGCATCAGCCGCCAGCTCTGGTGGGGCCACCAGATCCCGGCCTGGTACTGCCCCGACGGCCACGTCACCGTGGCGCGCCAGACGCCGGCCGCCTGCTCGACCTGCGGCACCGCCACGCTCCGCCAGGACGAGGACGTGCTCGACACCTGGTTCTCCTCCGGCCTCTGGCCCTTCTCCACCATGGGCTGGCCTGACCAGACCAGGACCCTCCAGACCTTCTACCCGACCTCGGTGATGGAGACCGGGCACGACATCATCTTCTTCTGGGTGGCCCGCATGATGATGATGGGGATCCACTTCATGGGCGAGGTGCCGTTCAAGATCGTCTACCTCCACCCCATGGTCCGCGACTCGAAGGGCCAGAAGATGTCCAAGACCAAGGGAAACGTCATCGATCCCCTGCTGGTCACCGAGAAGCACGGCGCCGACGCCCTCCGCTTCACGCTGGCCGCGCTCACCGCGCAGGGGCGCGACATCAAGCTGGCCGACGAGCGGATCGAAGGCTACCGGGCCTTCGCCAACAAGCTCTGGAACGCCTCCCGCTTCGCCCTCATGAACCTCGAGGGGCACGTCGATGGCGGCGGAGATCCGGGCCAGCTGGCTCGCACCCCGGCCGACCGCTGGATCCTGGCGCGCCTGCAGCGGGCCGTGAACGAGACCGTCGAGGCGCTGGAGGCCTTCCGCTTCAACGACGCCGCCAACTCCGTCTACCACTTCGTCTGGCACGAACTCTGCGACTGGTACATCGAGCTGGCCAAGGAGGCGCTCGGCGCCGACGACGCCGGGAAGAAGTCGGCGGCCCAGGCGGTGCTGGTCCACTGCCTCAAGTCGAGCTACCTGCTGCTCCACCCCTTCATGCCCTTCATCACCGAGGAGCTCTGGGGGGTGCTGCGGCGGCGCGTCGGCGCCACGGCCTGGCCCGACTCGATCATGGAGGGGCGCTACCCGGTGGTCGGCCCTGTCGACGAGGCGGCGGAGCGGGCCTTCTCCCCCATCCTAGGCATCATCGACGCCATCCGGAACATCCGCGGCGAGATGAACATCGCCTTCAAGGTGGCGCTCGGGCGGGAGACCCCGGTCCACGTCGCAGTGGTCGACGCCGCCACCCACGCACTACTCGACGCCGGGGAGTCCCGGAGGGTGGCCCGGCTCACCCATGTCGAGAATCTGCGAGTTCACCTCGCCGCCGCCACCCCGCGCGTGCCACAATCGGCCGTCGGCGTCGGGCCCGGCTTCGAGGTGCGGGTTCCACTCGCCGGGGTCATCGACGTGGGGGCCGAGACGGTGCGGGTCGACAAGGAGCTGGCCAAGGTCGAGGCCGACCTGAGGCTCATCGAGGGCAAGCTGTCCAACCCCAGCTTCGTGGCGCGCGCACCGGCCGAGGTGGTCGAGAAGGATCGCGCCCGCGTCGAGGAGTTGCGGAAGACGAAGCAGAAGCTCATCAACCACCGCGCCGTCATGACCGGCGCGGAACAACCGACGGAGGAGAAGACCATGGAGACCAACAACCCGAATCCGAACGTCACCCCAGCCCATGCCCAGCCGGTCGTGGAGCGGATGGAGCAGGCCGCCGCCGCGGTGGTCGAGGCCGCCAAGGAGGCCGTCCAGGCCGTCCAGGCGCAAGCCGGCGAGCTTGAGAAGAAGGCCGCCCCGGCCATCGCCAAGGCGAAGCGGGACGTGAAGCAGGCGGTCGCCAAGGCCAGCCAGGGCGTGAAGCGCGCGGTCGCCAATGCGAAGAGGGCGGTCAAGAAGGCCAGCAAGACGGGCGCGGCCAGGCGGGCCGTGAAGAAGGCGGCCACGCAGGTGGCGAGGAAGGCCCGGGCGGCCGGCAAGGCCGTGAAGAAGGCCATGAAGAAGACCGCCAGGAAGCCGGTCAGGAAGGTCGCCAAGAAGGTCGCCAAGAAGGCCAAGAAGAAGTAGCCCATGGCCCGCCTCTCCGCCCACGCCGAGCGGCTGGTGGAGCTGGCGCTGGAGGAGGATCTCCTCCTCGGCGACGCCACCAGCGAGGCCACCATCGACGTCGCGGCGCGCGGCGTGGCCCGGTTCCTCTCCAAGGAGGAGCTGGTCCTCGCCGGCACCGCGGTGGCCGTCCACGTCTTCGAGCGGCTCGGCTGCGGCTGCCGCTTCGAGGTCGAGGACGGCGCGCGGGTGGCCAGCGGGACCTGGTTCGGCCAGGCCGAGGGGCCGGTCCGGGCCCTGCTGGGCGCCGAGCGGACCGCACTCAACTTCCTGCAGCGACTCTCCGGCGTGGCCACCACCACGCGCCGCTGCGTCGATGCCCTCACCAGCGGCGGCGCCAGCACCCGCCTGCTCGACACCCGCAAGACCACGCCGGGCTGGAGGCTGCTCGAGAAGGCCGCGGTCCGGGCCGGAGGCGGCACCAACCACCGCCTCAGCCTCGGCGACGGGGTGCTCATCAAGGACAACCACGTGGCCGCCTGCGGCGGGGTGGGCGAGGCGGTGCGGCGGGCCCGGGCCAGGGCCGGGGCCATGCTCAAGATCGAGGTCGAGGTGGTGGACCTCCCGGGGCTCGACGCCGCCATCGCGGCCGGGGCCGACATCGTCCTGCTCGACAACATGAGTGACGAAACCATGGCCGCCGCGGTCAAGCGGGCCGCCGGGCGGGTGCTGCTGGAGGCCTCGGGCAACATGACGCTTGAGCGCCTGCCAGGGGTGGCCGCCACCGGGGTCGACTTCGTCTCGATGGGGGCGCTGACCCACTCGGCCCGGGCCGTCGACATCTCGCTCGAGCTCTCATGGCCCTCCTGATTTGACACCCTCGCGCCGGGCCACCAAGATCGCCCCGGCGTGACCACCGAACTTGCGACCAGCGAGAGCGCGGAGCAGGTCCTGGCCTTCCTGGCCGAGGCCGGCGAAGACGTTGTCTCGGGCGAGGCCATCAGCGACAAGCTCGGCCTGACCCGGGCGGCGGTCTGGAAGCACGTCGAGGCGCTGCGCGGGCAGGGCTACCGGATCGACGCGCTCGCCACCCGCGGCTACCGGCTGGTGACGGTGCCGGATCGGCTGCGGGCGCTCGAGCTCCGGCCTCTCCTCAACACCCATGAGGTCGGTCAGGTCCTCCACTGCTTCGAGTCGATCGGCTCCACCAACGACCATGCCAAGGCGCTGGCCGACGACGGCGCGGGCCACGGCGAGGTGGTGGTGGCCGAGGGGCAGACCGGCGGGCGCGGACGGCGGGGCCGGGGATGGGTGATGGCGCCGGGGCGCAACGTCGCCTTCTCGGTGATCCTGCGCCCCTCCAACCTGCCCACGGCGCGCGCGCCGGAGCTGACCCTGGTGGCCTCGCTGGCGGTCTGCGATGCGCTCCGCCGCGCCGGCGTCGAGGCTGGCATCAAGTGGCCCAACGACATCCTGGTCCGGGGCCGGAAGATCGCCGGCATCCTCACCGAGCTGGCGGCCGAGCCGGACCAGGTCAACTGGGTGGTGGTCGGCGTCGGTGTCAACGTCAACGCCAGGAGCGAGGACTTCCCGCCCGAGCTGCGCGATCAGGCCACCAGCGTGCTGCTGGAGCGCGGCCAGGCGGCGCCGCGGGCCCTCTTCCTGGCCGCCTGCCTGACCCTGCTGGAGGAGTGGTACGACCGCCACGCCGAGGAGGGGTTCGAACCCATCCGCGAGGCCTGGGTGGCCCGCTCGGTCACGCTGGGGCAGGAGGTGCTGGTGCAGCTCGACGGCCGCGAGGTGGTGGGGCGCGCCGAGCAGCTCGATTCGTCCGGCGCGCTGCTGGTCCGCACCGCGGCCGGGGTGGAGCGGATCACCTCCGGTGACGTGGCGCTGCTGAGGCCACGCGGTTGATGGGCGCGTTGACCGGCGTGGGGGGCGCGGCTAACCTCGCGGCGTGCTCCTCGCCATCGACGTCGGCAATACCAACATCGTCCTCGGGGTCTTCGAAGGAGCACGGCTCCTGCAGAGCTGGCGCATCGAGACCAGCCACTCCCGCACTGGGGACGAGTACGGCATCCTGATCCGGCAGCTCTTCACGCTGACCGGGCTGGACCACCAGAAGGTCCACGCCGTGGCGGTCTCCAGCGTGGTGCCACCCATGGCCTTCACGTTCCGGCAGATGTCGAACCGCTACTTCGCGGTGGAGCCGCTCTTCGTCGGACCGGGCGTCAAGACCGGCATGCCCATCCTCTACGAGAACCCGCGCGAGGTAGGGGCCGACCGGGTCGTCAACGCGGTGGCGGCCTACGAGAAGTGGAAGTCGGCGCTCATCATCGTCGACTTCGGCACCGCCACCACCTTCGACGCGGTGACGCCCAGGGGCGAGTACCTTGGCGGCGCCATCTGCCCGGGAGTGACCATCTCCATGGAGGCGCTCTTCCGCTCCGCCTCCAAGCTGCCGCGCGTCGAGTTTCAGCGGCCACCCCACGTGGTGGGGCGCAACACCATCCACTCCATGCAGGCCGGCCTGGTCTTCGGCTACGTCGGGCTCGTCGACGGCCTCTGCGCCCGCATGGCCGACGAGCTGGGGACCAACCCCAAGGTGGTGGCCACCGGGGGGCTGGCCTCGCTGGTGTCCGGCATCTCCACCGCCATCACCGAGGTGGATGAGCAGCTCACCCTCGACGGCCTCCGCATCATCCATGAGCGGAACCGGTGATGGGCCAGACCGCGGCACCAGGGAGCTGAACCATGTCCGACTGCCCTCTGCCCGTCGACACCCTCCCCAAGCCGCTGCAGAAGCACGCCGACCAGCGGGCGCCGCTGCCGCTGCGGCTCATGGGAGCCAAGGGGCTGGTGCCGGCGGTGGCCGCGCCGGACCTGGTGACGCTGCTCTACTTCCTGGCTTTCGACCCCGAGGCCGAGGTGCGGGAGGTGGCCACGCGCACCGCGGCCGGGCTGCCCGACAAGATGTACGGGGTGGCGCTGCGCTCCGAGGCGGTGCGGGGGCCGGTGCTCGACTGGCTGGCGGATCGGTTCGCCGGCAACCAGCAGGCGACCGAGCTCATCCTGCTAAACCCCTCGACGCTCGACGAGACGGTGGCGCGGCTGGCGCCGACCGTCTCCCAGCCGCTCGTGGAGATCGTCCGCCAGAACGAGCTGAGGATGCTGCGCCACGACGACATCATCCGGGCGCTCTGCCACAACCCCAACGCGCTGGCCTCGACCATCGACGGCGCTTGCGACTTCTGCGTCCGCAACGGGCTGCTGCTCCTCGACGTGCCCCAGCTGGTCGAGGCGCACAAGCGGGTCCACGGCGTCGACCCGACCGCCCACCCGCCGGTGGAGGAGGAGACCGCCGAGAAGCTGATGAAGGAGTACCGCGACGAGCTGGCGGTCGAGAAGGGGGAGGGTGAGCAGCGCGGGGTGGAGACCGAAGAGGAGGCCTCCCGCAAGCTCAACATGACGCAGCGGATCATCAAGATGTCGGTCTCGCAGAAGATCAAGCTGGCCACGCTGGGCAACCACGAGGCGCGCACGCTGCTGCTGCGCGACTCCAACAAGCTGGTCTGCATGGCGGCGGTCACCAGCCCGCGCATCACCGACGGCGAGATCCTCGGCCTGGCCAACTCGCGCACCGTCAACGCCGACGTGCTCCGCTACATCTACTCCAACCGGGAGTTCACCCGGACCTACGTCGTCAAGGCGACCCTGGTGAGGAATCCCAAGGTGCCGCTGCCGACCGCGCTCAAGATGATGTTCACGCTGCAGGAGAAGGACATCAAGGAGCTGGCCCGCGACCGCAACGTGCCGCAGACCATCCAGTCGCAGGCCAAGGCCTTCATGATGAAGAAGGAGCAGGCGGCCCGGGCCAACATGGACAAGAAGTAGTGAAGGTCGGACGCGCCATCTGGCTGTCGGCGGCCACCATGGCCTCGCGGGTGCTCGGGCTCCTGCGGGACCAGCTCTTCGTCATCCTCATCGGCGCCAACCGCTGGTCCGACGCCTTCGTCTTCGCCTTCCGCATCCCCAACCTGCTGCGCGATCTCTTCGCCGAGGGGGCGCTCTCCAGCGCCTTCGTCCCGACCTTCGCCGAGGTTCGGCGCAACCGAGGGCCCGACGCCGCGTGGCGGCTGGCCGGGACGGTGGTGTCGCTGTTGCTGGTGGTGGTCGGGGCGCTGGTGCTGGCCGGGATTGCGTGGGCCGAGCCGCTGATGGCGCTGATGGCGCCGGGGCTGGGGGAGCACATCGGCGCCGCCGCCGGGCTGACCCGGGTGATGATGCCGTTCCTCCTGCTCGTCTCACTCTCCGCGGTGGCGATGGGGATGCTCAACGCGCAGGGGCGCTTCACGGCGCCGGCGCTGGCCCCCGCACTCTTCAACGTCGGCTCGATCGCCGTCGGTCTCGGGCTCTGGTGGGCCGGCTTGCCGCCCGAGCGGGCGGTGCAGGGGTGGGCCCTCGGGACCCTGCTGGGCGGCTTGCTCCAGCTCCTCGCCCAGTTGCCCTCCCTGCGGGCCACCGGCTGGCGGCCCATGCTCGGGATCACCAGGGCGCGGCTCGCCGACCCCGGACTGCGCCGCATCGGCCGGCTCATGGCCGCGTCGGTGATCGGCCTCTCGGGGACGCAGGTGAACATCCTCGTGAACGGCATCTTCGCCTCGCACCAGGAGGGCGCGGCGACCTGGTTGCAGATGGCCTTCCGGCTCATGCAACTGCCGCTCGGCGTCTTCGGCGTGGCCATCGCCACGGTGGCCGGGGCGGGGGTGGCGCAGGCGGCGGCGGCGCGGGACCTGCCGGCCGCCAAGGCCACGCTCGGCTCGGCGCTGCGGCTGGTGGCCTTCTTCAACGTGCCCTCGGCGGTCGGGCTGGCGGTGGTGGGCGGGCCCATCGTCTCGCTCATCTACCAGCATGGACGGTTCGGCGCGGCCGACGCCGAGGCGACCGCGCAGGCGCTGGCCTGCTACGCGCTCGGGCTCTACGCCTACTCGGCCGTGAAGGTGATGGCCCCGGCCTTCTATGCGCTGGATCGGGCCCGGGTGCCGGTGATCGGCTCGATCCTCGGCATGGCGGTCAACGTCGGGCTCAACCTGGCGCTTTACCCGGTGCTCGGCTTCCGCGGCGTGGCGCTGGGGACGTCGCTGGCGGCGGGGGCCAACCTGGCGGTGCTGCTGGTGGCCTGGCGTCGCGAATATGGCGGGTTGGGCGGGGCCGGGCTGGTGCCCCAGTTGCTGCGGGTGCTGGCCGCGTCGGCGGTGCTGGCGGTGGTGGCGTGGGGGAGCGCGGCGGGACTGGGGATCGTGCTGCCGCCGGGTGGGCTCTGGCGCCAGGCGGTGGTCGGGCTGGTGCCGGTGGCGCTCGGCGCGGGGGTCTACTTCGGCGTGGCGCGGTGGCTGGGGATTGCGGAACTGGGGGAGGTCCTGGCGGTCCTCCGTCGCAAGCGCCTCCCCGGCGACACCGGCCGCGCCGCGGACGGTGCTCCGTGAACCTACTCTGGGACGGGACGAGGCGGCGGTGCTCCGTAAACCTACTCTGGGACGGGACGAGTCGGAGGTGAACGCTTCTCGCCTGGGGCATCCGGGGGCAACCCCTCGTCGAGGAGCTGGAGCGCGATGGCCAGGGCCTTGCGCGACTTGTCCCGCACCTTCTCGTCGCCCTTGATCTTCAGGTACGCCTTGACGACCCGCTCCTCATTCTTGGAGTTGGCCGCTTCAAGCTCGGTGACGCGCCGCTTCAGCTCGGTGGTCCGCTTCTCCACCTCGGAGCGCGCCCCCGCGACCTCGCCGCGGGCCACCACCAGCTCGGTCTCAAGCCGCTCGCCCTCGCGCTCCACCTCGACCAAGCGCGCCGACACGGCCTGGGCCGTCGCCAGCTCGGCGACCATGGCCGTCAGGGCCGCGGTCGCCTGTTCGGCGGCCCGGCGCTGACCGGCCGCCTCCCTCTCCGCGGCCAGGCTTCGCGTCTCCGACGACGAGGCCCTGCTCTCCGCGCTCGAAATCCTCGCCTCCGCGGCCGTCGCTCGCGCCCCGGCCGCGCGCGCCTGCTCCACGGCCCGCCGTGACTCCTCTCGCGCCGCCTTGGCCTCCTCGTCGGCTTTCCGGGCCTGTGCCGCCAGCATCTCCCCGCGGGCCTTCAAGGGGGCCGCCTCGGCCTCCCGCGCACCCAGGGCCGACTCGGCCTCCCCGGCGCGACGGACGGCGCTCCCGAGCCTGGACTTCAGCTCACGGAGATCGGCCTCGCGGGCGCCGAGCGCCGCGCGCCGTTCCACCAGCTCGGCCTCGAGCCGGGCCAACTCGGCCAGGTTGGAGCCTGCAGCTGCCCCGCCGCCAGCCGCCGCCGCGGCGCCGATGTCCGCGAACGCCGACGGCCCCGCCACCTCGGGAGCTTCGGTCAGGGCGCCCAGCGCCAGGTCGGCCTCATCGGCCACGCCGCCCAGTTCGGCGCGGGCCAAGGACTCGTCCTCCTCGGGGAGCGACGCCGAGGCCGCCTCGAGGTCTTCCGAAGTGACGGGCCGATCGACTCCAAGCGCCCTCTCGATCGCCTCCTCGGCCGCCCTGGCGTCCGAGGCGGTGGCGGCGAAGGTCCGCTGCGCCGGGCCCGGCTCCACCGCCAGGCCGGGCTCGAAAGGCGACGCGGCCGGTGCGGAGAGGCCGTCGAAAGCCTCGTCGAGCAACCTGAGGTCGTCGTCGAGCCCGCCGCCATCCTGGGCTACCGCGGCTGGCTCATCCGGAAGTGAGTCGAGGTCGAGCGCCGGCAGCTCCTCCCCCGGCTCGGCGGCGAAGGGCTCCAGCCCCAGCTCCTCCTCCAGGCTCACCACCTCCTCCTCGCCACGCACGTCGAGCGAGACCTCGGCCGAGGGCTCGGGCAGCGCGCCACCTTCGGGCATGCCGACCAGGGCCGAGAGCTTCTCGAGCAGCACGGCCGGGAGGTAGGGTTTGATCAGGTACTCCTCGGCACGGACCTTGAGCTTCTTGTGGTCCTCGAAGACCTCGTCGGTCGCCTCGGAGCTGGTGAGGATGAGCGGGATCCCCTTGACGGCCTCGTCCTTCTTTATCTTGTTGCAGATCGAGTACCCGGAGAGCCTGGGGAGCTCGACGCAGAGCACGATGGCGTCGGGCCTGAGTTCCCTGGCGAGGTCGAGACCCTCCTTGCCGTCACCGGTCACCCGCGTCTGGTAGCCCATCGACTCGAGCGCGCCAGAGACCTCCGTGGCGAAAGGCGCGTCGTTCTCGATGAGCAGGATGGTCTTCGACATGGGCGTCCCTGGCCGCGGCAAGGTGAGCCGGCGCCTCCGCGATGGGCACGCAGCGGTCCGGAAAGACTGGAAAAAGTCTACGGGGAGCCGCCGGGGGAGTCAAAAAGCCCTCCCAGTGCCTCGCCCCATGCAAGCTGATGTGACGAGAGCGCCGAGACCGAAGCGAGGGAACGAGGCCAGCTCCGAGGTCAGGGCTCGGGGGACGAAGCCCGGACCATCTGGATCAGGTCCTCTTCGCCGGAGTCGGAGACCAGCGAGTAGACCGTCTGATCCTGGCGCCAGACCACGGTGTTGTAGCCGCGGGAGCTGATGATCCGAGCGCGACGGCGGCCGATCTCGATGTCGCGCCCCCCCGCGTCGAAGCGCCCGTCGGGGTCATCGACGATGAAGAGACCGGCCTGGCGCCCGTGCGGCAGCTCGTACCTGATGTAGGCCGCCGGCATCTCGCGCAGGTTGGAGAGGCGTGCCCCGACGACCCGGGCCTGCTGCCCCGCGAAGTTCGGCGCCTTGGGCTTGAAGTCGAGCTTCCCGGCGAACCAGCCTGGGATCGCCTCCGCCCCCACCGAGGCGGAGGTCACCTCGAGCGGAAGACCGCGGTGGTGCTTGCGGACCGCCTCCTCGACCAGCTGACCGCTCGGGACGTGGGTGGCGACCACCACCAGCACCGCGGCCGCTGCCGCCGCGGCAGCGGCCAGCGGGAACGGGGCAAGCAGGCGGCGCCAGAGCGGGCGACGCTCGCGCTCCAGGGCCACCGAGAGGCGCTGGCGCAGCGCCGCGGGGGCTCGCCCGGCGCGGGAGGCCGGCCCCATCGCCTCCCGGAGCGCACTCCGCAAGGCGGCGCGGACCTGGCGCTGGCTGGCGGCCAGCGCCTGGCAGGGAGGGCAGCAGGAGATATGGACCTCGGCCTCGGCGTGTTCGCGGGACTCGAACTCACCGTCGATGAAGGCGTCGACCGAGCGCTCGAACTCGGAGCAGTCCATGGATCGGAGAGTGGAGGTGCCGGTGCTCATGTCGCCGATCCGGTCCGGTCGTGGCCACGACGGCGGCGGTGCTCGGCGAGATCCTCGACGCCGGCATGCTCTTCGCCGAGGAAGCCCGACTCGAGGGCATGTCCGGTCAGCGCCTTCTGCAGCAGGCGGCGGCCCCGGAAGAGCCGGCTCATGACGGTGCCGACCGGCACATCGAGCACCTCGGCGATCTCGCGATAGGAGAACTCCTGCAGGTCGGCGAGGATCACCACCATGCGGAAGTCGAGGGGAAGGGCGTCGACGGCCTTGAGCACGTCTTCGGAGAGGACCCGGTCGAAGTACCAGCGCTCCGGGTCGGCGGCGGCGTCGGAGGTGTCGCGCGAGATGAGTTGCCCTTGCACCGCCTCCTGCTCGGGACCGTCGACCAGGGTCCGCTCCTTGTTGCTGCGCCGGTAGCGGTTGATGAAGGTGTTGGTGAGGATCTTGAACAGCCAGGCCTTGATGTTGGTGCCCCGCTCGAAGCGGTGGAAGAAGCGGTAGGCGCGGAGCAGGGCGTCCTGGACCAGGTCCTCGGCGTCCCCCTCGTTCCGGGTGAGCCGGACGGCGGCGCCGTAGAGCGCGTCGAGGTGGCGGAGAGCCAGCGCCTCGAACTCGTCGCGGGTCAGGTCGTCCTGGCGGTCGTCGAACAGTCCCATTCGCTCCTATCAACAGCTATCAACAGATCGTCAGTGGCGCTGATTCCCCGAGGGTGGGCGAGGCCCGTCCCGAGAGCCCCTGGCGGCGGGAAAGCGCGGGGATCATAGACGTTTTCGCGGCCGGCCGCCGCCCTGCCGGTACCGTGGGCCCCGTGCTATGTCTCGCCCGCCCATGCCGACCCTCCTCTTCGCCGACGATCTGGGCGTGGTCTATGACCACCCGGAGCTGTTGGCGGCGGTCCGGTCCGGCGACGACCTGCTCCCCTCTCCGGAGCGCCCCATCCCACTCCCGGAAGGGGCCACGCTGGCCATGCTCCCCGGCCGCCGCCCGGTCGGCGTCGACCCCGTGACGCGCCAGCTGACCGTCCTCGGCGAGGTCCAGGTCGGCCGCCGCCGCTTCGTCCCGCACGCCGTCGGCGCCACGCTCCCCCCCGGCTTCACCCGCACCTACCTCCCTGCCGTCGCGAAGCCCACCCTCCCGGTCGCCTCCGTGGCCCCCATTCTTCCGCAGTGGGCCTACACCGCCGCCGCCGCCACTCCCGCCGGTTTCGTCGCCTGGGCGCTGCGGACCGACCGCCGAGCCCACTGGAGCCCGGCCCGCCACTCGACGCCTGATCTCGCCGCCAGGGTCGCGGCTCGCCTGCGCGCCACGCCCAACCCAATCTATCGCCAGCTCTCTCGCTGCGCCCTCGACTGGCGCTGCTTCACGGCCCAGAACACCTTCTACGGCCGCGACGAAGGGGCCATCCCATCCTCGGCGCGCTGCAACGCCGCCTGCATCGGCTGCCTCTCGGAGCAGGACGCCGGCATGCCCCCCTCCTCCCACCAGCGGATCGACTCGCCGCCCAGCGCCGGGCAGATGGCCGAGGTGGCCATCCACCACCTCACCACCGCCACCGGCAAGGTGATGGTCAGCTTTGGCCAGGGCTGCGAGGGGGAACCGCTGCTGCGCTGGAAGGAGATCGAGCGCGCCATCCGTCTCATCCGCGCCGCCACCTCACGCGGCTCGATCCACGCCAACACCAACGGCTCGCTCCCCGACCCCCTCGGCGCGCTCTGCGACGCCGGCCTCGACTCGGTCCGCATCTCGCTCAACAGCGCCGTGGCCGATCTCTACGCCGCCTACTACCGGCCCAGCGGCTATGCCCTCCCCGAGGTGGTCCGCTCCATCGAGACCGCCAGGCGGCATGGCGCCTACGTCGCCCTCAACCTGCTCACCTTCCCTGGCGTCACCGACCGTGAAGGCGAGGTCGTCGCGATGGCCCGCCTCGTCAAGCGCACCAGGGTGGACCAGGTGCAGACCCGCCCCCTCGCCATCGACCCGGACCTCTACCTCGCGGTCGCCCGCGGTCGCGGCGCGGGCGGAGCGGCGCTGGGTGTGAGACAACTGGTCAAGTCCCTCCAGGCGGCGCGGCCCGGGCTGGTGGTGGGAAACTTTTCGCGGTCCAGGCCGGAGCGGAAGAAGAAGGCCGCGAGGGCCTCCGCGGGCAGGGCCGGGCGCACCAGCAGGGCTTCAACGAGCAAGACATCGAGAAAGAGGAGCCGCTGAATGTCCGGTGAGCCGAAGCTGGAGCTGCAGAAGGACCTGGCGCGCCACCTGCGCGCCGGCCACCCGTGGGTCTTCCGCAAGGCGCTGGTCAAGCAGACCAAGGGGATCCCGGCCGGCACCATCGTCGACGTGGTCGAGGGGAACCGCTTCGTGGCCCGCGGCTACTACGACCCGCTCTCGCCCATCACGGTGCGAATCCTGACGCGCGAGGAGGGCGAGACCGTTGACGACGCCTTCTGGCGCCGCCGCGTGGCCCGGGCGCTGGCGCTCCGCAAGGAGCTGGTCCGCGGCACCGACGCCTACCGGCTGCTCCACGGCGAGTCGGACGGCCTTCCGGGCGTGGTGGCGGACCGCTACCACCGCTTCGCCGTCATCAAGCTCTACTCGGCCGGGCTCACCCCGTGGCGCGGCGCCATCGTCGAGGCGCTCCGCGCCGAGTGCGGCGACCTGGCCGGCGTCTACGGCCGCGACGAGATCCCGCGCGACGACGACGACGAGGGCACCTGCTCCGAGGGGCGGGTCCTGTGGGGCGCCGAGCCGCCCGAGCAGCTCCCCATCGACGAGTACGGGATGAAGATCCTGGTGGACGTCCGCCGCGGCCAGAAGACCGGCCTCTTCCTCGACCAGCGCGAGAACCGGCGCCTGGTCCGCGAGCTGGCGCGCGGCCGCCCCGAGGCGCTCAACCTCTTCAGCTACACCGGCGGCTTCTCGGTGGCCGCCGCCCTGGGCGGCTCCACCCACGTGGTCTCCAACGACCTCGACGCCGACGCGCTCCAGCTGGCCCGCGCCACCTTCAAGGCCAACGGGCTCGACCCGGCCGACCACGCCTTCGCGCAGGGCGACGCCTTCGATCTGCTGGCCAACTACAAGCGGCAGGGGCGCAAGTTCGACCTGGTGGTCTGCGATCCGCCGGCCTTCGCCAAGTCGCAGAAGGCGGTGGAGGGGGCGCTGGCCGGCTACGCCTCGCTCAACCGGGCCGCGCTCTCGGTGCTGGCGCCGGGCGGCCTGCTGGTCACCTGCTCCTGCAGCGCTCGGGTCTCGGCCGACCAGTTCTTCGAGGCGGTCAAGGAGGCGGCCTTCAAGACCCGCGTCGAGCTGGCGCTGGTGGCGGAGACCCGCCAGCCCTGCGATCACCCCATCAGCCTGCAGTTCAAGGAGGGGCGGTACCTGAAGGCGATGGTGCTGCGCCGGCTGTCGTAGCGGGAGGCGGCGCCGTTGTTGACGGCGTGGGCCAGCCTCGCGAGCGCGATGTGCCCCAGGTACTCGCCCACCGTGCTCGGCGACAGCGCGCAGCTCAGCGCGATCGCCCGGCCCGACTGGCCGGCCTGGAGCTTCAGCCTGATGATCTCTCGCAGCTTCCGCATGGGTAGCCTCTCGGCCGCCATCACCACCTCCGTTAAGGGAGGCGGCATGAGCGGCGGACTACCCAGCGGCGTCAACGCTCCCGGGCGACCGTCTTCGGTCGGTCACCTGGCTATGCGTTCAGCGATCGGCTTGCTCCGGAATCGGTGATCGGCTTCGGCTTCGACCGGATTCGGTGATCAGCTTGCTCCGGAATCCAGACCTCCTGACATAGGACTCGGAATCGCTCGCCTGTAGCTGGTTCCCGACGTCAGTACCCGGTTGGGGTGCGAACCCAAACCTGTCCGCTTTTTTGGTCAGCGGCAGACAGTCCGGGCATGGCCGAACTCCAGCAGGAGCTGTTCACTGGGACGGGGGTGCCCGACGGCACGGTGGCCGTGAACGCACGGTGCCTGGTGCGGACGGAGGCTGGGCACCGCGTCGTGCTCGTCGCGGGAATCGTGCTGTGCCAGTACTCGGCCGGCGATGCCATGGCCGAGGCCCACGCGATGGTGAGCCTTGTCGATCAGGGCTGGGCGGAGCAGCGAGA
>JANPOM010000065.1:0-18962 GCA_031427995.1 Anaeromyxobacter sp. | reverse complement strand
GGGGCGCCCCAGGAATTCTCCGTGGCCATCCTTCGGATGAGAGCGCGGACCTCGCGAGGGAGGGGAGGGCGGCCAGAGCGCTTGCCGCGCCTGGAGAGCCAGTTCCAGTAGATGCGGAAGCCCGCGTGGTGCCAGCGAACCACAGTATCCGGCTCGACGATGGCGAGGGCCTCGGCCCAACCGCTCCAGAAGCGGCGCAGCAGGATCCAGAAGAGCCGGTCGGCGGGCCGGATGTCTGAGTGTCGCCGACCGGTCAGGGTCGCAAGCTGTTGGCGGAGGGCGAGGTTCTCGAACGCGAGGTCGCGTCGGGAGAGCATGGCCGAGAGAATGGTCGGCAGGAGGGCTACGAGGAAGCGAAGCATCGAGCCGGGGAGAATCCTTGTCCCTGGCCGAATCGTCAATGGTTTCAGCTCGGACGGAGTTATGGCGAGGGACAGCTGGAAGTGATGGTGGCGCGTGACGAGTACTGGCGCAGCGTGCCCTGCTCCTGCTCGGTGAGCGGCCGGTCAATCGCCTGGAACTCGTAGTGCTGGTATTCGCTCACCGCGTGCCCCGGCCGATGGCCCATCGGCGATGGGCAGCGATCCACTCCCAGCCCGCGGGCGGCGGGTCCGGAAGGGGCAGGTCGGAGATCGGTATCCGCTGGCGCGACCGGCCGCGCGCGCAGACCGCAACGATGCCCGCGTCGTCGGTCACCTGGAGTCTCTCGACGGTCACCTCCATGCCGAGCACCTCTGTCTTGAACGGCACGGCCAGGTGCTCCTCGAGCAGCGTGAAGAAGCCGATCGTTTGCTCGGCCACGTCATGGGCGTCCACCGTGGCCTTCTCGATGAGGTCCTTGAGCCTGGCGGCCGAGAGCTCCGGCTGCCGTGATCCCCTCCTCCTCACATCTGGTCTGGTCTTGCTCAAGCGCGTCCTGGCTCCCGGAACCACCTCGTGGAACAGCCAACGCCATCACCGGCCTGTTGCGGAGCTCCTCGTGGAGAGGGGGGCCCTGCGGGGAGCATCGCCGACCAGCGGTCTCTCCGTCGAGGACGCGGCACCGGCAAGTCAGTGGAGGCGAACCCTCCCGCGCCCCGGTGCGGCCTCGGGCGCCAGGGAGGACGGCCAGCCATTCAGCCCCCACGCCTGCTTGGAGAACTCCCAGGAGCGCAGCCGCTGCATCCGGTCGAACGCCGCCCGATCCTCGCCCTTGCGATCCGCTTGCCACCGGGCGGTCACCAGGGCGACCTCCTCGAGGTGCTTGGTCACCAGCGGGTCCTTCCAGAGGTCGCCGAAGAAGCGCCGAGATGCCGGGCGGCGGCGCCGCAGGAAGTCGTCGAGCGTCCGGGCCAGCTGGATGCCGCCGTTGTGGTCCACGGCCTCCTCCCGGTCCCGCGGTTGCACGAACCTGGCCCCCAGAAGCCTCCCGACCGTCCTCGGTTGGTTCAGCACCGCGTGGAGGAACAGCGCCCGCGCCTCGCCCCTGCGCCCCAGCTCGAACGCGGCGAAGGCGGCCAGGAGGCTCTCGCCGGGGCTGATCTGGTGGATGAACTTCGCGGCCGCCAGCGCCTCCTGCCAGCGGCCGGTGTTCAGGCAGGCCGAGGCGCGGTGGGCCGCGGCCGTGATGTCATCGCCGCACTCGGCGACCATCCGGTCACACGCCGCGAGCGCCTCGTCGTGGCGCTTGGCCTGGACCAGCGCGAGCGCCAGGTTTCGCAGTCCACGCATGTAGGGCCGGGTCTTGTGGTCGCTCCACCAGCGGCTCCTGGCCACGCGCCGCGGGAGGAGGCGCCGGCCCAGCTCCATCGTCCTCTCGAAGTGGGCGACCGCCTCCCCGGGGCGCTGCTGGTCGAGCGCAATGAGCCCCAGGTAGTTGTGCCCCTCCGCGTAGTCCGGGAACGCCTCGGTCAGAAGGCGGAACGCCACGCCGGCCTGCTCGTACTCCTGCTGCTCGTAGAGCTCCGCCGCGTGCTCCTCGATGTCGTTCGGGACGTCGCCGGGCTGGGTCGCGAAGCGCCAGAAGTAGGCGTTGTCGGCCGTCCACTCGTTGTCGGGCTGCACCGGCGCCTCGAGCCTCCAGCCGATCAGCTCGCGCAGGTACTCGAGCTCCTTCCGGTGCTCCTCGATCAGCTGGCGCGAAGGCGCAGAGACGTGCGGGTCGGTGAACATGAGCTGCCTGGCGAAGGAGAGCAGCTCGCCCCGGAAGGCGCCGCGCAGGCGGGTGGCGCGGTAGTCGTAGGTCTCGGGGAGGACCGCGAGGTTCTCCTCGATGGCGCGGAGGATTACCTTCCAGTCGAAGCGCACGCCGGGGTGGGCGTGCTCGACCAGGGACCGGAAGCGAAAGCCGTCGCCGGCCGCGCCCTTCCCGAGGGCGTCGAGCGCCTCGGCCTTCGAGTAGAGCGTGAACAGGACCTCCTGCTCGACCTTCTTCGTCTCGGGGCTGCGAACCCCGCGGACGATGGCGAGCTGATTACCGCGCCTCCTCAGATAGGCCATGTGGCCGTCCCCTCTCCTGGCCACGGACTCCTCACCAGGGAGGGCGGTTGTGCCAGCTTTACTCCCGAAACACAACAACGAAGGACCACGGCGAGTCGCCCCACCATGGTCCGGGGCGAGCCCGGCGGCTCAGCCGCGGCAGCACTTCTTGTGCTTCTTGCCACTCCCGCAGGGGCAGGGATCGTTCGGCCCGGTCCTGGGACCCTGCCGACGAAAGGGCGCCTTCGCGGGGAACGCGGGCCTGAAGCCCGGATCGTCGTGGCGCTCGCTGCGGACCTTGGGATGGTCGGGATGCGAGGGGTCGTCGACGACGGCCTTCCAGGCCTCGTAGTGGCGCTCGAGGCGGGCCTGGTAGGCCGGATCGTGCTCGATCATCTTCTGGAACTGCGCCAGGAGGTCGTCGGCCAGCGCCGACTGCGGGTTGAGCGGGTCGAGGAAGGTCTGCGGCTCGTCCTCGTGCGGCGGGCCGGGGGGCTCGAAGGCGTGGTTGATCGTCGCCACCTGCGCGCGGATCCCTTCCTCCACGACGCTGAGCATCACGCGGCGGCAGTCGCACCGCGGCTCGACGCAGTAGGACTCGAGGAACAGGAAGCGGCGGCTCGGTAGCCGCTCGTGGTTCATCGGGCGGATGGTGCGGCACTCGCGATCGGCGAGTTCGGGGAAGAGCAGGTGGAACGGCCGCATCGTCATGGAAGCCGCCCACCGGACACCTCGCCCACCATCCTGGGCAGGTACACCGGCGCGAGCGACCCGAATTGAGCGGCCTCGACCTGCGCCCGCACCCATCCGACGGTGAGCGCCACCACCTGGTAGGCACGGAGCGCGGGTTCAACGGAGTTGGCTCGGGTCGCCATGGCTCAGGGAAGCTCGGGCCCAGCGCCCCGCAGCGCGCTCCAGGCGGCGACGATCCAGATCGTCTCTGCCGCGTCATCGACCCGATAGAAGAGGACGTAGGGTGTGCCCTTGAGCCGCCAGGTCCGGTACCTCTGATCCCGCGAGTACGTCGGCCCCAACCTCGGGCGCTCCTCCATCGCGCCAGCCGCTGCCTCGACCGCGTCCTCGACGCGAATCCGGGACGCCGATCGGTTCTGGCGCCACCAGGCCGTCAGCGCCAGGAGCTGCCGACGCGCCGTCGGGGAGACTTCGACCTTCACCTCGCTGCCCGGAGTTCCCGAACAAGGTCCTCAGCGGCGACCGACTTGCCAGCGGCGATCTCGTCGTCGGCCTGCCGGAGGGAGGCATGAAGCCTGGCGCGCTCGTCGTCGGCGAGATCCTGGAAGGGCTCGACCTTGTCCAGGCTCGCGTACGGATCGCTCGCGTCCCGCAGGTACTCCAGATACCGCCGCGCCGCCTGCTCCTCGCTGGCGGGCAGAGCGTCGACGAGGGCGTGGAGATCCTTGCGGGCCGCGTTGCTCATGCGGGAATCCTAGCGATCCAGCGTCCGGACCGCCACCCCGGGACACGGCCAGCAAGGCCCCGGCCGCCAGTGCCTTCCTCGTGACGCAGGCAGCGGAGCGCGTGCCGGGTGAGCCCGAAGACGGGACGGGAGCCGCTCCGGCTGTTAAATCGGCGTTAAAGCGACCCTCCGCACTCACCGAATACCCTTGGGATTCCGAGGTTTGGGGCACCTCGTCTCCAGGCCTGAAGAGACCCGTGTCGTGGGATGGTCAGGCCAAGACCCCGCCGAAGGCGAGAGACCTCGTGGCGGGTGCGCGCTGAGTGGCGCCGACCAGCGAGGACCGGGGAGTACTTCCACGAGCCTGACACGGCGCCCCGGACGAGGAACCGGCTCGAGCAATGGGGCGCCGGTGGGGCGCGGACTCCCCTCGTCCCGGTAGGGACAAGGCGGCCTGTGCGAAATTCCAGGGAGTTCCGCACGAGTCCAGGACCGCGTGCGCGCGGTGCCTCGCTCGCCACGACGCTTGCGTCGCCTCACGCCGCGCGGCTTGGCACTCCTCGCGAGAGCACGTCCGCTGCCGGCCACCGACTCGCGGGTCCGGATGGAACCACCGACGGCACTCTCGACACGGACGCTTCTTGGCCGTCATGCCGGCCATCGTCGCCCGGAAGCTCGGCCCCTACCTCGTCGTCGCCGCTGGCCCTTGCTCCAGTTCAGCGACCTCGCTCGGCGCCGGGCGGGTCACTTCTCGCGAGCATGGGTGGGGTCATTTCTGGTTAGCGCTGAAGACTCAGGGTCGAATGCTCACCGTGGCCGAGGCAGCCCGGCGGCTCCGGGTGTCGAGGGCGACGGTCTACAAGCTCGTCGCCGAGGGGCGGCTGGCTCACGTGCGGATCGGGACCCAGATCCGGTTCCTGCCGGGCTCGATTCCGCCTGCACGAAGGTAAACCCGGCGTTTACCTTTGTGCGTGGCCCGCTCGCGCCCCAGGGGCCTGGACCGTCAGCCTCGGACTGGTCCCCCCGGCCCTGGGGTGATTCGGGCCTGCCCGGGCTGCAGCGCCGTGAAGCTGGCGCGAAGGGCCTCGCCGTGCTTGCCGACCAGGTCCAGTACCGAAGGCCCAAGGGTTTGCCGCGCGTTGCCGGGGAAGCGTACGAGGATGACCCCCTCGCTGCTCGCCCCTGCAACGAAGGCGAGCCAGCCGAAGTCCTTGTCCTCGGTGAGGAGGACTCGGCCTTCGCGTGCCGCCAATGCGATGACCTCGGCGTCCACGGTCCGGGTTGTCTCCTCGGCGAGCGCGCGAACGTCGTGGCCGGCGGAGCGAAGGCTACGAACTACGGCGAAGTCGAGGTTCTCGTCGGCCAGGAAGCGCACGGACGACGGCTACCCCGCCTGCGGGAGCACGAACACGTCATGGGCGACCGAGTCGGCGGCGTAGCGCAGCACGGCCTGGATGTCGTCGCGCGTGAGGCGAGGGTAGGCGTCTACCAGGTCGGCCTCCGTCGCTCCCTCGGACAGCTTGCGCAGGATGCCCTCGACCGGAATGCGGGTGCCACGCACGACCGGCTTGCCCTGAAGCACGGCGGGATTGAGCTCGATGCGGTCGGTCGTCATGGCGAAGGCTCCGCAAGAATCGTAGCACCCGGGACGCCCCTGGGCGAGCCCTCCCAACTGAAGCTACTGGGGAGGCGGCGTGACGACTGCGAGATCGGCGATGTCCTTGGTTATGACCACATCTGTCGCCGGTGCAAGGCGAAGGCGAACCGGGCCGGGAAGGACGCGCAGATCCCCTTCACATGGCGTAACCAGGACGCCCAGCAGCGCGCCTGCTCGACTTGCGGCATGAAGTTGTGGATCAAGCCCATCCCGAGGCCGATCCGCTTCTACGACCTCCGCCACACGCACGCCACGCTGCTCCGCAAGGCCGGCGTGGACCTCGGCGCCGTCCAGCGCAACCTCGGCCACTCGTCGCCGGAGATCACCGCGGCCGTCTACGATTAGAGCGACCTGGAGGACTTCCGGGCCGACGTGGAGCGGGCGCTCACCTTCGCCGAGCCGCAGCGAGTCAATGCACCAGTAATGCAAGCGGTCGAAATGGCGAAGAATGAAGGCCCCGAGGCTTTCGCTTTCGCGAGGAACCTCGGGGCCTTCGAACTGTCGGGGCGACTGGATTTGAACCAGCGACCACTTGCACCCCAAGTCCGCCCGCACGGTCAGTCAAGCGATGCAGGGTTTCGCAAGGCTTCGCAATCAGACGGATTCCGGCCAGAAGCATCTTCCATGCCTTCGCCGTATTCAGCCGAGTTTCGCCGATCGTTTAATGCACCGGTAATGCAAGGAGATGTCACCGCGGGTGCGGATTCGCTGCTCACCGTGAAGGAGGCAGCGGTGCGGCTCAAGACGTCCACGGCAACCGTCTACGCGCTCTGCGAGGCCGGGAAGCTCGCCTTCACCCGGGTCTCGACCCACGCCATCCGGATCGCTGCAGGCGACCTCGAGAGGTTCGTCCGGAGCCAGCGGACGCTGGGCGCAGCTACGACGCGTGGCGCACCCAGTCGATGATGGCGGCCCGGAGCGCCGAGTGCAGCGTGAGCCCCTGGGCCTTGGCCCGCTTCTCGAGCAGGTCCCAGACCGGGGCGGGGAACCTGATGGACCGCGGCTCGGTCGGCCCGGTCTCCGTGCCCTTCCTGGGTCTCCCCGGCCGGACGTGGACGATGCCTTCCGCTGCGACGCGGGCCGCGTAGGGGTTGCGAACTACCTTGGCCAAAGCGAGGTCGACCTCCGGGATCTCGCGGAGCGACGCCTTCGACGGCGCCCTGGGCTTACTGACCTTCTTCATAGCGTCTCCTCTCATGGGCCGTGGCGCGGCGTGCGCTGACGAGCCGGATGATGTCGTCATCCAGTTCGACGTGGACCACCAGGAGCACCCGCCCCCTCTCGGACAAATCCAAGCAGCAGGGTGCGCTCCCCGTGGATCTCGTCCTGGATGGCCAGCGCCAGCGGGTCCGCGAAGACGGTCGCGGCCTCCTCGAAGGGCACCCCGTGCTTCTTCGCGTTGGAAGCGGCCTTGCGAGGGTCCCAGGTGAGGTTCACTGGAATTATTGTAATACCCTTAAACCCAGGCGCAAGGCAGCAAGGTCACCTGTAGACTCCCCGATGGGGCACCCAGACTGACGTCCATTGGGTGCCCGTTCCTAGGTTACGGGCTCGCTGCACCGTTGCCTTGAGCCAACGTCCCTGGACTGAGCAAGCGCCCGGGGGGGATCGGGTCGCTTCAGGGTAAACTCGCCTCCGAGCCGGGAGTGGCGAGCGGGAGGGCTATGACGCCGAAGCTGGGAAGTTTGGGCGGGAGCCGAGGGCGGCGGGTTCGGTGCGCGCTCGGCCTCGAAGCGCCGGGCGCGGCCGGTGTGGGCAAGTGGCCGCTCCTCCTCTTGGCCGTTGGTGCCCTCGTGGCTCCCCTCGCCGCTGGCCCTAACGGGATGCCGGCGGAGATCAACCCCATCGCCGGCGGGTACGCCGGGATCGTGCCGCTGGAGACGAGCGGCGTGGAGTTGGTTTCGGAGCGGCTCCACATGACGATGGGGCTCGCCCGGGCCGAGTACACGCTCAGGAACCGCGGCGCGCCACGCACCCTACGCTACGCGGTGCCGCTCGCTTACCGCGGCAGCACCTTCGAGGGGCCGAACCTCGCCTACCCGTCGGACTGGGGGTTCACCCAGCAAGGCGTGGAGGAGGGGCTCGGCTTCATCAAGATCACGCTGGCCGGCCAGCCGGTCGAGTGCAAGTTCAAGCCGGAGCGGCGCGTCCGCTACAGCCCGGCCGCCGACCTCCAGGACGCGGTGGAGGCCTGGTGCGTCGCCACCCTCACGGTCCCTACCGGCGAGGCGATCCCGCTCGTCCTCACCACCCCACTCCTGAGCGGGCAGGTGTGGCCCTTTTTTTACAGGACCAGCTACGCCCTCTGGCCGGCCGGCCATTGGAAGGGGCCGGTGCGGAGCCTCGACATCGAGCTCGACCTCGGGAGGTGGGCGGACGCCGCCCGGGTCGTCTCGCCGCCCGGCGGCGTGCGGGAGGGGCGGCTGGTCCGCTGGCGCTGGCAGGATGTGGACTTGCGCGCCCTCGGCTCGGTGGTCGTGGAGCACACCCAGGAAGGGGTCGATATGATGCCGCCCTGGCGGTTCGCGCGGTGGCTGAGAGCGCCGGCCAAGGTCACCGCCTCCGCCACCAGCACCCTCCCGCCCCAGGGGCGCTTCGACTACGGCGCAACCCGGCTGGTGGACGGCGATCCGCGCACCGCCTGGTGCGAGGGGGCGGCCGGGGATGGTGCCGCCGAGGCCGTGGAGCTGACCATGGCCGTCGAGCGTCCTCCGGGCGATGCGGAGTGCCGCCTCCTCCGGCTGGACCTTCTCACCGGCCTGCGTTGGGACGAGGAGGCCTACCAGGCAAATGGACGCGTCTCCAGGGTGCGCGTCGAGCGATGCGAGGACCCGAGGGATGGCTTCGAGGTGGACCTGGCGCGGGAAACTGAGCCCACCGAGCGGCGCCGGCTGATCGGCGTGCTACGCCAGGACGATGCAGCCGGGGATCGGCACATCGAGCTCCACGTGCCCCGGGGAGTGCTCGACCAGGAGCCGTCCTGCCTGCGGCTGGTGGTGCTGGGCGCCCGACCGGGGCGGAAGTTCCACGACACCTGCCTCGCCGAGGTCGTGCCGCACGTCTACTGCCGCAGGCCGGACGCCGACACGCGGCCGCCGCGCCCCGCTTCGCTCCCTCTGCCAGATCCGAAGGCGTTCAAGGCCAGCCTCTCGCCGGAGGACGCGCGCTGCGCCGACGAGGTGAACGGCCTCGTGAATGACGCCACGCACGGCGGCCACCCCGGCGCCTGGGCGCGGCTCCTCGCGCGCTGCGCGGCGTGCGCCAGGCCGTTCGAGGACGACCGACGAGACCCCCTCGCCTGGCGGCGCTGCGAGGTGGCGCGGCGCTTCGCCGAGGGCTCGATGTCGCTGGAGGGCTGCGGCGCCCAGGCTGCGGCCGCGCCCGCGGACGGCTCCTGCTCGCCCCAGTGGATCGCCACGGCCTTCCGCGCGCGCCTCCGCGAGGTCGCGGACCGGGAGGGGCGGCAGTTGACCTGGTTCGCCTACTGACCTGGTTGCGGTTGCGAGCGCCGCCGGTCAGCCGCCGCAGTATGAGGGCCAAGGTCCCTGAGCAACGTCTGGCGCCAGTGGGGCTGTGGCGCGTGCCCAGGCTCGGCAGGGATGGCCGCGCGGAGGGCAGACTGGAGCTTGGGCCTCCTAGCCTTGTTGTTGGACTAGCGCCCGCACTGGGTGGAGGGGGTAGGAAGCCGAGATAGGGGCCCGACTCGCCACAGGAATCTACACAGGTATATATACCTGTGTAGATTCCTCCGGGTGCTCACCCTGGATGACCTTCTGCTCAAGGCGAGCCCCACGCTCACAAGGCGGAGCGTCCGCGGCCTGACGCTCAACGAAGCCCTGGCGGAGCTGTCGGTGTGCGGGGACACGGGTTTTACGTGGAGTGCACGGTGCTTGGCCTGCCCAGTCATCCAGGGTAGGGCAGCCTGGTGATGAGCCAGTGATGCAGGTATATATACCTGCATCACTGGCTCATCACCAGGCTGCCCTACCCTGGATGACTGGGCAGGCCAAGCACCGTGCACTCCACGTAAAACCCGTGTCCCCGCACACCGACAGCTCCGCCAGGGCTTCGTTGAGCGTCAGGCCGCGGACGCTCCGCCTTGTGAGCGTGGGGCTCGCCTTGAGCAGAAGGTCATCCAGGGTGAGCACCCGGAGGAATCTACACAGGTATATATACCTGTGTAGATTCCTGTGGCGAGTCGGGCCCCTATCTCGGCTTCCTACCCCCTCCACCCAGTGCGGGCGCTAGTCCAACAACAAGGCTAGGAGGCCCAAGCTCCAGTCTGCCCTCCGCGCGGCCATCCCTGCCGAGCCTGGGCACGCGCCACAGCCCCACTGGCGCCAGACGTTGCTCAGGGACCTTGGCCCTCATACTGCGGCGGCTGACCGGCGGCGCTCGCAACCGCAACCAGGTCAGTAGGCGAACCAGGTCAACTGCCGCCCCTCCCGGTCCGCGACCTCGCGGAGGCGCGCGCGGAAGGCCGTGGCGATCCACTGGGGCGAGCAGGAGCCGTCCGCGGGCGCGGCCGCAGCCTGGGCGCCGCAGCCCTCCAGCGACATCGAGCCCTCGGCGAAGCGCCGCGCCACCTCGCAGCGCCGCCAGGCGAGGGGGTCTCGTCGGTCGTCCTCGAACGGCCTGGCGCACGCCGCGCAGCGCGCGAGGAGCCGCGCCCAGGCGCCGGGGTGGCCGCCGTGCGTGGCGTCATTCACGAGGCCGTTCACCTCGTCGGCGCAGCGCGCGTCCTCCGGCGAGAGGCTGGCCTTGAACGCCTTCGGATCTGGCAGAGGGAGCGAAGCGGGGCGCGGCGGCCGCGTGTCGGCGTCCGGCCTGCGGCAGTAGACGTGCGGCACGACCTCGGCGAGGCAGGTGTCGTGGAACTTCCGCCCCGGTCGGGCGCCCAGCACCACCAGCCGCAGGCAGGACGGCTCCTGGTCGAGCACTCCCCGGGGCACGTGGAGCTCGATGTGCCGATCCCCGGCTGCATCGTCCTGGCGTAGCACGCCGATCAGCCGGCGCCGCTCGGTGGGCTCAGTTTCCCGCGCCAGGTCCACCTCGAAGCCATCCCTCGGGTCCTCGCATCGCTCGACGCGCACCCTGGAGACGCGTCCATTTGCCTGGTAGGCCTCCTCGTCCCAACGCAGGCCGGTGAGAAGGTCCAGCCGGAGGAGGCGGCACTCCGCATCGCCCGGAGGACGCTCGACGGCCATGGTCAGCTCCACGGCCTCGGCGGCACCATCCCCGGCCGCCCCCTCGCACCAGGCGGTGCGCGGATCGCCGTCCACCAGCCGGGTTGCGCCGTAGTCGAAGCGCCCCTGGGGCGGGAGGGTGCTGGTGGCGGAGGCGGTGACCTTGGCCGGCGCTCTCAGCCACCGCGCGAACCGCCAGGGCGGCATCATATCGACCCCTTCCTGGGTGTGCTCCACGACCACCGAGCCGAGGGCGCGCAAGTCCACATCCTGCCAGCGCCAGCGGACCAGCCGCCCCTCCCGCACGCCGCCGGGCGGCGAGACGACCCGGGCGGCGTCCGCCCACCTCCCGAGGTCGAGCTCGATGTCGAGGCTCCGCACCGGCCCCTTCCAATGGCCGGCCGGCCAGAGGGCGTAGCTGGTCCTGTAAAAAAAGGGCCACACCTGCCCGCTCAGGAGTGGGGTGGTGAGGACGAGCGGGATCGCCTCGCCGGTAGGGACCGTGAGGGTGGCGACGCACCAGGCCTCCACCGCGTCCTGGAGGTCGGCGGCCGGGCTGTAGCGGACGCGCCGCTCCGGCTTGAACTTGCACTCGACCGGCTGGCCGGCCAGCGTGATCTTGATGAAGCCGAGCCCCTCCTCCACGCCTTGCTGGGTGAACCCCCAGTCCGACGGGTAGGCGAGGTTCGGCCCCTCGAAGGTGCTGCCGCGGTAAGCGAGCGGCACCGCGTAGCGTAGGGTGCGTGGCGCGCCGCGGTTCCTGAGCGTGTACTCGGCCCGGGCGAGCCCCATCGTCATGTGGAGCCGCTCCGAAACCAACTCCACGCCGCTCGTCTCCAGCGGCACGATCCCGGCGTACCCGCCGGCGATGGGGTTGATCTCCGCCGGCATCCCGTTAGGGCCAGCGGCGAGGGGAGCCACGAGGGCACCAACGGCCAAGAGGAGGAGCGGCCACTTGCCCACACCGGCCGCGCCCGGCGCTTCGAGGCCGAGCGCGCACCGAACCCGCCGCCCTCGGCTCCCGCCCAAACTTCCCAGCTTCGGCGTCATAGCCCTCCCGCTCGCCACTCCCGGCTCGGAGGCGAGTTTACCCTGAAGCGACCCGATCCCCCCCGGGCGCTTGCTCAGTCCAGGGACGTTGGCTCAAGGCAACGGTGCAGCGAGCCCGTAACCTAGGAACGGGCACCCAATGGACGTCAGTCTGGGTGCCCCATCGGGGAGTCTACAGGTGACCTTGCTGCCTTGCGCCTGGGTTTAAGGGTATTACAATAATTCCAGTGAACCTCACCTGGGACCCTCGCAAGGCCGCTTCCAACGCGAAGAAGCACGGGGTGCCCTTCGAGGAGGCCGCGACCGTCTTCGCGGACCCGCTGGCGCTGGCCATCCAGGACGAGATCCACGGGGAGCGCACCCTGCTGCTTGGATTTGTCCGAGAGGGGGCGGGTGCTCCTGGTGGTCCACGTCGAACTGGATGACGACATCATCCGGCTCGTCAGCGCACGCCGCGCCACGGCCCATGAGAGGAGACGCTATGAAGAAGGTCAGTAAGCCCAGGGCGCCGTCGAAGGCGTCGCTCCGCGAGATCCCGGAGGTCGACCTCGCTTTGGCCAAGGTAGTTCGCAACCCCTACGCGGCCCGCGTCGCAGCGGAAGGCATCGTCCACGTCCGGCCGGGGAGACCCAGGAAGGGCACGGAGACCGGGCCGACCGAGCCGCGGTCCATCAGGTTCCCCGCCCCGGTCTGGGACCTGCTCGAGAAGCGGGCCAAGGCCCAGGGGCTCACGCTGCACTCGGCGCTCCGGGCCGCCATCATCGACTGGGTGCGCCACGCGTCGTAGCTGCGCCCAGCGTCCGCTGGCTCCGGACGAACCTCTCGAGGTCGCCTGCAGCGATCCGGATGGCGTGGGTCGAGACCCGGGTGAAGGCGAGCTTCCCGGCCTCGCAGAGCGCGTAGACGGTTGCCGTGGACGTCTTGAGCCGCACCGCTGCCTCCTTCACGGTGAGCAGCGAATCCGCACCCGCGGTGACATCTCCTTGCATTACCGGTGCATTAAACGATCGGCGAAACTCGGCTGAATACGGCGAAGGCATGGAAGATGCTTCTGGCCGGAATCCGTCTGATTGCGAAGCCTTGCGAAACCCTGCATCGCTTGACTGACCGTGCGGGCGGACTTGGGGTGCAAGTGGTCGCTGGTTCAAATCCAGTCGCCCCGACAGTTCGAAGGCCCCGAGGTTCCTCGCGAAAGCGAAAGCCTCGGGGCCTTCATTCTTCGCCATTTCGACCGCTTGCATTACTGGTGCATTGACTCGCTGCGGCTCGGCGAAGGTGAGCGCCCGCTCCACGTCGGCCCGGAAGTCCTCCAGGTCGCTCTAATCGTAGACGGCCGCGGTGATCTCCGGCGACGAGTGGCCGAGGTTGCGCTGGACGGCGCCGAGGTCCACGCCGGCCTTGCGGAGCAGCGTGGCGTGCGTGTGGCGGAGGTCGTAGAAGCGGATCGGCCTCGGGATGGGCTTGATCCACAACTTCATGCCGCAAGTCGAGCAGGCGCGCTGCTGGGCGTCCTGGTTACGCCATGTGAAGGGGATCTGCGCGTCCTTCCCGGCCCGGTTCGCCTTCGCCTTGCACCGGCGACAGATGTGGTCATAACCAAGGACATCGCCGATCTCGCAGTCGTCACGCCGCCTCCCCAGTAGCTTCAGTTGGGAGGGCTCGCCCAGGGGCGTCCCGGGTGCTACGATTCTTGCGGAGCCTTCGCCATGACGACCGACCGCATCGAGCTCAATCCCGCCGTGCTTCAGGGCAAGCCGGTCGTGCGTGGCACCCGCATTCCGGTCGAGGGCATCCTGCGCAAGCTGTCCGAGGGAGCGACGGAGGCCGACCTGGTAGACGCCTACCCTCGCCTCACGCGCGACGACATCCAGGCCGTGCTGCGCTACGCCGCCGACTCGGTCGCCCATGACGTGTTCGTGCTCCCGCAGGCGGGGTAGCCGTCGTCCGTGCGCTTCCTGGCCGACGAGAACCTCGACTTCGCCGTAGTTCGTAGCCTTCGCTCCGCCGGCCACGACGTTCGCGCGCTCGCCGAGGAGACAACCCGGACCGTGGACGCCGAGGTCATCGCATTGGCGGCACGCGAAGGCCGAGTCCTCCTCACCGAGGACAAGGACTTCGGCTGGCTCGCCTTCGTTGCAGGGGCGAGCAGCGAGGGGGTCATCCTCGTACGCTTCCCCGGCAACGCGCGGCAAACCCTTGGGCCTTCGGTACTGGACCTGGTCGGCAAGCACGGCGAGGCCCTTCGCGCCAGCTTCACGGCGCTGCAGCCCGGGCAGGCCCGAATCACCCCAGGGCCGGGGGGACCAGTCCGAGGCTGACGGTCCAGGCCCCTGGGGCGCGAGCGGGCCACGCACAAAGGTAAACGCCGGGTTTACCTTCGTGCAGGCGGAATCGAGCCCGGCAGGAACCGGATCTGGGTCCCGATCCGCACGTGAGCCAGCCGCCCCTCGGCGACGAGCTTGTAGACCGTCGCCCTCGACACCCGGAGCCGCCGGGCTGCCTCGGCCACGGTGAGCATTCGACCCTGAGTCTTCAGCGCTAACCAGAAATGACCCCACCCATGCTCGCGAGAAGTGACCCGCCCGGCGCCGAGCGAGGTCGCTGAACTGGAGCAAGGGCCAGCGGCGACGACGAGGTAGGGGCCGAGCTTCCGGGCGACGATGGCCGGCATGACGGCCAAGAAGCGTCCGTGTCGAGAGTGCCGTCGGTGGTTCCATCCGGACCCGCGAGTCGGTGGCCGGCAGCGGACGTGCTCTCGCGAGGAGTGCCAAGCCGCGCGGCGTGAGGCGACGCAAGCGTCGTGGCGAGCGAGGCACCGCGCGCACGCGGTCCTGGACTCGTGCGGAACTCCCTGGAATTTCGCACAGGCCGCCTTGTCCCTACCGGGACGAGGGGAGTCCGCGCCCCACCGGCGCCCCATTGCTCGAGCCGGTTCCTCGTCCGGGGCGCCGTGTCAGGCTCGTGGAAGTACTCCCCGGTCCTCGCTGGTCGGCGCCACTCAGCGCGCACCCGCCACGAGGTCTCTCGCCTTCGGCGGGGTCTTGGCCTGACCATCCCACGACACGGGTCTCTTCAGGCCTGGAGACGAGGTGCCCCAAACCTCGGAATCCCAAGGGTATTCGGTGAGTGCGGAGGGTCGCTTTAACGCCGATTTAACAGCCGGAGCGGCTCCCGTCCCGTCTTCGGGCTCACCCGGCACGCGCTCCGCTGCCTGCGTCACGAGGAAGGCACTGGCGGCCGGGGCCTTGCTGGCCGTGTCCCGGGGTGGCGGTCCGGACGCTGGATCGCTAGGATTCCCGCATGAGCAACGCGGCCCGCAAGGATCTCCACGCCCTCGTCGACGCTCTGCCCGCCAGCGAGGAGCAGGCGGCGCGGCGGTATCTGGAGTACCTGCGGGACGCGAGCGATCCGTACGCGAGCCTGGACAAGGTCGAGCCCTTCCAGGATCTCGCCGACGACGAGCGCGCCAGGCTTCATGCCTCCCTCCGGCAGGCCGACGACGAGATCGCCGCTGGCAAGTCGGTCGCCGCTGAGGACCTTGTTCGGGAACTCCGGGCAGCGAGGTGAAGGTCGAAGTCTCCCCGACGGCGCGTCGGCAGCTCCTGGCGCTGACGGCCTGGTGGCGCCAGAACCGATCGGCGTCCCGGATTCGCGTCGAGGACGCGGTCGAGGCAGCGGCTGGCGCGATGGAGGAGCGCCCGAGGTTGGGGCCGACGTACTCGCGGGATCAGAGGTACCGGACCTGGCGGCTCAAGGGCACACCCTACGTCCTCTTCTATCGGGTCGATGACGCGGCAGAGACGATCTGGATCGTCGCCGCCTGGAGCGCGCTGCGGGGCGCTGGGCCCGAGCTTCCCTGAGCCATGGCGACCCGAGCCAACTCCGTTGAACCCGCGCTCCGTGCCTACCAGGTGGTGGCGCTCACCGTCGGATGGGTGCGGGCGCAGGTCGAGGCCGCTCAATTCGGGTCGCTCGCGCCGGTGTACCTGCCCAGGATGGTGGGCGAGGTGTCCGGTGGGCGGCTTCCATGACGATGCGGCCGTTCCACCTGCTCTTCCCCGAACTCGCCGATCGCGAGTGCCGCACCATCCGCCCGATGAACCACGAGCGGCTACCGAGCCGCCGCTTCCTGTTCCTCGAGTCCTACTGCGTCGAGCCGCGGTGCGACTGCCGCCGCGTGATGCTCAGCGTCGTGGAGGAAGGGATCCGCGCGCAGGTGGCGACGATCAACCACGCCTTCGAGCCCCCCGGCCCGCCGCACGAGGACGAGCCGCAGACCTTCCTCGACCCGCTCAACCCGCAGTCGGCGCTGGCCGACGACCTCCTGGCGCAGTTCCAGAAGATGATCGAGCACGATCCGGCCTACCAGGCCCGCCTCGAGCGCCACTACGAGGCCTGGAAGGCCGTCGTCGACGACCCCTCGCATCCCGACCATCCCAAGGTCCGCAGCGAGCGCCACGACGATCCGGGCTTCAGGCCCGCGTTCCCCGCGAAGGCGCCCTTTCGTCGGCAGGGTCCCAGGACCGGGCCGAACGATCCCTGCCCCTGCGGGAGTGGCAAGAAGCACAAGAAGTGCTGCCGCGGCTGAGCCGCCGGGCTCGCCCCGGACCATGGTGGGGCGACTCGCCGTGGTCCTTCGTTGTTGTGTTTCGGGAGTAAAGCTGGCACAACCGCCCTCCCTGGTGAGGAGTCCGTGGCCAGGAGAGGGGACGGCCACATGGCCTATCTGAGGAGGCGCGGTAATCAGCTCGCCATCGTCCGCGGGGTTCGCAGCCCCGAGACGAAGAAGGTCGAGCAGGAGGTCCTGTTCACGCTCTACTCGAAGGCCGAGGCGCTCGACGCCCTCGGGAAGGGCGCGGCCGGCGACGGCTTTCGCTTCCGGTCCCTGGTCGAGCACGCCCACCCCGGCGTGCGCTTCGACTGGAAGGTAATCCTCCGCGCCATCGAGGAGAACCTCGCGGTCCTCCCCGAGACCTACGACTACCGCGCCACCCGCCTGCGCGGCGCCTTCCGGGGCGAGCTGCTCTCCTTCGCCAGGCAGCTCATGTTCACCGACCCGCACGTCTCTGCGCCTTCGCGCCAGCTGATCGAGGAGCACCGGAAGGAGCTCGAGTACCTGCGCGAGCTGATCGGCTGGAGGCTCGAGGCGCCGGTGCAGCCCGACAACGAGTGGACGGCCGACAACGCCTACTTCTGGCGCTTCGCGACCCAGCCCGGCGACGTCCCGAACGACATCGAGGAGCACGCGGCGGAGCTCTACGAGCAGCAGGAGTACGAGCAGGCCGGCGTGGCGTTCCGCCTTCTGACCGAGGCGTTCCCGGACTACGCGGAGGGGCACAACTACCTGGGGCTCATTGCGCTCGACCAGCAGCGCCCCGGGGAGGCGGTCGCCCACTTCGAGAGGACGATGGAGCTGGGCCGGCGCCTCCTCCCGCGGCGCGTGGCCAGGAGCCGCTGGTGGAGCGACCACAAGACCCGGCCCTACATGCGTGGACTGCGAAACCTGGCGCTCGCGCTGGTCCAGGCCAAGCGCCACGACGAGGCGCTCGCGGCGTGTGACCGGATGGTCGCCGAGTGCGGCGATGACATCACGGCCGCGGCCCACCGCGCCTCGGCCTGCCTGAACACCGGCCGCTGGCAGGAGGCGCTGGCGGCCGCGAAGTTCATCCACCAGATCAGCCCCGGCGAGAGCCTCCTGGCCGCCTTCGCCGCGTTCGAGCTGGGGCGCAGGGGCGAGGCGCGGGCGCTGTTCCTCCACGCGGTGCTGAACCAACCGAGGACGGTCGGGAGGCTTCTGGGGGCCAGGTTCGTGCAACCGCGGGACCGGGAGGAGGCCGTGGACCACAACGGCGGCATCCAGCTGGCCCGGACGCTCGACGACTTCCTGCGGCGCCGCCGCCCGGCATCTCGGCGCTTCTTCGGCGACCTCTGGAAGGACCCGCTGGTGACCAAGCACCTCGAGGAGGTCGCCCTGGTGACCGCCCGGTGGCAAGCGGATCGCAAGGGCGAGGATCGGGCGGCGTTCGACCGGATGCAGCGGCTGCGCTCCTGGGAGTTCTCCAAGCAGGCGTGGGGGCTGAATGGCTGGCCGTCCTCCCTGGCGCCCGAGGCCGCACCGGGGCGCGGGAGGGTTCGCCTCCACTGACTTGCCGGTGCCGCGTCCTCGACGGAGAGACCGCTGGTCGGCGATGCTCCCCGCAGGGCCCCCCTCTCCACGAGGAGCTCCGCAACAGGCCGGTGATGGCGTTGGCTGTTCCACGAGGTGGTTCCGGGAGCCAGGACGCGCTTGAGCAAGACCAGACCAGATGTGAGGAGGAGGGGATCACGGCAGCCGGAGCTCTCGGCCGCCAGGCTCAAGGACCTCATCGAGAAGGCCACGGTGGACGCCCATGACGTGGCCGAGCAAACGATCGGCTTCTTCACGCTGCTCGAGGAGCACCTGGCCGTGCCGTTCAAGACAGAGGTGCTCGGCATGGAGGTGACCGTCGAGAGACTCCAGGTGACCGACGACGCGGGCATCGTTGCGGTCTGCGCGCGCGGCCGGTCGCGCCAGCGGATACCGATCTCCGACCTGCCCCTTCCGGACCCGCCGCCCGCGGGCTGGGAGTGGATCGCTGCCCATCGCCGATGGGCCATCGGCCGGGGCACGCGGTGAGCGAATACCAGCACTACGAGTTCCAGGCGATTGACCGGCCGCTCACCGAGCAGGAGCAGGGCACGCTGCGCCAGTACTCGTCACGCGCCACCATCACTTCCAGCTGTCCCTCGCCATAACTCCGTCCGAGCTGAAACCATTGACGATTCGGCCAGGGACAAGGATTCTCCCCGGCTCGATGCTTCGCTTCCTCGTAGCCCTCCTGCCGACCATTCTCTCGGCCATGCTCTCCCGACGCGACCTCGCGTTCGAGAACCTCGCCCTCCGCCAACAGCTTGCGACCCTGACCGGTCGGCGACACTCAGACATCCGGCCCGCCGACCGGCTCTTCTGGATCCTGCTGCGCCGCTTCTGGAGCGGTTGGGCCGAGGCCCTCGCCATCGTCGAGCCGGATACTGTGGTTCGCTGGCACCACGCGGGCTTCCGCATCTACTGGAACTGGCTCTCCAGGCGCGGCAAGCGCTCTGGCCGCCCTCCCCTCCCTCGCGAGGTCCGCGCTCTCATCCGAAGGATGGCCACGGAGAATTCCTGGGGCGCCCC
>JANPOM010000064.1:0-1407 GCA_031427995.1 Anaeromyxobacter sp. | reverse complement strand
GCGTGCACGGCGATCAGCGCCGGCGTGGCGCCGGAGAGCTCGACCTCGGCGAGGCCGCTGGCGCCGAAGGCGGCGCAGGCCACCCAGAGCCTGCTGCCGCGCAGGGCCAGGCCGCCGGGGTTGCCGCAGGCGGTGGAGAGCGAGACGTAGCTGACCGACGGGGCGGCCGAATCGACGACGGCCAGCCGCCCCGGCCCGGCCGGGTCGGTGAAGTAGCCGTAGGTTCCCTTCTTCAGGTTGGCGAGCACCACGTAGACCTTGCCGCCAAAGGCGACCGAGCGGCCGGGGAAGGGGAGGGCGCCGGCGTCGGGGCCGGCTCCGGCGGTGACGTCGAGGTAGCTGGGCGTACCGAGGCAGGGGAGGGGCGAGCCGGCCACCCCGCAGATGGAGAGATGGGTGGCGTCGAGCACGGCGATCTTCTGGCCCAGCGCCGGGTTGCCGCTGACGGCGTCGCCCTGGAGCGAGACGAAGGCCTTCTCGGCGCCGCTGGGCGCGGCGGCGAAGGCGATGCCCTTGATGTTCTCGCCGGCCGAGGCGCCGACCGGGATCTCGCCGACCACGCCGCCGCTGGCGGGGTCGACGATCACCACCGTGCCGGCGCCGGCGTTGGAGATGAGCAGGCGGCCGGCGTGGGCGGTGATGTACTCGAAGTCGTTGCCGTGGAGCAGGTACTCGACCGGCGCGGCGGACAGGTCGAAGGGGAGCCGGGCCAGCGAGCCCGAGAGCGAGGCGGCGGCCCAGGTGTCGGCGCCGAGCGTGGCGAGCGCGATAGGGCCGACGCCGGCGGCGCGGGGGGCCGAGCCGGCGGCGAGGTCGAGCGGCTCCACGGCGCGCACCTCGTTGACCGAGAAGCAGGCGACCTGGAGCGAGGTGCAGGCGCCAGCGAGGCAGGACTCACCCGGCAGGCAGGCCCGTCCGACCGCGCCGCAGTTGAGCCGATCGGTGCTGAGGGCCACGCAGGCTCCGGCCCGGCAGCTGGAGCCGGCGGCGCAGGCGTTGCCGCAGGTACCGCAGTTGGCGGCGTCGACGGCCGGGTCGATGCAGGTGCCGTTGCAGACCGCCTCGCCCGACGGGCAGGTGATCTCCTTCTGGCAGCCGGAGAGGGCGGTGAGCGCGACGAGCAGGACGGCGAGGTGGAGCGAGCGGTTCATGGGACTCCTTCGGTGAGGGCTGGGGGGGGAGGGAAGCCGGCGCGGAGCGTGATCAGCACCATCCGTGACGGGAGAGGGTTGCCGAGGCCGTCGGTGAGCGTCCGGTCGTCGAGGAGGTTCTTGACCTCGAGGTGAAGGCTGACGTTGAGCGGCCGATGGAGCATGACCGAGGCGCCGACGTTCCAGAGCAGGGAGGCCGGGATCGGGTCGAGGTTGCGCCGGTCGGTGTAGCGCAGGCCGACGTAGTGGGCCTCGA
>JANPOM010000063.1:0-1579 GCA_031427995.1 Anaeromyxobacter sp. | reverse complement strand
TGGCGCGGTCGTAGGCGTAGGTCGTCAGGTTGCCGTTGGCGTCCTGCTTGGCGATGAGGTTGCGGGCTTCGTCGTAGACGAAGGTGGTCGAGCCGACGGCGGTCTCCACCCTGGTGAGCTTCCCGAGCTGAGCGATCCCCTCATTTCGTGAGGGCAAGTTGTTGAAATCAGGGTGGGAGGGGATCACGCTGCGACCCTGTGAGAAACCAACCACTCGACCGCGACCGGATCACGAAGCTCGTTTCCACCATCTTCGCCGAGGACCTGCACGCCAAACGAGTCGCCTCGCTGGCTGGTGCCGCGGTCGGGGTGCTGGAGGGTGCCGCCCTGGGGATCCACGCCATCGGCAACGCGCTCGCCATGGCGGAGGGGCTCAAGGGCAAGCACGCGGTCAAGCAGGTGGACCGGCTGCTCAGCAACGCCGGCATCCACGTGTGGAACCTGTTCGCGAGCTGGGTGCCGCACATCGTCGGCGACCGCTCGGAGGTGGTCACCGCGCTCGACTGGACCGACTTCGACGCCGACGACCAGTCCACCATCGTCCTGTCGATGATCACCAGCCACGGCCGGGCCACGCCGCTGCTCTGGAAGACCGTCATGAAATCCGAGCTGAAGGGGTGGCGCAACGAGCACGAGGACGTGCTCCTCGAGCGCTTCAGCGAGGTCCTCCCCGCTGGCGTGAAGGTGACGGTGCTGGCCGACCGCGGCTTCGGCGACCAAGCCCTCTACGAGTTGCTCAAGGACCAACTCGGCCTCGACTTCGTGGTGCGCTTCCGCGGCATCATCAAGGTCACCAGCGCTGAGGGCGAGACGAAGCCGGCCACCAGCTGGGTCCCGAAGAACGGCCGCCCGCTGCGCCTGCGCGGTGCCAAGGTCACCAAGGCCGGCCGTGAACTCGGGGCGGTCGTCTGCGTGAAGGCCAAGGGCATGAAGGAGGCATGGCACCTGGCCACCAGCCACGGCGACCGGACCGGCGCCGAGATCGTGGCGCTCTACGGCAAGCGCTTCACCATCGAGGAGACCTTCCGCGATCAGAAGAACCTCCGCTTCGGGATGGGACTCTCGGACACCCGCATCAGCGACCCGGACCGACGCGACCGCATGCTGCTCATCAGCGCCATCGCCATCTCCCTGCTCACCCTCCTCGGCGCCGCCGGGGAGGCCATCGGCCACGACAAGTGGCTCAAGGCCAACACGGTCAAGAAGCGCACCGTCTCGCTGCTGAGGCAGGGTCTGATGCACTACGGCGCTCTCCCCAACATGAAGCCCGACATGATCGAGCCTCTCATGGCAAAGTTCGGAGAGCTGCTCCGAGAACAGCGGACCTTCCGTGAAATCTTCGGGCTCATATGAGGGGATGGCTCAGGGGTGTAGGTCGATCGGCGGACCTACAGCGAGATCCCCTGGCATTCCGAAGAGGCCCTACCCAGCACCCTCCTGCGCTGCGCCGATTGGCCCGACTGGCAAGTAGCGTCTTGAAACGTGGCGGGACGTTGGTTGTCAGGCAGGACGCGGAGGTGTGACTCGACGTGCCTTCGTCCACGTGCAGCCACCTACTCAGGAACCACGGCAGATGGTT
>JANPOM010000062.1:0-2019 GCA_031427995.1 Anaeromyxobacter sp. | reverse complement strand
GATTCGCGCGAGAGTGCCTCACCATCCCTGCGGCTCGCCGATGCGGGCGCGAGCTGGCCACACCATGTTCCTGAGTCCGCGGTTCGGACACCGGTCCGGCGCGCGGTCTGGTAGCTTCTGCCGATGCCTCTCGTTCCCAAGGACTACGCCACCCACGTGAAGCGGGCGGTGGCCCACTACTGGCAGACCCTCGAGCGACAGTCCAAGCGCCAAAGGAAGGGCGACGCCGATCGCGGGGCGCGAGCGGCCGTCACTGGCGGCAAGCAGATGAACGGCTTCTGCAACTTGGTGAACTGGCTCCTAGCTGAGAACGGAATGCCCGAAGCGAGCGTCTACACCGAGACCGAGCTCACCCTGCCCGGCTTCTACAGGCCCACCAAGAAGTGGGACATGCTCGTCGTTCTCGACGGCCACCTGGTGGCGGCACTCGAGTTCAAGAGCCAGAGGGGCCCCTCCTTCGGCAACAACTTCAACAACCGCGCGGAGGAGGCCATCGGGACTGCTACCGATCTCTGGGAGGCCTACGAGAAGGGCGCCTTCGGAGTCGAGCGCCCACGCCCCTGGCTCGGGTGGGTCATGCTGCTGGAGGACTGCGAGGAGTCCACCGGTGCTGTTGGCGTTGACGAGCCCCACTTCCCAGTGTTCCCCGAGTTCAAGGGCTCCTCCTACGCCAAACGGTACGAGTTGATCCTTCGCAAACTCGCCCTGAAGAAGCTGTTCGACGGCTCGTCCTTGTTGATGTCCACGGAGAAGGCTGGACCACGCGGAGGCTACGTCGAGCCGGCCATCGACCTCTCCATGAAGAAGTTCCTGGCCGGCCTGGCTGGCCACGTTAGGACCTACAAGGCGAGCCTTTGAGGAGTCCCATGCAGGCGCATCTTCAACTTCCCTTCGCCGTCCCCAAAGGAGCATACGATTACGGCGAGCGAAGCTCGGGAGAGACGCACGGCGTCGTCCTGACCAAGCCGCAGATCGTGGACCTCATCCTGGATCTGGCCGGGTACGTCGAGGATCGCGACCTGGGGAGCCTGACGCTGCTTGAGCCCTCGGTAGGTCACGGGGCATTCCTGGTGCCTGCGCTCAAGCGCCTCCTTGCGTCCTGCAACCGCCACGGGCGCAACCCACGAACGCTCACAGGGGCCGTCCTCGCCTTCGACATCGACGCCGAACACGTAGAGTTGAGCCGTCAAGCCGTCGAGCGTGAGCTGGGCAGCGCCGGACTGGGAGCAACTGACCGCAAGCGCCTCAGCCAAGCCTGGGTCCAGGAAGGCGACTTCCTGCTGGCACCGATCCACCGGCGCTTCGACGTGGTTGTAGGGAATCCGCCGTACGTGCGGATCGAGCAGCTCGCGCCCGAGCTCCAGGCCGAGTACCGACACCGCTACGTCTCACTCTTCGACCGAGCAGACCTCTATGTCGCATTCATCGAGCGCAGCCTGGACCTCCTGGGGCCCACGGGTGTCCTTTCGTTCATCTGCGCTGACCGCTGGACCCTGAATCGGTACGGCGCGCCACTCCGCGAGATGATCGCGCGCGACTTCCACGTGCACACCTACGTGGACCTCCACACTGCGTCGCCATTCGAGTCGGAGGTGATCGCCTACCCGTCGATCTTCGCCATCGGCCGCGACCGCAGCCACAAGGTCCAGGTCGGCAAGCTCGCGACCGGCTCCATCGACGAGTGCGCCGACCTCCTCAAGTTGTTCGGGAACCCCAAGGCCAAGGTCCGCTCTGGAGCAAGCGTCAGTACCTATGAGAAGTGGTTCGAGGCTGCGGAGCCGTGGGTGCTCAGTTCGCCGGAGCACCTGGAGGTTCTGCGCGACCTGGAGCGCCGCTTCGAGCCGCTGGAAGCGGACGGCAAGACCCAGGTTCGCATAGGGGTCGCAACAGGAGCTGACAGAGTGTTCATCGTCCCCGAGGACGCCGACATCGAGTCCGACCGACTGGTGCCGCTCGTGATGCGCGAGGACATCGAGAACGGGAAGATCCGCGACGCCCATCGGTGCGTGATCAACGCCT
>JANPOM010000061.1:0-22585 GCA_031427995.1 Anaeromyxobacter sp. | reverse complement strand
GCCTGCTCCTTCCCCTCGGCCCCTGGCGCCTCTCCGGCCGGCGCCGGCTTGAGCCCGAGCGCCCTGCCGATCGCCTGCACGCCGAGCCTCTCGACCAGCAGCGCGACCGCCGGCTTGACGTCGAGGCCGGTGACCCGCGGGCTCCAGGCCTTCCCGGTGAGCTTGAAGGCGAAGGGGAGCGGCCGGTCGATGCGGGCCTTGCCGCCGGTAGCTTCGGCCACCGCCGCCGGGGAGAGCGCCAGGGTCATGGGCAAGTCGAGTTCGCCGTCGAAGCCGAAGTCCCCCTGTGCCGTCATGGCCGAGCCGCGCTCGGTCAGCTCGAGCGGACGCAGCAGCCGGGCCCGGCCTCCCTGGACCTTGAGCGAGAACGGCAGGGTCTTTCCGAGCGAGGTGGTGCCGCCGCGGGTCACGCTCCCCTTGAGCGAGGGGACCGCCTTCACGACCGGCTCCAGCACCTCGGCCAGCAGGTCCTTGCCGTGGAATACGCCGTCATGCAGCTTCCCCTCGACGGTGCCGTCGAGCGCCTTCATGATCGCGTCGGTCCCCTCCCCCTTGCCGGCCAACTGGACCTCGGCGTCTAGCCGGGCATCGGCCACCCTCTTGTCGGTGAAGGCGGCCAGCAGGGCCCCGAGTTGCACCTGCTCGACCCGCGCCTTCAGCAGGAAGGGGCGATCGAAGGGCGCCAACCGGGCCTGGGTGCCGGCCAGGTCGACCGTCCCTGACCAGATCCCGAACCGCCCCTGCTCCAGCATTACCTCGTCCTCCTTCACCTTCACCCTGGCCTGGACTCCGGTCACCCTCAGCTTCCGGGAGATGGCCTCGCCGATCTCGAGCGAGAAGGTGCCGGAGAGACCGGCATAGGGCGAGGGGCCACGCCGAGGCGGAACCGCGGCGACGCCAGCCGGCGCTCCGGCGGGCGGGGCAGGCAGCAGCAGCCGATCGGCGTCGACGCGGTCGATCTCGCTGGTCACCTCGAAGCGGGTCCTCCCCGAGCCCAGTTCGGCCCAGCCCCGGGCCTTCACGTTCATGTCGAGGAGGGCCAGCGTGAAGGCGCCGAACTCGAGCCGGCTCCCCCCGCCCGCTGCCTGCCGGGTCCCGTTCACCACCACCTTGAGGCGGTCGCCCGGCCGCTTGGCGAGCGACCCGCCCGGGCGCAGGTCGAGCCCGCTGAGCTCACCCTCCACCTCGAAGTGGAGCGCGCCGCCACTCCCGCGCACCCTCGCCACCAAGGAGAGCGGAGCTCCAGCCGCCTTCTCCAGCTGCCTGGCGAAAGAGAGGCGCACCGGGGTCAAGTCGGCTCGAAGCTCGATGACCGGCCTCTCCGCCGTCCCGGAGGCCCGCACCGATAGTCCGATGGGACCGGCCACCGTCCCGCCCAGCGCCCGCGGGAGCGGGGGGTAGTACGGGGACAGCGCCTCCAGGTCGAGGTTTCTCGACACCACCCGCAGCCCGTCCACCTTCGGGTTTCCCGAGAGCAGCCCTCTCACCTTCCCCTGCCCTTCGATCGCGGCCGGGCCGAAGGCGAGCAGGAGCCTGGTGATGTCGAGGTCGCCCTTGGCGGCGTCGGCCGAGAGATCCGCATCGAGGGTCACGTCGAGCGCCTTCCCGCCCTGCTGGCCGGCGAAGCGGAGGCCGGTGGCCTTGAAGCCGCCACGCACGACGGCCGGACCGGCGCCGCCAGGGACCGAGGCGCCGAGCGCCACCTCGAGATCGGCGGAGAGGCGCCCGCCCTGGAATCCGGCCTGGCCTGGCGAGAAGGCGGCCAGCGGCGCCAGGTCGACCGGCTCCACCTTGAGCGTGACCCGGTCGAACACCGGGATCAGCGTTGGCGGCAGCGGCGGCGCGTGGACCCTCAAGACCAGGTTCTGCGCCGTGGAGAGCAGCCCGGCCTTGAGCACCAGCTCGAGCGGCCGGCCAGCGGCAAAGCCGTCCATGACCAGGTCGAGGTCGTCTACGAAGAACTCCGGCCCACCGGCCGCCTCGTCCCGGAAGGCGACGCGGGCATCGAGGAGCGCGGCATGGTCGATCCGCAGCTGGGAGAGATCGACCGGCGTCCCCTCGGTCTTCACCGCTCCATCACCGGGAGACCCACCGGGTGGCTGCCCCTGCTCCATCGCGGCGGCGAGCCGCTGCAAGTTGGTGGTGCCGTCCCTCAGCTTGAGCAGGTTGACCCGCAGCCCCCGCAGCTCGGCGCTCTCGACGTGGAGCGCCTTGCCTCCGGTGCGGAGCGCCCGGAGCAGATCCAGCTTCACCTCGACCCGGTCGAGCTCTAGCAGCGGCCTCGACTCCCCCGGTGCGGCGCCAATCCTGATCCCGCCGACCATCACCCCGAGCCCGGAGAGCAACGTGGTCCTGACCGAGCCGAGCTCGACCGGCCGCTGCCAGGCCGTCGAGAGGCGCGCCGCCTGGTCGCGCGCGGCAGAGGTGAGCAGTCGATCGACCAGGAAGGCGGAGGCGAGCCCGGCAAGGAGCAGGCCGAGCGAGAAGTAGGCGAGGAGCCTGGGCCAGCGGCGAGGCTTCGGGTTCGGGTTCGGGACGGTCATGTCGAGCCAGAGTCTACCGGGAGGGGCGTGCTGGCGCGAAGTGCCACCCCGCCACGGTGGCGCCGCCCCGCCCGCGCCGCTATTCCATCCAGATGGCTCCCCTCACCCTCCGCCCCGGGCCTGACGGCTTGAAGCGCTGCTCCTGGTGCCTCGGCTCTCCCGACTACCTCGCCTACCACGACGAAGAGTGGGGCCGGCCGGTGGTGGACGATACCCGGCTGCTCGAGAAGCTCTGCCTCGAGGGGTTCCAGGCCGGCCTCTCATGGCTCACCATCCTGCGCAAGCGGGAGAACTTTCGACGCGCCTTCGCCGGCTTCGACCGCGATCGGATGGCCGGCTTCGGGCCCCGTGACGTGACCCGGTTGCTCGCTGACACCGGCATCGTCCGGCACCGCGGCAAGATCGAGGCGGCCATCGCCAACGCCCGCGCCGCCGGCGCGGTTGCCGAGGCGGAGGGGTCGCTCGCCGCGCTGATCTGGCGGTACCGGCCGGCACCGGCGGACCGTCCCCGCCGCTTGACCGGCGCCACGCTGGCCCGGCTCACCGAGACGCCGCACTCGGTGGCCCTCTCCAGGGAGCTGAAGCGGCGCGGCTTCCGCTTCGTCGGACCGACCACCGCCTACGCCTTCATGCAGGCCATGGGGCTGGTGAACGACCACCTCGACGGCTGCCACGTCCGCGGGGTGGTCGAGGCCTTGCGAGGCGAGCTGGAACCCGAGGAAGCACGGGCTGGAGGAGCCGGACTCAGCTCAACGCCAGCGCCACCAGTCGCTCGATCGAGCGGGGCCATGACACCCCGAGCGAGATGACTTGACGCCGCACCCTGGGCCTCCGTGCCAGGCCGAGGAGCAGCGCCGTCCAGGCCGCCGACAGGCGCTGGCGCCGGCCCCAGGCCCTCTCCCAGCCGAGCAAGGCGCCGCGTGAACCCCCGGCGGCGATGGCGTCCGGGAGGAACGCGGCGAGATCGAGGGCGCCGGCCAGCGCCAGCGATACGCCCTCGCCGGAGAGGGCGTCGACCGAGCCGGCGGCGTCGCCGAGGAGGACCAGGCGATCCCTCACCCGCAGCGTCGAACCGCGCACCAGGGGGCCGGCACCGCGGTCCTCCGAGACGGCCGTGGCGCCCTCCAGGCGACCCGCCAGCGCCGGGAAACGGGCCAGGAGCGTGGGCCAGCCGCCCGGCGCCGTCCCCTCGAAGAGGAAGGCGACGCCGACCCGCCCGGTACCGGCCGGAGTGACGTAGGCCTCCACGCCGTCGCTCAGGTGGACCTCGACGGCGCTGGTCCACGGGGAGATCGCCAGGTGGCGCCTGACCCCGAAGCGGCGCCGTCCCGACGGCCGGGCCTCGAGCCCTTCCCTCGACCGGATCGGCGAGCCGCGTCCATCGGCGGCCGCCAGCACCCGACCGCGCACCGGGCCGGCCGAGGTCATCACCTCGACCGCCTCCCGGCCACGCCGATGGTCGGATACCTCGGCCTCGATCACCTGTGCGCCAGCCTCCAGCGCGGCCTCGAGCAGTGCCGCCGAGAGCGCTATGCGTCGCACGCCGAGGCCGCCCGGCGCCGGCAAGGCCACCTCCAGAGCCGGCCCTGCCGAGTCGATCCAGCGGAGCGCTGGGATGGGCGTGGCGTCGGCAGGCTTGAGCCAGGACCGGACGCCGAGCGTCTCGAGCGCGCGGACGCCGGCCGGCAGCAGCCCCTCGCCACAGGCCTGATCGACGGGGAAGCGGCGGGCCTCGAGCAGCAGGACGTCGAGCCCGCGCCCTGCCGCCGCCGCGGCCAGCGCCAGCCCGGCCGGCCCGCCGCCCACCACCACCACGTCATGGACGCGCCCGCTCACCGCGGCCTCCGGCGCAGCCAGGCCTGCAGGGCGGCCAGCTGTGAGCGGGCCGCCCAGGCCGCCAGCTGGACCGGCCCGGCCGAGACCGGCGGCGCCAGCGTACCGCGGAGGAGACGGCGCAGCGCCTCCTGCCGCCGGAGCTTGCCCGAACTGGTGCGAGGGAGCGTCCCGGCGGCGAGGAGCCGGACCTCCCCCGGCGAGATGCCGGTCCGCGCCAGCACGGCACGGGCGGCGCGCGCCGCCAGCTCGACGTCGTCGGTCCGGCCGCCCTGGTTGACCTCGGCGAGCAGGAGCAGCGTCTCGCCCACCTCGCCCGGAAGCTCGGCGCCGAGCGCCACGGCGCAGCCGGGGCGCAGGCCGTCGAGCCCGGAGAGCGCCGCCTCGAACTCCTCCGGGGCGTGGTTGGCGCCCCGGACGATGACCAGGTCCTTGGCGCGGCCGTGGAGGTGCAGCTCGCCGCCGCGCACGAAGCCGAGATCGCCGGTGTCGAGCCACCCGCCGACCAGCATGCTCGCGGTCGCCTCGGGATCGCCGAGCAGCTCGCGGAGCAGCGACGGCCCCCTCGCCCATATCCGGCCGAGCCGATCCTCGCTGAGCACCTCCCCGGCCTGGCCGCGGACCTCGACCTCGAAGCCGGGGATCGGCACGCCCACGCTCGCCACCTCGCGAGCGCCCGGGACCACCAGCCCATCGCCTGCCAGGCGCGCCGCGTCCACCATCACTCCTCCAGGTCGGCGTCCACCGGGAGCGAAGGTCACCGCCAGCGCCGCCTCGGAGAGCCCGTAGACCGGGCGGAGCGCGCGGTCGTCGAAGCCATGGGGGGCGAGCCGCGCCGCGAACCTGCGCATCGCCTCGCAGGAGACCGGCTCGGCGCCGTCGAGGGCGAGCCGCCAGCTCGACAGGTCGAGCCCGGCCAGCTCGGCCTCGGAGACGCGCTCGGCGAGGTAGGCGAAAGCGAAGCTCGGCGCCGCCGAGATGGTCCCCCGGTGCCGCGAAATGGCGCGCGGCCAGAGCGCCGGCCTGGCCAGGAAGTGCTCCGGGGCGATCAGCACCAGCGGCCCCGGGTAGCTCATGGCGCCCAGCAAGCCGCCGATCAGCCCCATGTCGTGATAGAGCGGCAGCCAGGAGACCAGGACATCGGAAGCCGTCGGCTCGACCAGCCCGGAGAGCGCGTCGAGCTGGGCCTGGAGCGCGCCGTGGGTGAGCGCCACCGGCTTGGGCGCCACCGTCGAACCCGAGGAGAACTGCACCAGACCAAGCGCCTCGGGCGGGGTCTCGGGGCACGGCGCCGATGGGGCGCCCTTGAGGAGAGCCGCCGCGTCGCGAGCGCCGAGCGGTGGTTGGGCCCGCTCCACCACCTCGCCGAGGAGCCGCCCCGTGGCGCCACCGGCCACCAGCAGGCTGGCGCCCGAGACGCGCAGCATCCGCGCCGTCCCCTCCAGGTACTCCTCGCGCCGGCCAAGCCGCACCGGAGGATAGAGCGGCACCGGGACCGCACCCGCCCACCAGGCACCGAAGAAGGCGTCGAGGAAGGCCTCCCCGGTCCGAAGCACGATGGCGACCCGATCGCCGGGGCGGACGCCCCAGGCCCGGTAGGTCGCGCCGGCCCGGGCCGCTCGCTCCACCACCTCACGCCAGGGCAGGTGCCGCTCCTGCTCCGCCAGGCCCACGAAGGTGACGCCGCCCGCGTGTTCGGCGGCGGCGGCCAGGGCCTGGAGCAGCGTCGAGTGGCGCGGCGGCGGGGCCGGAGGACCACGCAGCCGGGCCAGCGGCGAGATCAACCCGGTCATGGCGGCGGCGCTCCAGCAACGCCGGGGAGCCGCTCCGGATCGGCGCGGACCATGACCAGGCGGGCCACCTCGAGCAGCGTGCTGGCCTCGGCCGCCTCGTCGTCGGTGAGGATGACCTGGAAGCGGTCCTCGATCGCCACCGCCAGGGTGAGGAGCTGCAGCGAGTCGAACCGGCCGGCCAGCGGCTGATCCGGCGCCGGGGGCGGCCCGTCGAGCTCCAGCTGCTCACGGGCCAGCCGGAGCAGCTCATCCACCACCGCCGCCTCGCGGGCGGTCACGGCGCCCTTCGCGAACCGCGGCGAGGATGGGTGATGCCGGCCGCCCCCGACCGGAGGCCCAGCGCCTCCTCCTCGGCCCGGATCCTCACCGCGAGCAGGATGGCGTTGCCGAGCGCGGCGGCGACCGCGGTGGCGAGGGCTCCGCCGATGAGCGGCACGGCCAGCAGCTCCAGCGCCACCGCCAGGTAGTTGGGGTGCCGCAGGAACCGGTAGGGGCCGCCGGTCACCAGCGGAAGTCCGGGGCGAACCACGATGCGGGTGGTCCAGCGGTCCCCCAGCGTCCTCACCGCCCACCAGCGCAGCCCCATGGCCAGGAGCGCCAGCCCGAGCGCGGCGAGAGAGAGCCCCGCGGGCCAGCGGCGCGGCCAGAGGAGCGGCTCGACGGCGCAGGCCACCAGGAAGAGGGCGTGGAAGAGGACCATGGCCGGATAGTGGCCGCGGCCGGTCTCGAGGCCTCCCGCGGCCAGGCTCCGCCGGGCGTTCCGGTTCGAGAGCCACAGCTCGACCGCCCGCTCCGCCACCAGCAGGGCGAGGTAGATCTGGAGGATCGCGCCCGGGCTGGGCATCGCTCACCAGGCCAGCAGGAGCAGCTCGGCGGCGAAGCCAGGTCCCATGGCCGCCACCAGGCCGAAGTCACCGGGGCGGGCTTCGCCGGCCTCGAGGTGATCGCCCAGCACGAAGAGGACCGAGGCCGAGGAGAGGTTGCCCACCTCCCGCAGCGAGCGGTAGCTCCGCTCCAGCGCCTCGGCCGGAAGGCCGAGCGCCGAACGGAAGGCCTCGATCACCCTGGGGCCGCCGGTGTGGGCCACCCAGTGGCGGATCCGGCCGCGGTCGAGCCCGTGATCGGCGAGGAAGCCGTCGACGTCGCCGCCGATGCGGGCCTCGATCACCTCGGGCACCTTGGCCGAGAGGACCACCTTGAAGCCGGTGTCGATCACGTCCCAGCCCATGACCCACTCGGTCCCCGGGTAGAAGACCGAGCGGGTGGCCACGATCCGCGGCGCCGTGGAGGGCGAAGGGCGTGCGCCGCCGCCCAATACCACCGCCGCGGCGCCGTCGCCGAAGAGGCCGGTGGCCACCACGTTGGGGATGGAGAGGTCCTCGGGCTGAAGTGTCAGCGAGCAGAGCTCGACACAGAGCAGCACCGCCACCTCGCCGGGGAAGGCGCGCAGCGCGTCGGAGGCGCGGGCCAACCCCGCGGCGCCGCCCAGGCAGCCGAGGCCGAAGATGGGGGTCCGCTTCACCGAAGGCTTGAGCGAGAGCCGGTTGACGAGCCGGGCGTCGAGCGACGGCGTGGCCAGCCCGGTCACGGTGACGACGTAGAGGTGGTCTACGTCGCCCGGGGTGAGCCCGGCCCGCGCCAGCGCGTCGCGGAGCGCCTCCTCGCCGACCTCGAGGCCAACCCGGATGAAGGCGTCGTTCCGCTGGCCGAAGCCGCCGAGCGCCGCGTACTCGGCGAGCGGGAGCGCCAGGTGCCGCCCGCCCACCAGCGCGGCCCGATGGATCTGGGCCAGCCGCTCGGCGTTGAAGTGCTGGCGCGACCAGCCGGCGGTGAGGGCCGCGGTGAGGGTTTCCTGGTCAGCGTAGTGCGGCGGAAGGGCGCGGCCGACTGCGAGGATGCGGGGCTGTGGCGCGGACAGTTGGGCTCCCGGAGACGGTCTCGCTGGTTGTAGGCCCGCCCCCTCCCCCCTTGCAAGGCGACCAGTCACCAGGGAATGGGCACTTGCGCCCCGCGCGGGCCCAGGCCACCGAGATCGACGCCCCGGATGCCCGTCGCGGATGGCCCAGGTGTCGATCAGATCAGACTGACCCACGCCGGCCACGGCGGGGTCCGCGGTCACGCCACGGGAAGGAAGGCACCATGAGGATCGCTCCCTGTCTCCCGCTCTCCGCCCTGCTCGGGCTGGCCGCCTGTGGAGGCGCCAGCGACCCGCCGAACCTGAGCCCTCCGCTGAACGCCTTCACCGGCACCATCGTCGTCTCCGGCACCATGACTGCCGGGAACACCAACTGCCTCACCACCTCTCCGGTAGTCTTCACCTCCGCCGCCGTCGACCTGCACACCGTGCCCATCAACGCCGGCGGCTGCGTCGCCTTCGTCAACAACGACGCGACGGCACACCGGGTGGCCAACAACAGCTTCTCGTCCTGCAACGAGCTCTCCGGCGGTGCACCGATCGCCGCGGGCAACACGCTGTCGGTAGGTCCTTTCACTGGCCCGAAGACCTGCTATTGGCAGGACACCACCAACCCACCGACCATCGGCGGTGGCGGTGGCGGTGGCGGTGGGGGGGGGGGAGGCTACTGAGGGCTGGACCCGACCGAAGCTGGGCTCCGCCGGCCCGCCTCCTTCCAGTGGGCGGGCCGTTTCGTATCGATCAGGGGGCGGGCCGACCGGCACCGAAGCTCGGCACCCAGGCGATGGAGAAGCCCGGGTGGATGAGGACGCCGGGCCAGGCGACCAGCTCCGCCACCAGCTCGAACTGCGCGAACGCCAGCACGCGGAGGCCAGCCGAGAGCGCCAGATCGATGGTCTTGCTGGTCAGCTGGTAGCCGTCGCTGGTGACCGTGAAAATCCCCTCCGCGCGAGCGGCTCCGAGGCCGGCGTAGGGCGTGAGCGCCACCGGCCCGAGTTCGAAGCGCCACCCGGCCGAGAGGTCCGCGCCGCCGATCCGGGTGATGAGCCGATCTCGCGTGGCTGGGTCGGTGACCGGGCTCGTCGAGTCGGCCCACTCAGCGTGCAGGCGCAACCCGGCCGAGAAAGGGCCATTCATCCAGGCTGCCCCAGCCTCCAGGCCGATCATGTTGGAGGTGACCTGGTTCACCTCGACCGGCGGAATCCAGCCCAGCCCGGCGAAGGCACGCCACTCCCCGCCGAGCGGAAGCCCGACCCCGGCCCGGAGCCGCGGGAAGGCGCGGGCCTGGTCGGAGGCGGTGATCTGGGTCTTGGCGCCGGTGGTGCCGTCGATTAGAGGGACGGTGATCACCTCGATGCCGAAGCGGGCCTGCCACGGCGCCAGCGCGCCCGGGGCCTCGAGAGCCGGGAGGGCCACCAGCAGCGAGTGGATCTCGATGAGCCGCTGCTCCTGGTCGAGCATGGTCTGGGCGTTCGCCGAGCCGGCCAGGGCCCCGAGCAGAAGCGCCGCCGTCGCCCGGGGCCTCACGGCGCCGCCCGGGCCAGGCCGGCCGAGTACTGCCCGAGGGTATCGAACCCGGCGTAGTACATGTTCCAGCCGTTGGCGTCGAGGAAGACCGAGGGCGTGGTCAGTCCGCCCGAGTCGAAAGCCGGGGCCGGACCCACGCCGAGCGCCGAGCCGTCCGGGGTGGGCTGGGAGAGCTTGATCCAGGTGATGCCGTCGTTCGACTCGGCGTAGCCGATGGTCCCGCGGCTCGGGCCGTTGGCCGCGCCGCGCGCGGCGCAGCCGCGGTACCACATGCGGTAGAGCTGGGCCCTCTCCTTCACCACGCTCGGCTGGTAGGCGCAGGCGAAGTCGAAGCTGCCGGCCGGCCCGGTGTCGAGGATGGCGCCGCCCGCCAGCTTGCCCGGCACCTTGGTCCAGGTGCGCGCGTCGGTGGAGGTGGCCAGCGCCACGCGCCAGGTGTTGGTGGCGTCGTTGGCAGAGTAGAACATCCTGTACTCGGCGCCGTCCTTGATGACCCAGACGTAGCCGACCTGCTGCTCGTCGATGGCGCCGGCCGGCCCGAGCGGTAGGACGCTTCCGTCAGGCCCGGCGCCGTCGTAGAACTTGGTCCAGGCGAGGCCGTCGCTCGACTCGGCGTAGCCGATGCGCCGGTTCAGGGCCAGCGTGCCGGCCGGGCAGTTGAAGGGCGCGGTGCTGCCGTTGAACCACATGCGGTAGACGACGGCGCCGTCGGAGCGCAGGTCCTTGATCACGTTGGGGCGGTAGGTGAGCTGCGAGTCGAACCGGCCGGGAGCCCCGTTGTCGAGCATCGCGCCTCCGGTGGCCGTGCCAGGGACCCTCGTGAAGTTGACGCCGTCGGTCGCCTCGGCCATGCCGATGCGCCAGTGCCCGCAGGAGATGCCGGCGGGGGCGCCGGTGGCGTCGCTCCCACCGTAGTAGAGCCGGACCTTGGCACCGTCGCGGAACGCCCCGGTCGTGAAGTTGGCGCGTTCGTCGAAGGCGCTGGTGGCGCCGAGTCCGAGCAGGGCGCCGTTGGGGCCCAGTCCGGCCACCTTGGTCCATGGCAGCGGCGTGAGGCTGACGGTCTCGGCCTCGCAGCCGGCCAGCGAGAGCACGGCGCCGAGCGCGAGCAGCGGCCCGGCTGGAGTCCTCCGGTGGCGCATGGATCCTCCTGTGGCGAAAGTCGTTCCTGGAGCTGTAGCGTTCGAGGGCGGACCACGCCCGGGGCAGACGGGTCCAGCTCACCAAATTGGACACGCGGCGGGGTACCGGTGCGCGCCCCGGGTGGGTTGCTTCATCAACCCCCCGTGCTCCCAAGGGGTTTCCGGTTGTCTCGGCCGCCCGCATGGGCTAGCTTTCGCGCCTCATGGAAAAGACCTGGATCAAGGACGTCACGGAAGGCGAGAAGGTCAAGAGCCTCTTCCTGGTCGCCAAGAAGGCGACCCCGACCTCGAAGAGCGGCAAGACCTACCTGGCGGTCACGCTCCACGACAAGACCGGCGAACTCGAGGCCCGCGCCTTCGAGAAGCTCGAGGAGGTGGTGCCGCTCTTCGAGGAGCAGGACTACGTCGAGGTCGAAGGGCTGATCGGCACCTTCCAGGGCAAGCCGCAGCTCCGCATCGAGACAGTCACCAAGGCCGACGCCGCCGCGCTCGACGCCGCCGAGTTCATCTACGCCGCGCCGCCCGAACCGAAGAAGCCCGAGAAGACCACCACCCCCGAGGGCGACCAGCAGGCCTGGACCGAGCTGCTGGGGCTGGCGGATGCGGTCACCGACCAGCACATCAAGGCGCTCATCGCCTCCTTCCTCGGCGACGAGGACTTCGCGGCCCGCTTCCGCCGGGCCCCGGCCGCCAAGTCGGTCCACCACGCCTACGCCGGCGGCCTGCTCGAGCACACCGTCGCCGTCATGAAGCTGGCCCACCGCCTGGCCGACCAGTACCCGCAGGTCGACCGCGACCTGCTGGTGGCCGGCGCCTTCCTGCACGACCTCGGCAAGGTCCGGGAGCTCTCCGGCGACCGCAACGCCGAGTACACCGACGAGGGGAAGCTGGTCGGCCACCTGGTCATGGCGGCGCAGTGGATCCACGACAAGGCCCGCCGCGTCGGCATGCCGCGCGAGCTGGAGCACCACGTGGTCCACCTGGTCCTGGCCCACCACGGCAAGCTCGAGTATGGCTCGCCCAAGGTGCCGATGACCCTGGAGGCGCTGCTCACCCACTACCTCGACGAGATCGACAGCCGCATCAACAGCTGGCTCAACCTGATGGGGCGAGAGAGCGGCCACCGCCGCTGGACCGACACCAACAACGTCTACCAGCAGTCCATCTGGCGCGGCGCCCTCCCGACCGTTCAGGCCGAGAAGAAGGGCCCGCCCGCCGAGGTCATGACCCCGGTCATCTACGTCCCGCGCGGCGCGGGTGTAGGGCAGCCGCAGGGCCAGCCAAAGCGCAAGCCGGAGAAGAAGCCGCGGCCGCAGCAGCCCTCCCGCCCCGAGCGCACCCCGGCCGAGCGGCCGGCCGCGGAGCCGGGCGGGGTGCCGGGCGCCGAGGCCCTGCCGGCCGCGGCCGCCCCTCGCCCCGAGCGCACCGAGCGGGCCGATCGCCCGCCAGATCGCGGCCAGCGCGGCGCCTTCGGCCGCCCCGGCGACAAGACCAAGGGCTATACCGGCCCGCGGCAGCCGGGTGACAAGGGCCCACACCGCCCGCCCGGCGAGAAGAAGGGGCTGACCCACAGCCCGTTCGCCGCCCTGGCCGCCAAGCTGGGCGATGCCGGCAAGCCGGCCGAGGCGGCCACCTTGGCGGCTCCCTCCGAGCCGGTGGAACCGGCCGCTCCGGCCGCTGCTCCCGAGGCGCCGCCCTCCACCGAGGCCACGCCGGCCGAGTAGAGCCGCCGGCCCCCCTCCCCATGGTTCCGTTCGCACGGACGGCAGCGGTCTTCGACGTCGACGACTCGCTCCTCGACGGCAACGCCGGGACCATCTTCACCTGGTACCTCTACCGGCAGAAGGTGATGCGGCCCGAGGTCCGGGCCCGCATCCCGCGCGTCATCTACGATTTCGCCCGTGGCCGGCTCACCGAGCACGACATGGTGGAGGTCGGCTCGACCTGCCACGCCGGCCTTCGCGCCGACGAGCTCAAGGAGCACGCCCGGGCCTGTTTCGAGAAGCACCTGCGCCGTCGCATAACCTCGGGCGCGCTGCGCCAGGTCAGGCGCCATCTGCTCTCCGGTCACTTCGTGCTGCTCGCCTCGGGCTCGCCCCAGTACATCATCGACGAGCTGGCCACCCACCTGCGCGCCCACGCCGCCATCGGCACCCGCGCCACCATCGTCGGCGGCCAGTTCACCGAGCAGCTGATCAGGCCGGTGGTCTTCCGCGAGGGGAAGCGCGAGGCGGTGGAGAAGTTGCTGGAGCGCTGGGACCTCGACCTGGCGCGCAGCTGGCTCTACTCCGACTCGGCGGCCGACGTCCCGCTCTTCGAGGCGGTGGGCCACCCGGTGGTGGTCAACCCCAAGGACCCCTTCCGCGAGGAGGCCGAGCGCCGCGGCTGGCCGGTGGTCCGCTGGGCCGACCGCCGCCAGCCGAGCGCCGAGGCCGAGGCCGAGCGCGAGGATGAGTGGGGCAGCTGGGACGGGTGACAGGCTCTCGCCTGACTATCCTCCCGGCGCCGTGAACGCCGGCAGCCGGAACAGGCGGCGCGCGTTCCCGGTCGTGAAGGCGGCCACCCGCTCGAGCGACTGGCCCCTGACCTCGGCCACCTTCTCCGCCACCAGCCGCACGTGGGCCGGCTCGTTGCGCTTGCCGCGGAACGGGACCGGCGCGAGGAAGGGCGCGTCGGTCTCGACCAGCAGCCGGTCGTCGGGCACCAGCCTGACCGCTTCGCGGATCGGCTCGGCGGTCTTGAAGGTGATGATGCCGGCCACCGAGATCTGGAGCCCGAGGTCGAGGTAGGCGCGCGCCGCCCTGGCGTCGCCGGTGAAGCAGTGGATGACGCCACCCGCCGCCGGTAGTCCTTCCTCGCGCAGCACCTGGACGCAGACCTCCTCGGCCTCGCGCACGTGGATCACCAGCGGCTTCCCCGCCTGGTGGGCGAGACGGATGGACCGCCGGAAGCAGCTCTCCTGCACGTCGCGCGGGGAGAGGTCGTAGTGGAAGTCGAGGCCGGTCTCGCCCACCCCGACCACGCGCGGATCGGCGGCCAGCTCGGCCGAGCGGAGCCAGTCGGCCTCGCTCACCTTGGCGCACTCGTGCGGGTGGATGCCGATGGTGGCCGAGAAGAACCCGGGCCAGCGCGCCGCCAGCTCGAGGGCATTGCCGAAGTCGCCCTCCTTGCGCCAGAGGCCGATGGTCACCACCCGCCCCACGCCGCCCTGGCGGGCCCGGGCCATCACCCCCTCCAGGTCGCCTGCCAGTTCTTCGAAGTCGAGGTGTGCGTGCGAGTCGATCAGCATCACGGCTGTCCCTGCCAGGGCCTGGGCTGGGCCACTACTTCACCCGCGTGCCCGGCGCGATGGCGTCGCCGACCGTGACCAGCTCGAGGTTCGGCGGCTCGCCGGCCGCCAGCAGCATCCCCTGCGAGGTGATCCCGCGCAGCGGCCGGGGCGCCAGGTTGGCCACCACCACGATCCTCTTGCCGACCAGCACCGAGGGATCCGGGTAGGCCTGGGCGATGCCGGCCACGATGGTGCGCTGCTCCGGCTCGCCGACGTCGACGACGAGCTGGAGCAGCTTGTCGGCCTTCTCCACCGCCACCGCCGACCGGATGGCTCCGACGCGCAGTTCGACCTTGGCGAAGTCCTGGTACTGGATGACGCCGAAGACCGGCGGCGCGGCGGCCGGCCTGGCGCTCGCCCTGGCGGCCCCCTCGGCCGGGCTGGCGGCCTTGACCAGCCTGGCCGGGCTCTCCACCTCGGCCGGCTTGGCTATCAGCCGCTCGACCTGCTTGACCTCGAGCCGGGCGATCTGCGGCGGTCTCTCTCGCACCTCCACCGGCCTGCCGTCGAATGGGTCGAGCGCCTCGCTCCAGGCCGGCAACGGCTGGCCCAGCGAGGCGGACAACGAGGTCGCGAAGCGCGGCAGGATGGGCTGGAGCATGAGCGCCAGCGCCCCCAGCGCCTTGCCGATGGCGTAGAGGACCGTCTGCTCGGCCGCGCCGGTCGGGTTTTCCCAGGGCTTGCTCTCCTGCACCCGGCGGTTGCAGACGCTGGCCAGTTGGCTCACCAGCCGCACCACCTCGCGCAGCTGCAGCTCGGCGTAGGCCTTCCGCGCCAGCGGCAGCGCCTCGCGGGTGGCCTTGACCACCTCGGGATCGGGAGCCGCCGAGCTGACCGGCCCGCCGGCCCGCTGCAGCAGCGCCGCCACCCGGCTGGCCAGGTTGGCGACGTTGTTGGCGAGATCGGCGTTGATGCGGTTGCGGAACTCCTCGAGCGAGAGGTCGAGGTCGCTGACGCCGGCGCCGAGGCTGGCCGCGTAGAAGTAGCGGAGCAGCTCGGGGTCGAGCCCCGACTCGAGGTAGGTGCTGGCGTTGATGAAGGTGCCCCGCGACTTGGACATCTTCACGCCGTTCACGGTCAGGTGGCCGTGGACCACCATCCGGTCGGGCCGCTTCAGGCCGGCGGCCCAGAGCATGGCCGGCCAGAAGACGGCGTGGAAGCGGAGGATGTCCTTGCCGATGACGTGCTCGAGCCGGGCCGGCGCCCCCTCGTCGAGGTACCTGGCCCGGTAGGCCTCGGGCGTGAGCCGCCGCTCCAGCGGCGCCTCGGCCGCGAAGTAGTGCTCGCCGCTGGAGAGGTAGCCTATGGGGGCGTCGAGCCAGACGTAGAGGAACTTGCCGGGGAAGTCGGCGTCCTTCACCGGGAAGCCGAAGTAGGGCGCGTCGCGGGTGATGCACCAGTCCTGCAGGTCGTCGAGCCAGCCCTTCACCTGCTGGCGCACCCCGGGCTCGAGGTGCCCCTCGGCCTCGACCCAGCCCCGGATGATGGCCGCCACCTCGGGCTTGCGCAGGTTGACGTAGGCGTGGTCGCTGACCCGCACCACCGGCCGGTTCTTGCAGAGCGCGCAGGCCGGCTCCTTCAGCTCTCGCGGATCGTAGGTGGTGCCGCACCTCTCGCAGACGTCGCCGTACTGGTCGGGCGTGGCGCACTTGGGGCAGGTCCCCTTGACGAAGCGATCTGGGAGGAAGCGCTGGTCGTGCTGGCAGTAGAGCTGCTCGACCGACTTCTTGTAGATCAGCCCGCGCGCCTTGAGCGCGTCGTAGATCAGGTAGGCCCAGGCCTGGTTCTCCGGCGAGTGGGTCGTGTAGTAGGTGTCGTGCTCGATGCCGAATCGCTGGAAGGTGGCCCGCTGATCCAGCCGGTACTTCTCGGCGAACTCGGCCGGCGGGATCCCGGCCTTGCCGGCGTTCACCTCGATGGGCGTGCCATGGGCGTCGGCGGCGCAGATCCAGGTCACGTCGTCGCCGGTGCTGCGCAGGAAGCGGACGTAGACGTCGGTCTGGACGTGCTCGACCATGTGGCCGAGGTGGATGGGGCCATTGGCGTAAGGCAGGGCGCTGGTCACGAGGCGCGTCGTCATGCGGGTCTCCGCTCCGATTCTCTGCTGGCGAGCAGGCCGAGGATGACGCGCTCCAACTGGAGGCGTGCGTCCTGCCCGCTCTTCATGGCCACGTCGGCCTGGTGGAGCGTGACGAGCCCGTCGAGCAGCTCGCCGCGCCCGAACCGGGTCGAGGCCTGGTACTTCATCCAGAAGCCGTAGGGCTTCTTCTTGCCGACCTCCTCGGGCGGGATGGATGGGAAGACCTGCGCCTCCCAGTCCCGCGAGGAGCGCAGCACCCGGTCGCCCACCACCACCCGGGCCCGCTCCTTCTCCACCACCAGCCGGCGCAGCGTGCCTGCCAGCGTCGCCAGCAGCATGTGCGGGCTGCCGCCGTCGGCCACGGTCCGGTCCACCACCGCCAGCGCGGCCGGCAGGTCGCGGCTCTCGACGGCGTTGCCGAGCGCGAAGAACGGGTCCTCGGCGCTGCGCGTCACCACCTCGTCGACGTCGTCGGCCCCGATCTCCTCGCGGTCGCCGACGAAGGCCACCAGCTTCTGCAATTCGGAGGCGAGCGTGCGGGCATCGCCGCCCACCAGCGCCTCGAGCCGCTCCACGGCGCCCGCGTCGATCCTCTTGCCGGTCCCGGCGAGCAGGACCTGGACCACCGGACCGAGCACCACGCGGGCGTCGAAGGTCCCCTCCCTGGGGATGGCCACCTCGATGCGCCGGCCGGCGGCGGCAAGCTTCTTCACGAGCGGCAGCTTGCCGTCCACCTTGCCGGCCGCGACCACCAGCACGTGCCCGGGCGGCAAGCCCCGCTCCAGCGCCGCGTCGAGGGCGCCCGAGTCGTCCCTGGCCGCCTTCATCTCGCGCTCGATTGCGTAGCCGGCCGCCTCGACCACGAAGGCGAGGCCGGCCTCGCCCGGCGCGAAGCCGAACTCACGCTTGAGCGCCTTGCCCAGCTTCACCTTGAACGGGCCCGGGTCGTCGCCGGGCTCCGGGCGGAGGTCGGCGGCGCCCAGCCCTGCCTTGGCGCAAAGGGCCAGCAGCCTCCTCGCCGCCTCGCGCTGGCGCCCCTCGCCCCACTGGACCCGCGCCTTCTCGAACGACTCCTCCACGTCCTCCTTGGAGGTGAGGAAGGCCGGCTCCTGCAGCAGCACCACCTTGCGGCCGGAGCAGAAGAGGCCGCGGGTCTGCAGCTCGGCCGCCACCTCGGCGGGCGAGGCCGCGGCGTCGAGCTCCACCAGGTTGAGGCTGCGCTCCTGCTCGGGGACCAGCCTGAAGGCCAGCTCGCGCCCGGCCCGCTGGGCCAGGAAGGCGTCACCGTCGAAGAGGTAGACGGCCGCGGTGGCGCCGGCCGCGGCCTCGGCGAGGCAGTCCTCCAGCGTCGGCCCGGCCGGCTTAGGCGCGCGGAAGCTACCGGCCATGGAACCATCCGATCAGCATCCGCTCGATGGCCAGCGGAGCGGTGGCGTTCTGGCGGAGGGCGCCGAGCAGCCCCTCGGTGAACCCGCGCCGGCGCAGAGCCTCGGCTGGAGTGAGCGCCGCGGCGGTCCGGCGCGTCAGCGGCTCCAGCTCGGCCAGCGCCAGCCCGGATCCGCCGGCCTGCGCCACCAGCACGTCGCGCCACCAGATGAGCAGCAGCTCACCCAGGCCGGCCGCGACCTCGCGATCCTCGCCGTGCTCCCTGGCGAAGGCCACCCAGCGCCCGGCGTCGCCGGAACCGAGCGCGGCGGCCCCCTCCAGCGCGGCGCGGCGCTCCGCGAGCGCCTCGGCGTCGAGGGCGAGCGCGCGGGAGAGCGAGCCCCCGGAGAGGGCGGCGGCCAGGCGGGCCGCCTCGGGGAGCTGGCCGGCCGCTTCGAGCCGGGCGCGGATGACCGGCTCCGGCAGCGGGGCGAAGGCCACCCGCAGGCAGCGGCTCTTGATGGTCGGGAGCAGCGCGTCGGGGCTCGACGAGACCAGCACCAGGGTGGTCGCCTCGGGTGGCTCCTCCAGCGTCTTGAGCAGGGCGTTCTGCGCCTGCACGTTCATGGCGTCGGCCGGGTCGACCACCACCACCCGGTGTCGCCCCTCGAAGCGGCGCATCGAGAGCCGGTGGTCGACGAGATCGCGCACCTGGTCCACCACGATCTCGCGCGACGGCGTCCGCCCCCCCTTCGGCTCCCAGCGGCCGGCCTTGGCCATGACCCGCTCCTCCTGCAGCAGGAAGACGTCGGGGTGAGCGCCGTGGGCGATCTTCTTGCACGGGGCGCAGGTGCCGCAGGCGTCGTCGGGGAGGCCGTCGAGGCGCGCCCCTCCCCCCTCGCAGTTGGCCGCCTGGGCCAGCAGGCGGGCCGCGGTTCCCTTCCCCACCCCCTCCGGCCCACCCAGCAGGTAGGCGTGGTGGAGCCGGCCACGGCGCAGCGCCGCCTGGAGGGCGCCGACCGCGCGATCCTGCGCCTGGAGCTCGGAGAAGGGCATCGGGCTGCGCAAGATATCACGGGGGCCAGTCACCGGCCCCGGCCCTGGAATGGACAGCCGGTAGGCCGGGCATATGATTCCAGCTTGGAGCTCATGCCATGAACATCACGCCCCTCGACATCACCCAGAAGTCCTTCCGCAGGTCCTTCCGCGGCCTCGACTCGGAGGAGGTGGCGGCCTTCCTGGCGCTGGTCGCCAGCGAGTTCGAGGGACTGGTCAAGGAGCTCAACACCCTCCGCGAGGAGAACCGGCGAAAGTCGGACGAGCTGGTCGAGCACCGGGGACGGGAGCGCTCGCTGCAGGAGACGCTGGTGGCGGCGCAGCGTGCCTCGGAGGATATCCGCGATGCCGCCCGCAAGGAGGCCGAGATCACCGTCGCCGACTCCGAGCTCCAGGCCGAGAAGATCGTCCAGGGGGCGCACCAGCGCTTCCTCCGCATCGTCGACGACATCAACGAGCTGAAGCGGCAGCGGGTGCAGTTCGAGGCCGGCCTGAAGTCGCTGGCCGAGGGACACCTGCGGCTGCTCGAGGCCTTCCGCGAGCCGGCCCGCGACGAGGCGGTCCCCTTCGCCGCCGCCCGCAAGAAGCTCGCCTCCGACGAGTCGTAGTTCCCGCCACCGCCGGGCGGGAGCACTGGGCGCCCCTCGCCTGTTCAGTGGGCCTCTGCCCAGCTGCGGCCGTGCCCCACCTCCACCAGCAGCGGCACCGCCAGGCTGGCGGAGGCCTCCATCTCGCGGCGCAGCAACGCCGAGACCTGCTCCACCGTCCCTTCCGCCGCCTCGACCACCAGCTCGTCGTGGACCTGGAGCAGCAGGCGGGCGTCGAGCTGCTCGCGGGCCAGCGCCGCCAGCACCTTGAGCATGGCGATCTTCACGACGTCGGCGGCCGTCCCCTGGATGGGCGTGTTGACGGCGGTCCGCTCCGCCGCCTGCCGCAGCGCCTGGTTGCGCGCCGCGATCTCCGGCATGGGGCGGAGGCGGCCGAAGAGGGTCCGCACCTCACCGGCCCGCCGCGCCTCGGCGACGATGGCGTCGAGCCAGCGCTTCACCCCGGCGTAGCGGGCGAAGTAACGGTCGATGATCCCCTGCGCTTCGCGCGGCGCCAGGCCGAGCCGCTGCGAGAGGCCGAAGGCGGAGAGGCCGTAGGCGATGCCGAAGTTGAGCACCTTGGCGACGCGCCGCTGGTCGCTGCTGACGGCGTCGGCCGCCACCCCGAAGGTCTCGGCGGCGGTCCGGGTGTGGACATCCTCCCCCATGCGGAAGGACTCGATCAGGGCCGGGTCGCTCGAGTAGTGGGCCAGGATGCGCAGCTCGATCTGGGAGTAGTCGGCCGAGACCAGCCGCCGCCCGGGCGGAGCCACGAAGGCGGCGCGGATGCGGCGGGAGAGCTGGGTGCGTACCGGGATGTTCTGGAGGTTCGGGTCTACCGAGGAGAGCCGGCCGGTGGCGGCCCCGGCCTGGTGGAAGGTGGTGTGGATGCGCCCATCGGCCGGGTCTACCAGCAGCGGCAGGGCATCGACGTAGGTCCCCTTGAGCTTGGCCAGCGACCGGTGCTCCAGCACCAGCCCGGGGAGCGGGTGCTGCTCGGCCAGCTTCTCCAGCACCTCGACGTCGGTGGAGGGGCCGGTCTTGAGCTTCTTGAGGACGGGCAGCCCGAGCTCCTCGAAGAGCACCTTGCCCAGCTCGCGGGTCGAGGCGACGTTGAACGGGTGCCCGGCCGCCTCGGTGAGGCGCCGCTCCAGCTCGTCGATGGCGGCTCCGAACTCGGCGCTCATCGCCTCCATGGCGGCCGCATCGACGGCGATGCCGGCCCGCTCCATGTCGAGCAGAACCGGGATCAGCGGCCGCTCGATGTCGCGGTAGAGCGGCGTCAGCTTGACCGCCTCCAGCTCGGCGGTGAGCCCCGCCGCCAGCGCCGGCAGCGCCGCCGCGGCCGGGCCGGCCCAGCCGGCCACCCGCTCCACCTCGGCTCCCTCGTGGCCGGTGCCACCCCGCTTCTCCCCCTCGGTCGGATCAGGCGGCAGCTCGAGCTGGAGCCGCTCACGAGCCACCTCGACGAGGCCATGCTGGCGCCGGGTCGGCAGCAAGAGGCGGGACATGAGATCGGTGTCTTCGCCCGGGGCCGTCAGCTCGAGCCCGAGCCGCGCCAGCCGGTGGGCCGCCGCCTTCCGGTCATGGGCATGGATGGGCCTCGAGCCTGCCAGCAGCGGCTTGAGCGCTCGGGCCACCGCCGCCGCCGCGAGCTGCGCCGGGGCCCCGAGGTAGCGATGGCCGAGAGGCAGGTAGAAGGCCCTCCCCCCGCCCGCGAGCGCCAGGCCCACCAGCGGATCGGTCCGCGGGGCCACTCCGGCGCCTACCACCAGCAGGCCGGTCTCCGGTGCCGCCGCCAGAACGGCCACCGCCTCGGCCAGCGCCACCTCATCGAGCAGCATTTCGGTGCGGACCGGGAGCGCGGTCTTGGTAGCGGTCGAGATCGGGGGCGAGATCGGGGTCGGGGTCGCGGCTGGGGTCGCGCTCTGGCTCGAGTTCGCTAGCGAAGTCGGGGTCAGCGTCAGGGTCGCTGCCACCGCTGCCTCCGCCGCCGCCACCAGCCCCGGCAGCTCGCGCAGCAGCCTGGTGAACTCGAGCTCGGTGAAGAGCGCCCTGGCCTTCTCGGCATCGATGGGCCTGCGCTCCAGCTGCTCCGGATCCCACGGCAACGCCATGTGGGCGTCGAGCGTCACCAGCTTCCGGTTGAGCCGCAGCCGCTCGGCGCCGGCCAGCACCTTCTCCTTGAGCTTCTCGCCGCCACGCTTGACCGCCCGCGGGATCTCGTCGGCTCGCGCCAGCATCGCCTCGACCGAGCCGAAGTGACGGATCAGCGCCGCCGCCGTCACCTCGCCGACTCCGGCAAGGCCCGGCACGTTGTCCACCTTGTCGCCGAGCAGCGCCTGGTACTCGATCAGCTGCGACGGCGGAACGCCCATCTTCCGCTCCACCTCGGCCGGCCCGCTCCAGCCCCCCAGCCCGCGCGCCTCGACCATGGGGTCGTAGAGCCGGACCCGGTCGTCGACCAGCTGGCCGAAGTCCTTGTCGCCGGTGACGATCACCACCTCCCAGCCGTGGCTGCGCGCGTGCGTCGCCAGGGTGGCGATGATGTCGTCGGCCTCGAACCCCTCCTGCTCCAGGATTGGCACCGAAAGCGCGCGGGTCACCTCACGGACCAGTGGAAACTGCGGGACCAGGTCGTCCGGCGGCTCGGGGCGCTGCGCCTTGTAGGCCGGGTCGAGCTCGGTCCGGAAGCTGCGCCGGCTCACGTCGAGGACCATGGCCACGTGGGTCGGGGCGTGCTCGCGCAGCGCCTTGAGGAGCATGTTGGCGAAGCCGAGGACGGCGTTGGTCGGCACGCCCTTCGAGGAGGTGAGCGGCGGGATGGCGTGGTAGGCGCGGAAGATGAAGCCCGAGCCGTCGATCAGGGTCAGGGTCGGCACGGGAGGACCATACCCAATCGCGTCGGCGCCGGCTTCTGGTGGCGCCGACGCAAGCCTTGAGAAACGAATCTTGACGGCGACTGCTTGCGGCCGCCAGGCTGGCTCAATCAGAAGCGCAAGGCTTCTCGAGAGGAGGAGACGCTCTCGAGTCTTGCGCTGGCGCCACCAGAAGCCGGCGCCAGCACGACTAGTGCCCCGACCCAGGCTTGATGTCTCGACGAGAGCGCCGAGACCGAAGCGAGGCTGGCGCCCGAGAAGGGAGCAGCGGAAGCGTAGTAGATCTACGCTGAGCAGCGGACCGACGAGGCCGCCCGCCGCAGCGACAAAGCGCCCGCCTCACCCAGGCGGGCGTTTCGTTTGGGCATGGCACCAGCAACGCCTTCGACGAAGCGGTGTGGCTGGCGCTGTGGCGCCTGGGCCAGCCGTTGGACGATCTCGACAGCGTGGCCGAGCGAGACCTCATGGCCGACGAGCACGCCGCCATCGAAGCCCTGATCGAGCGGCGTATCGCCACCCGCCAGCCCGCCGCGT
>JANPOM010000060.1:0-18803 GCA_031427995.1 Anaeromyxobacter sp. | reverse complement strand
TCGGCCCGCTGCCAGGCCTGCCGCGCCGGCTCCACCGTCGGCAGGCGCATATCCTGTGAACGGCGGCCTCGAATTCTCCCCATCTGACGGCCGGGCGGATCTTCCGACCGGGCCGGTGTGTCGGAGAAGGGCCATGGCCGGAGGGCGTGGTCAGGGACGACTTCAGGCTAGAGTCCCCCGCCATGCGCATCGTCCGGGACCTCTCCGCCTCCGCCGTCATCGCCGGCTTCGTCACCGTCCTGGTGGGCTACACCAGCTCCGCGGTGATCGTCTTCCAGGCGGCCCGGGCCACGGGGGCCGGACCCGCGGAGGTCGCCTCCTGGATGTGGGCGCTCGGCATCGGCATGGGGCTCACCTGCATCGGCCTGTCGCTCCGCTACCGTACGCCGGTGGTGACCGCCTGGTCCACGCCCGGAGCGGCGCTCATCGCCACCGGCGCGGCGGGGCTGCCCATGTCGGCCGCCATCGGTGCCTTCCTGGTCTCGGGCGCGCTGATGGTGCTCTTCGGCGCCACCCGCTGGTTCGAGCGCGGCATGTCGCGCATCCCCGTTCCGCTCGCGTCGGGGATGCTGGCCGGGGTGCTCCTCCGCTTCGGCCTCGACGCCTTCGTGGCCATGAAGACGCAGTTCGGCCTGGCCCTGGCGATGTTCGTCGCCTACCTGGTGGGCCGCCGGCTCTGGCCTCGCTACGCCATCGTGGTGGTGCTGGCCCTCGGCACCGCCATCGCCGCCGCCCTCGGGCTGCTCACCCTGCAGGACGTCCGGCTCGAGCTGGCGCGGCCGGTCTTCACCACCCCGACGTTCACGCTGGGCGCCGTGGTGGGCCTCGCCATCCCCCTTTTCGTCGTGACCATGGCGTCGCAGAACGTGCCGGGCGTGGCGGTGATGCGGGCTTCCGGTTACGGCGAGACGCCCATCTCGCCCCTGGTCACCTGGACCGGCCTCGCCACGCTGGCGCTCGCCCCCTTCGGTGGGTACGCCTTCAACCTGGCGGCCATCACCGCCGCCCTCTGCATGGGGCGCGAGGTCCATGAGGACCCGGCCCGGCGCTACGTGGCGGCGGTCGCGGCCGGCGCCTTCTACCTGGTCCTCGGGCTGTTCGGGGCGACCGTGGGCGCGCTCTTCGCCGCCTTCCCACGCGAACTGGTGATGGCCGTGGCCGGCCTGGCCCTGCTCGGCACCATCGCCTCCGGGTTGACGGCCGCGCTGCGCGACGACGCCCAGCGCGAACCGGCGCTCATCACCTTCCTGGTCACCGCGTCGGGCGTGACGCTCCTGGGAGTGGGGTCGGCCTTCTGGGGGTTGGTGGCCGGCCTGGCCACGCTGCTCGTCGTCCGGAGAACCTCGCCCGCCCTCGCCGCAGGGGCCGCAGACCCGGCCGTGAGCCCGGCCGGTCGCGGCGGCGACGCGCGTGGGCCGTCGCGGTGAACCGGCCACCGCCGGCCCAGCACCTCGCGCCCGTCGTTGCCATCCTCATGGCCGCCGCCCTCTTCGGCACCACCGGCACGTCGCAGGCGCTCGGGCCGGCCGGCACGACGCCGCTCGGCGTCGGGGCGGTGCGGTTGGCGCTGGGCGCGGTGGCGCTGGTCGTCATGGCCTGGCTGCGCCGCCCGGAGGGAGGCCGGAGGTGGCGGGCCCACGCGCCCGCGCTGCTCCTGGGCGGCGTGGCGGTGGCGGTCTACCAGCTCGGCTGGTTCGCCGGGCTCCGGCGCACCGGGGTGGCCCTGGGCACGGTGGTGGGCATCGGCAGCGGCCCGGTCCTGGCCGGTCTCATCCACCTGGCGCTGCGCCGGCAGGCGCTCAGCGGCGCCTGGCTGGCAGGGACGGCGGCCACGATGGCCGGGGCGGGGCTGCTGGCGCTGCGTGGGGCCGGAGAGGGCGCGGCGGACGGGCTGGGGCTGCTGCTGGTCCTGGGCGCGGTCGCGGGCTACGTCGTCTCCGTGGAGATGGCGCAGCGCGCCATCGGGCGAGGCCTCGACGCCGCCGGGACCATGGCCGGCATGTTCGCGGCCGGCGCGATCCTCCTCCTGCCCCTCCTCTGGCTGGAGCCGCTGGGCTGGCTGGCGACCGGCCGGGGGCTGGCCATGGCCCTGCACCTCGGCCTCGTCACCATCGGCGTCGCCTACTCGCTCTACGGCTGGGGACTGCGCTTCCTCCAGGTCCCCACGGTGGTGACCCTCACGCTGGCGGAGCCGCTCACCGCCGCGGTGCTGGGCACGGCGCTTCTCGGCGAGCGGCTGGGTGCGCTCGGCTGGCTGGGGGCGGCGCTGATCGCCACCGGGCTGCTCCTGGCGGCGCGCTCGACGGCCAGCACTCGCCGCTTGCGCTCGGGACCCCAGCGATAGCCACCCGGCTCGCCCCCGTCCGGCACCACGCGGTGACAGGGGACGAGGAGCGCGAGGCGGTTGGTGGCGCTGGCGCGCTCCGGCCGATGGCAGCCCTTCACGAGGGTTTCACGCCTTCGGCCCAGGCCATCCCGTACCAGAGGGCCGCGTCGGGGCGATGGCCCCAGCCCTCCAAGGCGCGCACCGCGTCCTCCAGGGCGCGCTGGTCGAGCGCGCCGGTCGCTACGATGGCGGCCGCTGCCCCGCGGAGGTTGTGGGCCAGGTTGGCGACGTAGTGCGGGAAGGTGGGGTCCCCGGCGCAGGCGCCGAAGAAGACCCAGGCGATCTGGCGAGGCTTCGCCCCGGCGGCGTGGAGCAGGGCCGGCAGGCGGCGCCCCACGAAGGGATCGTTGCCGTTCCGGTCGTAGCTGCGGACGAATGCGTCCCAGGCGGCCTGGACGCCGGGCGGCTCGGGGTGGAGCCGCAGCAGATCGTGGTCGTCGTCGCACAGGACGATGCGGCCGCCCGGCCGGGCCGCCCGCACCATGCCCTGCACGACGCCCAGCGGATCGGCGACGTGCTCGAGGAGGAAGCGGGTGTGGACGACGTCGAAGGTGCCCACTTCGGCCGGGGCCAGCGGCAGCGCGCTGGCGTCCCCGGCCCGGAAGTCGACGAGCGCCGCCTCGCCGGCCTCGCCGGCACGGGCGCGCGCGCCCTCGAGCTGCTCGGCGCTCCGCTCGACGCCGACCGCGGGCACGCCGGCGGCGCGGGCCATGGCCCGGGTGAGCTGGCCGAGGCCGGCGCCCACGTCGAGGATCCGTTCGCCGCCGCGGAGCGAGAGCTGGGCGAGGCAGCGGCCGTTGAGGAGGTCGTTGAGGAGCGAGAGGCGGGCCTGCTCGGCCGGGTCGGTGCCGTGGATGTAGCGGTCGCGGGTAGTCATGCGGGGCCTGGGGTGGGCGACGGGGCCCGGCTCAGCTGGCGGCCTTCGGTGCGGGCGGCGGCGCTGGGGGCGGCGTCGGTTCGGGCTGGGTCGCCGGGGGCGGCGCCGGGGCGAGCGCGGGTGGGGCCGCCGGCGTCAGGGTCCAGGCGATGGCGGTCCCCTCGACCATCATGTGGTCGAGCAGGTTGAGCGTCTGCGTCCGGGTCACGATCACCGCGTCGGCCCCCAGCTCGCAGGCCTTGGGGCGCAGCGCCAGCCAGGCGCCGCCCGGCGGCACGCTGGTCACGTGGCTCTGCAGGTCGGCCAAGGCGTGGTACGGGCGCGAGGGGGGCTGGAAGAGGAACTCGATGGCGCAGTCGGAAGGGCGCGGCGTGCCCGAGCCGTCGCCGCCGTAGACCTTGACGGCGCTGCAGCCGGCGGCGCCGAGGGTGAGGACCGCGAGCAGCGACAGCGTGGCGTGCTTCATGGTGGAGCCTCGGGGTGCCACGGAAAAGGAGAAGGGGAGCGGAAGCGCGAGGCCTCCGGCTCCCCCTCGGGACTTCAATCAACCACTAGTAGAAGTTGTAGTGGACGTTGGCGTTGATGCGGTGCTGCGTGCCCTTGTTGTTGGTCGGGTCGGCCAGGACTCCTGCGAACACGATGCGCTGGCCCCAGCCGTACTCGAGGCCGACCTCGACGTTCTTCACCGGGCTGAAGAAGGTGTTCACGTAGGCGGCGTCGACGCGCTTGTTGGCGACGACGTTCCCGAAGGCGTTGGTCCCGTTGGCCGCGGCCGCCACCAGGGCGTCGTCTTTCGTGAACACGGTCTGCGTCCACGCGATGTTCGAGCGGACGCTGGGCGTCCACTTGTGGGTGAGAGCCAGGCTGTAGCTGACGGTCTTCCAGGTCTTGATCTTGTCGCCGACGAACAGGGCGCCCTGGAACAGCGACTGGAACATGTAGCGGCCGATGCCGTCGCCGCCCTGGACCGACCAGACCAGGCTCTCGCTGGCGAAGTTGAGGCTGCCAGACACGCCCGCGCCCCAGCCGAAGGTGCTGTTGGCGACGCCGCCGACATTGGAGCCGCCGGCCTGGCTGCGGCCCTGGTACTCGTGCGCCACGGCGCGCAGGTTGAAGTGGCCCATCGAGAACGGAACGGTGAGGTTGGCCGAGGCATCGGGAATGCGGTCGTACTCGCGGCCGACGGTGTAGCTGTTGGAGACCGAGGAGTTCGGGACGATGCTCTGCGCGTTCTCCAGGGCCAGCGCCAGGGTCGGTCCGCCGAGCTTGATGGTGTACTTGATGCCCGGCGAGCGGGTCAGCGCGAAGGCGCCGTGCGGGTTGAAGTCCACCGTGTCGGGGAGCGAGCCGAGGTCCATGAAGTTGGCCCAGGTCTGGCCGACCAGGAGCCCACCGTACTCACCGTAGGCCTGACGGATGCGGAAGTTGGTGCCGTTGGTGGTCGCCTCGGTCGAGTAGTTGTAGGCCGAGGGGGAGTTGAAGTCGCCTTCCACCTTGACCACCACGTCGCCGCCCGGGGTCGGGGTGGTGGTGACCAGGCCGACGCGGGAGGTGCGGGCCGTGACGTAGAGCCGGTTCTTGTTGACCTTGCCCTTGTCGAGCGGCTGGAACTCGAGGAACGAGGCCCAGTCGTCGCCGCGGATGTCGTCGTCGGCCCCGCTGAAGTCGTAGGTCGTGTCGAGCTGCACGAACCCGTAGATCTTCATGGTCGAGTCGGTGCCCGGGATCTTGAAGACGCCGGGGGCGTCCGCAGCCAGGGCGGCCATGGGCAGCGCCAGGGCTGCCGCGAGGAATGTCGATGCCGCGAAGTTGAAGCTCTTCATTCGTGAACCTCCTGGGTTCGGATCGGGGGGGATGAGGCCAATGATGGTAGACAACGCCGACGCATTTGTGAAGAATCATGTTTCAAAGAAGTGACAAGTTCGGTCGTGACCGTATCTCCACATCCCCACGGAGGTCTTAATGCGTATTGCCCGTAACGTAGCGCTGGCGGCGCTGGTCCTTGCCGCCGCGTGCTCCCAGAAGAAGGAAGCCCCCCCCGCTCCTGCCGCTCCTGCCGCGCCGGCCGCTCCAGCGGCCGTGGTCGGCGACACCATCCTCATCGGCCACGTCGCATCCATGACGGGCGAACAGGCCACCTTCGGCGAATCCACCGACAACGCCATCAAGCTCGCCATCTCCGAGGCCAACGCCAAGGGCGGGGTCAAGGGCAAGAAGCTCGCCCTCAAGACCTATGACGACCAGGGCAAGCCCGAGGAGGCCGCCATCGCGGCCACCCGGCTGGTCCAGCAGGACAAGGTGCTGGTGCTGCTCGGCGAGGTGGCCTCCAGCCGCTCGCTGGCCATGGCCCCCGTCGCCGATGGCAACAAGGTCCCGATGATCTCGCCCACCTCCACCAACCCGCGCGTCACCAAGGACGGCGACAAGACCCGCCCCTACGTCTTCCGCGTCTGCTTCATCGACCCGTTCCAGGGCACGGTGATGGCCAAGTTCGCGCGCGAGAACCTGAAGCTCACCAAGGTCGCCATCCTCCGCGACGTCGGCAACGACTACTCGGTGGGGCTGGCCGACTTCTTCAAGAAGAAGTTCGAGGAGCTGGGCGGCACCATCGTCAGCGACCAGAGCTTCAAGGCGGGCGACCAGGACTTCAAGGCGCAGCTCACGACCATCAAGTCCAAGAAGCCGCAGCTGATCTACATCCCGGCCTACTACGGCGACGTGGCGCTGGCCGGCCGGCAGGCTCGCGAACTGGGCATCAAGGTCCCCATGGCGGGCGGCGACGGCTGGGATTCCTCGAAGCTCTACGAGATCGCCCAGGGCGCCCTCGACGGCAGCTTCTTCTCCAACCACTACACCGACGAGAATCCCGACCCCATGGTCCAGGGCTTCGTGAAGAAGTACAAGGAGACCTACGGCTCGGTGCCGGACGCGCTGGCCGCGCTCGGCTACGACGCCGCCCTGGTGGCCATCGACGCCATCGGCCGCGCCAAGGAGCTGACCGGCCCGTCGGTCCGTGACGCCATCGAGGCCACCAAGGACTTCCAGGGCGTGGCCGGCAAGATCACGATCGACGCCGACCACAACGCCGTCAAGTCGGCGGTGGTCATCGGCATCGTGAAGAACAAGGCCAAGTACGTCGCCACGGTCAACCCGTAAGCGACGCGCCGCGTGATGCGAAGGGGGGAGGGGTTCGTGGTACGCCCCTGCCCCCTTCTTTTGTACTGCCTCCACCGCCGGGACGTTGAGGTCACGTGACTGAGTTCCTCCAGCACCTCGTGAACGGGCTCTCCGTTGGCGCCATCTATGCCTTGGTCGCCCTGGGCTACACGATGGTCTACGGCGTCCTCAAGCTGATCAACTTCGCCCACGGCGACATCTACATGGTCGGGGCCTTCGCCGGTTACTACATTTCGCAGCTGCTCGGGGTCCGCGGCCCGTTCGACGAGAACCCGCCCGGTGGGGCCGAGGTCTTCTTCCAGGTCACCGTCGTCACCATCGGCGCCATGTTGATCTGTGGTGCCCTCGGGTACACCATCGAGCGCTTCGCCTACCGGCCGCTGCGCCACCGGGCCCGGCTGACGGCGCTGATCACCGCCATCGGCGTCTCGTTCCTGCTGGAGTACGGCTTCCAGCTCTCCCCCTTCTTCCGCCACCCCATCGAGTTCCCGCCCGGGCCGAGCCCGCGCGTCTTCCCCACCCTGGTCGAGCGCGTCGGCTACGAGGTGGTGGGCGTCCACCTCTCCAACTACGACGTCTACGGGCTGCTGCTGGCCTTCAGCCTGATGCTGCTGCTGCAGTTCATCGTCTACCGCACCAGGTTCGGCACCGCCATGCGGGCCGTCTCCTTCGACTGGCAGGTGGCCGGGCTGATGGGCATCCCGGTCAACCGGATCATCTCCTGGACCTTCGTGCTCGGCTCGGCGCTGGCCGCCGCCGCCGGCCTCATCAACGCAGTGGCCAGGCCCAAGATCGAGCCGCTCTTCGGCCTGATCATCGGCCTCAAGGCCTTCGTGGCCGCGGTGCTGGGCGGCATCGGGCACGTCCCCGGCGCCATGGCGGGCGGCCTGGTGCTCGGCCTGGCCGAGGAGTACGTGGCCGGCTACACCGACTCCTCCTACCGCGACGCCATCGCCTTCACGGTCCTCATCCTGGTGCTGCTGGTTCGGCCCACCGGCCTGTTCGGCCGCGTCACCGTGGAGAAGGTGTAGCGATGCGCCCCGGACCGATCATCAAGTCATTCATCCCCTTCGTCCTGGCCCTCCCGGTCATCCTCGCCATCGACTGGGTCACGCCATCCTCCTGGCGGCTCATCCTCATCAGCGTTGGCGTCAACATCGTGCTGGCGGTCTCGCTCAACGTGGTCAACGGCTTCACCGGCCAGTTCTCGCTGGGCCACGCCGGCTTCATGGCGGTGGGCGCCTACACGGCGGCCAAGATCACGCTGACGCTGGCCCACCTGCAGCTCGACTTCCTGCCGGCCGAGGTCTCCGACCAGGTGGTCTTCGCCGTGGCGCTGCTGGCGGCCATGGCCATGGCGGCCCTGGCCGGCTTCCTGGTGGGCATGCCGTCCTTGCGCCTGCGCGGCGACTACCTGGCCATCGTGACGCTCGGCTTCGGCGAGATCATCCGCTCCATCATCGAGAACATGAAGTCGCTGGGCCAGGCCACCGGCCTCTCCAGCCTGCCGCCGCGCACCAACATGATCTGGGTCGGCTTCGCGGTGCTGGCCACCGTGGTCATGGCCCGCCGGCTGGCGGTCTCCACCCAGGGGCGCGCCCTCTTCGCCATCCGCGAGGACGAGGTGGCCGCCGAGGCCATGGGGGTCGACACCACCGGCTACAAGGTGCGCGCCTTCGTCATCTCGGCGGCCTACGCCGGGCTGGCCGGGGCGCTCATCGCCCACGCCATCATGCTCTCCACCCCGCGCATGTTCACCTTCATCCGCTCCATCGAGGTGGTGGTGATGATCGTGCTGGGTGGGCTCGGCTCCATCACCGGCTCGATCGTGGCGGCCTCGGTGCTGACCATCGGCCTCGAGCTGCTTCGCGAGTTCCAGGCCTACCGGATGGTGGTCTACGCCATCCTGCTCATCGCCCTCATGCTGCTCCGGCCCCAGGGGATCTTCGGCACGCACGAGCTCTGGGACCTGCCCATCTTCAAGCGCCGCAAGGGGCGCCCGCTGACCGCGGCCGGGTCGAAGCAGGCGCCATGAGCACCAACCCGCTCGAGGTCCGGAACGTCACCATGCAGTTCGGCGGCTTGAAGGCGCTGGACGACTTCAGTCTGATCATGGCCCCCGGCGAGCTGGTCGGCCTGATCGGCCCCAATGGCGCCGGCAAGACCACCGCCTTCAACGCCATCACCGGCGTCTACCAGCCCTCCGCCGGCGACGTGCTGCTGGGCGGGGAGCGGGTCAACGGCCAGCGGCCGCACCAGATCTGCGCCAAGGGCGTGGCCCGCACCTTCCAGAACATCCGGCTCTTCAAGGAGCTGACCGCGCTCGACAACGTTCGCATCGCCTGCCACGCCCGCTCCACCAGCAGCTTCTTCGACTGCCTCTTCCTCACCTTGCGCCACCAGTCGGAGGAGGCTCGCATCCTCGGGCGCGCCGAGGAGTACCTCGAGGTCATGGGGCTGGCCCACCGGCGTGACGAGGTGGCCCGCAACCTGCCCTACGGCGAGCAGCGGCGGCTCGAGATCGCCCGCGCCCTGGCCACCGGCCCCAAGGTGCTCTGCCTCGACGAGCCGGCCGCCGGCATGAACGCCGCCGAGAAGGTGGAGCTGATGCAGCTGATCCGCTCCATCCGCGACCGCTTCGGCCTCTCCATCCTGGTCATCGAGCACGACATGCGGCTGGTGATGGGCGTCTCGGAGCGACTGCTGGTGCTCGACCACGGCGTCACCATCGCCCGCGGCAAGCCGGAGGAGATCCGGAAGAACCCGAAGGTGATCGAGGCCTACCTGGGCGACGCCTACCTCGAAGAGAAGCACATCGCCGTTCCGGTGGAGGACAGCGCCCGATGAGCACGCCGATCCTCGAAGTGAAGGACCTCCAGGTCCACTACGGCGGCATCCACGCGCTGCGCGGGGTCTCGCTGGAGGTTCCGGAGGGAAAGGTGGTGGCCCTGATCGGCGCCAACGGCGCCGGCAAGACCACCACGCTCCGCGCCATCTCCAAGATGCTCAAGCCCAGCGCCGGGACCGTCCGGTTCCGGGACCAGGACGTGACCCGGCTGGCCTCCCACCAGCTGGTGTCCCGGGGCATGGCCCACGCGCCCGAGGGGGCGCGGCATCTTCCTCAACCTGACGGTGCGGGAGAACCTGGAGCTGGGCGCCTACCTCCGCACCGACAAGGCCGGCGTCCAAGCCGACGCCGACAAGTACTACGCCCTCTTCCCCCTCCTGGCCGAGCGGCGCAACCAGGTGTCGGGCACGCTCTCCGGCGGCGAGCAGCAGATGCTGGCGGTGGCGCGCGCCCTGATGAGCCGCCCCAAGGTGTTGCTGCTCGACGAGCCCTCGCTGGGGCTGGCCCCGCAGATCGTGGAGCTGATCTTCAACGTGCTGCGCGACGTCAACGCCTCGGGCGTCTCCCTGCTCCTGGTGGAGCAGAACGCCCACAAGGCCCTCCAGCTGGCCCACCGGGCCTACGTGCTGGAGACCGGCCAGATCGTGATGACCGGCACCGGCCAGGAGCTGCTGGCCTCGCCCGAGGTCCGCAAGGCCTACCTGGGCGAGTAGGCGGGACGGGCGGGCGCGCCGGTTCGGCGCTATCCTGTCGGGTCCATGGCCCCGGACCCGACCGCAGCCACCGCCGCTCTTCCCGTCCCCGGGCCCTCACCTGGTCGGGAATTCCTCGATGGCTGCCGCGCCGAAGCGCCCATCCTGCTGGGCGTGGCGCCGTTCGGGATGATCTACGGCGTGCTGGCCCTCGCGGCCGGCCTCGATCCGTTCACCGCCCAGGCCATGTCGTCGGTGATCTTCGCCGGCTCGGCCCAGCTCATCTCGACCCAGCTAGTCCGCGAGGCCGCGCCGCCGGCGGTGCTGGTGCTCACCGTCTTGGTGGTCAACCTGCGCCACGCTCTCTACAGCGCCTCGGTGGCGGGCCACCTCAAGCACCTCGGGGTCCGCTGGAAGGGGCTGCTCGCCTACCTGCTCACCGACGAGGCCTACGCGGTCATCGCCGCGCGGCTCGCCCGCGACGGCGCCGGACCGGCCTCACCCCACCGCCACTGGTACTTCTTCGGCGCCGGGTTCACGCTCTGGGCCGCCTGGCAGGTGAGCACCGCCGCCGGCGTCTTCCTCGGGGCGCAGGTGCCGGCCCGCTGGTCGCTCGACTTCACCCTGGCGCTCACCTTCATCGCGCTGGTCTTCCCGGCCTTGAAGGACCGGGCCGCCCTGGTGGCGGCGCTCTCCGCCGGTGGGCTGGCGATCCTCGCCATCGGCCTGCCCTACAAGCTCGGGCTGGTGGTGGCGGCGCTGGTGGGCATCGTGGCCGGCCTGATCGCCGAGGCCCGCGCGTGAGCTGGCTCCCGGTCTTCCTGGTGGCCGGCCTGGTCACCTTCGCCACCCGGCTCTCCTTCATCGCCCTGCTCGGGAAGGTCGAGGTCCCGCCGCTGCTGACCCGGGCGCTCCGCTTCGTGCCGGCCGCGGTCCTCTCCGCCATCATCTTCCCCGAGCTGGTGGTGCGCGGCGGCGCCGTCGATCTCTCCTTCGGCAACGCCCGGTTGCTGGCTGGCCTGGTGGCGGCGCTGGTGGCCCTGAAGACCCGCAGCGTGGCCTGGACCATCGGCACCGGCATGGCGTCGCTCTGGGCGCTGCAGGCGCTCCTTCCCGGCTGAGCGGCCGGCCGACCCGGGAACCACGACGAGGAGACGCATGGCACGGAGCTTCGACTTCCTGGTGGTGGGCGGTGGCATGGGCGGCGTCTCCGCCGGGTTCGAGCTGTCGCGTCACGGCAGGGTGGCGGTGCTGGAGCGCGAGGAGGCGCTGGCGGTCCACGCCACCGGCCGCTCGGCCGCCATCTTCATGGAGACCTACGGCAACGCCGCGGTGCGCGCGCTCACCAGCGGCTCGCGCGGCTTCTACGAGACCCCGCCGGACGGCTTCACCGAGGAGCCGCTCACGGCGCGCCGCGGCGCGCTCTTCCTCGCCGACGCGGCGCACCTGGACGAGCTGCGCCAGCTCCACGCCTCGGTCCGGTCGCTGGTTCCCTCGGTGCAGTGGGTGGCCGGCCCCGAGCTGCCGGCGCTGGTCCCCTGCCTGGCGCCGGGGCGCTGGGTGGCCGGCCTCTTCGAGCCGGGGGCCGTCGACCTCGACGTCCACGAGATCCTGCAGGGGTTCGCCCGCGGCCTGAAGGGGCGCGGCGGCGAAGTGGTGCTGAACGCCGAGGTGCTGGGGCTGCGCCGCGAGGGCGGCGCCTGGTCGGCCACCACGCCGGCCGGACGGTTCAGCGCGCCGGTGCTGGTCAACGCCGCCGGGGCCTGGGCCGACCAGGTGGGACGGCTGGCGGGGGCGCGCCCCATCGGCCTGACGCCGCTGCGCCGCACCGCCATCTCCATCGACGCCCCCGGCGACGTCTCGGGCTGGCCGCTGGTCTCCGACGTGGAGGAGCGCTTCTACTTCAAGCCCGACGCCCGCCGCCTGCTGGTCTCCCCCTGCGACGAGACGCCCAGCGAGCCCGGCAACGCCGCGCCGGACGACTATGACGTGGCCGTGGCGGTCGACGAGCTGGAGCGGGCCACCACGCTTCGCGTCGCCAGCGTGGCGCACCGCTGGGCCGGGCTGCGCTCCTTCGTGGAGGACCGGACCCCGGTGGTCGGGCCGGACCCGGAGGTCGAGGGGCTGGTCTGGCTGGCGGCGCAGGGCGGCTACGGGATCCAGACGGCGCCGGCGTTGGCGCGGCTCTGCCGGGCGCTGGCGCTCGGCGAGGGCGTGCCCGCCGACCTGGCCGCCTTCGGCCTCGAGGCCGCCACGTTGCTGCCACGGCGCCAGGGCTGATATCTCCTAGGTTCCCTTGCAGCCGCCCCCGACACCTCCCGGCGCTCCCGCCACCGCGCGCCGCCGCGCCGCGCTCGGGGTCGCCTACGTGGCCGCCTCGGCCCTCTGCTTCGGCGCCCTGCCGGTCTTCGCGCGCCGCGCCTACGCCGACGGGGTCGACCCGCAGGCGCTGCTCCTGCTCCGCTTCTCCATGGCCGCGGCCGTGTCGTGGCTCATCTTCGCGGTGAAGCGGGCCTCGCTCCCGCGCGGCCGCGCCCTGGCCACGCTGGTGGGGATGGGAGCCATCGGCTACGCCGGCCAGGCCTACTGCTACTTCACCGCCCTCACCCTGGCCTCGGCCGGGCTGGTGGCGCTGCTCCTCTACCTCTTCCCGGCGCTGGTGGCCCTCCTCTCCTGGCTGGTGCTGCGCCACCCGCTCTCGCGCCTGCAGCTGCTGGCGCTGGTGCTGGCGCTGGCCGGCAGCCTGCTCACCATCGGCCGGGCCGGCGACGGCGCGCCGCTCGGCGTCGCGCTGGGCGTGGGGGCGGCGCTCATCTACTCGGTCTACATCCTGGTGGGGGCGCGGCTCCCCGCCGAGGTCTCCCCCACCGCCTCCACCGCGGTGGTGACCAGCGCGGCGGCGGCGGTCTACGGGGTGGTGGCGCTGGCGCGCGGCGCCCACCTGCCGGTCACGCCGGGCGGCTGGCTGGCGGTGGCGGCCGTGGCGGTGGTCGGCACGGTCATGGCCATCGCCTTCTTCCTGGCCGGGCTGGAGCGGCTCGGCGCGGTCAAGGCCTGGGTCTACTCCACGCGGGCGCCGCCCTTCCCGCTGGCGCTGGGGGCGGCGCGGCTGGGCGAGCCGGTGACGGCGCCGCGGCTCTCCGGCGGCGCGCTCATCCTCGGGGCGGTGCTGCTGCTGGCGCGGGCCGACCTGACCCGGAGCGCGGCCAGCTCCGGCGCCGGCCTCGGCGTCGAACGGACCGGCGCATGAGCTCCGTCGAGCAGCGCCGCCAGAGCGCCGGGGTCCTGGCCGCCGCCGCCTCCTACCTGACCTGGGGTCTCTTCCCGCTCTACTTCAGGGCGCTCCGGGACGTGCCGCCGCCCGAGGTGCTCTCCAACCGGATCGTCTGGTCGGTCCTCTTCATGGCCGTGCTCATCACCGCCCTGCGCCGCTGGGGCGACGTGGCGCGGCAGCTGGGCGTCCCCGGCACGCTCCCCACGCTGGCGGCCAGCGCCGTGCTCATCTCCACCAACTGGCTGGTCTACATCTGGGCGGTAGGCACCGGCCACGTGCTCGAGGCCAGCCTCGGCTACTTCGTCAACCCGCTGGTGACGGTGCTGCTGGGCGTGGTCTTCCTGGGCGAGCCGCTCTCGGGGCGGCAGAAGCTGGCCATCGGCCTGGCCACGGCCGGCGTGCTGGCGCTCATGATCCACGTGGGCCGGCCCCCCTGGGTGGCGCTGACGCTGGCGGTGACCTTCGGCCTCTACGGCCTGCTGCGAAAGCGGGCCCAGGTCGACTCCACCACCGGCCTGCTGGCCGAGGTGACGCTGCTCCTGCCGCTGGCTTTCGCCTGGCTCGGCTGGCAGGGCTGGCAGGGGAAGCTCCACTACGGGATCACGGCCTGGACCACGGTGCTGCTCACCGCCAGCGGCGTGATCACGGCCGTGCCGCTCATCCTCTTCGCCATCGGCGTGCGGCGGCTGCGGCTCTCCACCATCGGCCTGCTGCAGTACCTCAACCCCACCATGCAGTTCGCCATCGCCGTGTTCCTCTTCGGCGAGCCGTTCACCCGGTGGCACGCCGTGGCCTTCGGCTGCATCTGGGCCTCGCTGGTCATCTACACCGTGGACGCGCTCTCGCGCAGCCGCGACGACTGGCGCGCCCGCGGGGCCGTTACACCGGCGCCGCCCGGCCCGCCGGCACCCGCTCAGGGTGGGCGCCCGCCCAGGTAGGCGCTCAGGACCTTGGGGTCCTGCGCCAGCTCGGCGGCCGGGCCGGCGTGGACGATGCGCCCCACCTCCATGACGTAGCCGCGGTGGGCCAACTTGAGCGCGGCGCGGGCGTTCTGCTCCACCAGCAGCACGGTCACGCCCGCCGACTGGTTGATCTCGCGGATGGTCTGGAAGATGGCGCGCACCAGCAGCGGGGCCAGCCCCAGCGAGGGCTCGTCGAGCAGGAGCAGGCGCGGCTTGGCCATCAGGGCCCGGCCGATGGCCAGCATCTGCTGCTCGCCGCCGGAGAGGGTGCCGGCCAGTTGCTCGCGGCGCTGGTCCAGCACCGGGAAGAGCCGGGCGATCCAGCGGCGCGTCTCCTCGATGCCGGCCGTGTCCCGGCGGGTGAAGGCGCCCAGGTCGAGGTTCTCCCGCACCGTCAGCGTGCCGAAGATGCGCCGCCCCTCGGGGGCCTGGGCGACGCCGAGCCGCACCAGCTGGTGGGCCTTGATGGTGTGGGCCAGCCTCCCCTCGAAGCGGATGGTGCCGCCGGTGGGGCGCAGCAGGCCGCTGATGGTCTGCAGCGTGGTCGACTTGCCGGCGCCGTTGGCGCCGATGATGGTGACGATCTCGCCCTGGCGGACCTCGAGGTCGACGCCGTGGAGCGCCTCGACGTTGCCGTAGGCGACGCGCAGCCCCTCGACCTGCAGGAACGGGGCCGGGGTGGTCACGGCGCCTCCGTGCCGAGGTAAGCGGCGATGACGCGCGGATCCTTCTGGATGGCCTGGGGCGACCCCTCGGCGATCTTCTTGCCGTACTCCATCACCACGATCCGATCGCAGGCGCGCATCACCAGGCTCATGTCGTGCTCGATGAGCAGCACGGTGATGCCGCGCGCCTTGATCTGGCCGATCAGGCCGACCAGCTGGTCGGTCTCCTGCTCGTTCATGCCGCCGGCCGGCTCGTCGAGGACCAGCAGCTTGGGCTCGGCCGCCAGAGCCCGGGCGATCTCGAGCCGGCGCTGGTCGCCGTAGGGCAGGTTCTTGGCCAGGTCGAAGCCCCGGCCCGCCAGGCCGACGAAGGCCAGCTCGGCGAGCGACCGCTCCACCGCCCCACGCTCCTCCCGCCGCTGCCCGGGGGTGCGCAGCAGCGCCGCCAGCAGCCCCGCCGAGGTGCGGCAGTGGCGCCCCGCCAGCACGTTCTCCAGCGCCGTGAGCTGCTGGAAGAGCCGGATGTTCTGGAAGGTCCGGGCCACGCCCAGCCGCACGATCCGGTTGGTGCGCAGCGAGGTGAGCGGCCGCCCCTCGAACTGGATGGTCCCGCGGGTGACCCGGTAGTTGCCGGTGATGAGGTTGAAGGTGGTGGTCTTGCCGGCGCCGTTCGGGCCGATCAGCCCCACCACCAGGCCGGCCTCCACGTCGAAGCCGACGTCGTCGACGGCGGTCAGGCCGCCGAAGGTCTTGGTGACCTGGCGCAGCTCGAGCAGGGCGCTCACCGGCCCGCCTCGGCGCGCGCGGCGTCGCCGCGCCGGAAGCGGGGGGCGCGCCAGGGCAGGAGCCCCTGCGGCCGCACCACCATCATCACCATCATCACCAGGCCGAAGACCAGCATCCGGGCCGTGGCCAGGTCGCGAAAGACCTCGGGCATCAGCACCACGATGGCGGCGCCCACCATGACCCCGGGGATGGAGCCCGAGCCGCCCAGGATGACCATCAGGAAGATCACCACCGACTCCCAGAAGCTGAAGGACTCGGGCGAGATGATGGTCATCTTGGCGGCGTAGATGGAGCCGGTCATGCCGGCCCAGGCCGCGCCCAGCGCGAAGGCCATGAGCCGGTACCGGACCGTGTCGATGCCGCTCCCCTCGGCCGCCACCGGGTCCTCGCGCAGGTAGGTGAGGGCCCGGCCGAAGCGCGACTGCTCCAGCCGGTGGAAGAGGAAGACGGTGACCGCCACCAAGCCCCAGATCAGGTAGAGGAACTCGTCCGGCTTGCGGATCTTATGGCCGAAGATCACCGGCCGGGCGATGCCGAAGATCCCGTTGGAGCCGCCGGTGAGGCCGAAGACGTCGTTGACCAGGGCGATGCGGACGATCTCACCGAGGCCGATGGTGACCACCAGCAGGTAGTCGCCGCGCAGGTGGACCACCGGACGGGCCACGATGAGCGCGAAGAGCGCGGCCAGCAGGCCGCTCACCGGCATGGCCCAGAGGATGGGGAGGCCGAGCCGGGTGTTTAGGATTGCCGCGGTGTAGGCCCCCACCGCGTAGAAGGCGGCGTGCCCCATGTTGAAGAGGCCGGCGTCGCCGAGGATCAGGTTGAGGCCGAGCGCCAGCAGGACGTAGAGGCCGACGCTGTTGAGCACGTCGACCTGGTAGGCGTCGAGGAAGCGCGGGGCTGCGGCCAGCGCCACGGCGGCCACCAGGTAGGCGGCCAGCAGGCGGCGGCTCACGGCGCCCCTCGCCTGGCCCGGGGCGCGCTCATACCTTCTCGGCCACCCGCTCGCCGAGCAGCCCGGAGGGGCGCACGATGAGGATGAGGATGAGGACCACGAAGGCGATGGCGTCCTTCCAGGCGATGGAGATGTAGCCGGCCCCCAGCGCCTCCACCACGCCGAGGATCAGGCCGCCCACCATGGCGCCCGGGATGTTGCCGATGCCGCCCAGGATGGCGGCGGTGAAGGCCTTCATGCCGTAGCTCCAGCCCATCGTGAAGGAGATCTGGCCGTAGTAGAGGCCGACCAGCAGGCCGGCGGCGCCGCCCAGGGCCGGCCCGATGATGAAGACGATCTGGATGACCCGGTTGACGTCGATGCCCATGAGCCTGGCCGCCCCCTGGTCGATGGCGGCGGCGCGGATGGCGGTGCCGGTCCGGGTCTTCTGCACGAAGAGGTAGAGCACGGCCATCATGGTGAGCGACACCACCACCACGGCGATGCGCATGATCGGCACCGGCAGCCCGAAGAGGCTCACCGTGGTCTGGGGCAGCAGGTCCGGGTAGACCTGGTAGCGCGCCCCGTAGATGAGCATGAGCGCGTTCTGCAGGAAGATGGAGCCGCCCAGCGCCGAGACCACCGCCGAGAGCCGCGGCGACGACTGCAGCGGCCGGTAGGCGGCCCGCTCCAGGATGACCCCCAGCAGCGCCACCAGCCCCATCACCATGAGGACCAGCACGCCCAGCCCGACCGCCAGCCCGAACCGATCCTGCAGGGCCATCGAGGTGAGCAGCGTCATGCCCAGGTAGGCGCCGTAGGTGAAGAGGTCGCCGTGCGCGAAGTTGATGAGCCGCAGCACGCCGTAGACCATGGTGTAGCCCAGCGCGATGAGGGCGTAGATGCTGCCGACCGCGAGGCCGTTGATGAGCTGCTGGGCGAACTGCTCCATGTGGACGGCTCCACCGGCGCCGAAGGCCGACCCGGGGGCGGCCCGCGAACGGGACCGCCCGGGTCGGTGAACCTGCTCAGCTCACGGCTGCATCACGAAGCTGCCGTCCTTGGCCACCCGGTAGACGCGGTACAGCTCGCCGACCCGATCGCCCTTGGCGTTGAATTCGATCTTGCCGGTGAAGCCCGGGAAGCCCTTGAGGCTGCCGGTCAGGTAGGCGCGCAGGGCGTCGGCCTTGGTCGACTTGGAGCCCTCGATGGCCTTGGCCACCACGCGGAAGCCGTCGCCGGCCAGGACGCCGTAGATGGAGCTGGGCGCCTCGCCGTACTTCTTCTGGTAGGCGGCCAGGTAGGCCTTCGACTCGGCGGTGTCCAGGTCCTTCGGAACCGGCGGCGAGAGGAACTGGAAGCCCTCGGCGGCCGCCACCCCGGCGATCTTGACCAGGTCCGGGTTGTTGATGGCGTCGCCGCCGATGAAGGGGACGTTCCAGCCCATCTGCTTCTTCTGCTTCAGCAGCAGCCCGGCCTCGGGGTAGTAGCCGGTGAAGAAGACCACGTCGGGGCTGGCCGACTTCAGCTTGGTGAGGATGGCCGAGTAGTCCTGCTCCTTGGGGGTGAGCGCGTCGAAGAAGACCAGGTTGGTGTTCTTCGCCTTGAGGAGCGCGTTGATCTCGTCGGCCAACCCCTTCGAGTAGGCCGAGTTGTCGTGGAGGATGGCGATCTTCTTGGCCTTGGACTTCTCCACCACGGCGGCGCCAATCCGCCCCTGCTCGTCGTCGCGCGGGCAGGTGCGGAAGAAGTACTTGAGCCCCTTCTCCGTCAGCCTGACCGCGGTGGAGCCGTTGGCCACCTGGATGATGCTGGCCTCGTCGAAGATGGTCTGCGTGGCCTCGGTGACCGCCGAGCCGTAGGTGCCGATGACCGCCACCACGCCCTTGGTGGTGAGCCGCTGCGCGGCCAGGGAGGCGGTGCGCGGATCTCCGCCATCGTCCTCGGTCACGACCTCGACCTTCTTGCCGAGCAGCCCGCCCGTGGCGTTCAGCTGCTCCGCCAGCAACTCGACGTTTCGCTTCATCTCCTGGCCCTCGCTGGCCCACGGGCCGGTGAGGGGAGCCATCAGGCCGATCTTCACGGAATCTTCAGCGCCCGCCGCGGGGGAGCCGATCAAGCCCAGCGCGAGCACCAGTCCAAGTTTCTTGAGCATGGATTCTCCAAGGGGTGATTGGGGCGCCCACTAAAACACCACCGGGG
>JANPOM010000059.1:0-2442 GCA_031427995.1 Anaeromyxobacter sp. | reverse complement strand
GCCGAACTCGGTCTCGATGCGGATCCGGTAGCGGTCGATCATCGTGGAGAGCGGCACCGGCCCGGCCTTCGAGGCAGTGGCCGCCATGGTTCGCAGGAAGGCCCGGGCCTGTAGCACCGACTTCTTGGCCTCGCCCTGGCTCATCCGTCCGGCCTTGACGGCCTGCTCCTCGAGCGCGGCGAAGAACTGCTCCTCCGGGAGCAGCGGCGCGTCGGCGAGCGCGGCCTCCTCCTTCGTCACGGCGTCGGCGAACTCCTTCGCCTTGGCCTCCGCCTGCTTGTCGAGGACGACGAGCTGGGCCTGGGTCGGGATCCCGGGGGCGATGGCCAGGTGGTCCAACGGGGCCGTCTGCAGCTCCGGCCGCTTGGCGATCCCCACCATCTCGGAGAGTTCGAGGCGCAGCGGCGTGCCGGCGGCCAGCGCCTCGGCCAGCCGGGCCGGGCCACTCTCGCCCAGTACCTCGCGCGCCGCGGCCGCGCCAGTCGGCGTCAGGACGCCCGCCTCGAGCTCCGGGCCGTCCCCCTGGCTTCAACGGAGCCCCGACCTCGCGGTCGGGGATGGCGTGATGCCGAGCTCCGCTGCTAGAACACCGAACAGGTTGAAAGGGATCTCATCACGCCACCTTGCGCTGAATGGCTTCCAGATTCTGGATTGCCGAGGCGCGTCGTAGGTCGAGGAGGTTCTTACGGACGCCGCGGTAGCGAGCTCGGCGTCCTTGGCGGCGGGCGAGGTGCGCGAGCTGGTGCTCCACGCCGACCCGCTCGCGCAGGCGGGCGCGCCCGCGTGGCGTGGCGATGAGTTTGCGGAGACGCTGCTGGAGCCGCTCGTCCTCGGCGATGTTGACCGAGCGGCCTGTGCCGGGGGTGGCGGCCGTGCACTTGGCGCGCAGCTGGCAGTGGTCACAGGCCTCGGGGTCGAACTCCGTCACGGAGCCGAACTCGATGTGTTCCACCTCGCCTGCCGGGCAGGTGATGGTGTGGTCGCGGACGTTGATCTTGAAGGCTCCCTTCGGGAAGGAGCCCTTGTTCCTCGCGATCCAGGGGCGGCAGACGATCTCGCCGCCGCGGCCGATGATGTCGTCGACGAGCGCAGCCTTCACGTATCCGCGGTCGATGAAGAGAGTACCGATCTCGAGGCCCTGGTTCGCGATGTCGTCCGCGAGACCGGGCGCCGCCTCGTCCTCGGGCCGATTGGCCGGCGTGATCGCGCCGGAGAGGATGAGTCCGGAGTCCAGGTCGGTGGCGATGTGCCGCTTGTAGCCATTGAATCGCTTGGTCTTGCTCTTGCGCCCGTGACGCATCTCGGAGTCCTCGACGGAGACCCGGCGGTCCGCGGCCACGCCCTGCCGGATCCTCTGGCCGCCGCCGCCCGGGTCGGGCTCGAGGTCCTGGTCCATGAGTTGCTGGAGCGTTGCGATCTCGTCGCCGAGCGGCGGCTTCTTCAACTCCAGCGCGAGATTCGTGGTCAGCCACTCCTTCAGGTTCTCCAGCTCGAGGACCAGGCTCTTCACCGCCGCAGCCTTCTGGACGGGGTCGCTCCAGTCGCGGTCGAGCGCCGCCTTGACGCTCGGCCCGACGAGCAGCGGGGCTCGCGCCTCGCGGCACACGCGGTCCGGGGACCACTTCAGCAGGTCCGCTGCACACTCCACCACCTTGCGAGCCGCGTGAGCGAGCAGGTTGAGTGTGTCCTCCACCCGGCCGGCGCCCTCAAGCGGACTCGAGTCGATGGCCACTCGCAGCACCTTCGGCAGCTTCTTCCAGTCGAACTCCTTGGTGGCCCGCGCCAGTTCGACGGTGCGCTCCAGCAGGCGGCGATCCATGTCGTGCGCGATGAGGCGCTCGCGAAACGCGGGAAGCGCGCCCTGCGAGAACGGGGGCTCGGTCGCGCCCAGGCAGCCGAGCACCATCTGCCACCTCAAATCGACGAGGGCGAGCTCGACCGCCTCCGCGTCGGAGATCCCGGTGTAGCTCTGGAGCAGCACCACCATCGCCAGCATGGCGGGCGCCACCGGTTCGTCACCAGCGCCCGTGGCGCGGTACATGCCCTCGAGCTGCAACTGGAACTCCTCGTCGAAGAGTTCGTGCCGGTGGCGCCTCAGGAACCCGAACAGCTTTCGCGTCCGGTGCAACCGCTTGAGCAGGAACTCCTCCTGCCGCGTCGTCTCTTGCCTCGGCTGCCATCGCTTCATCCAAGCCTCCTCGCGAGCTGAGGCTCGCTCGAAGGCATAGAGGATCATGCCCGGATGGGCCTTGTCGATCCCCGTCGCGCAAGTGATCGGATTCATGGGGACTTCAGGCTGATCGGTGTTCTAGCAGAAGACCGCCCGGCGGCGGATATCCGTTGGCCCAGACCACGCCTAGGAAATCCCGCCCATCCCCTCGCCCCCACAGCACCTTGTGCATGCAGACGCAGTTCAGGTCCGGTGCCTGCCGGTTCCGGCTG
>JANPOM010000058.1:0-6462 GCA_031427995.1 Anaeromyxobacter sp. | reverse complement strand
CCTGGTCGATCCAGAGCGGCAGCTTCTCGCCGCTGGCCAGCGTGAAGGTCTGGGACGGGTCGGTGTGGCACCCGAGGCAGTCCTCCTGCTCGGCCGGGATGGCCGCCCGGCCGGCGCCGGCAGCCAGGAGGAGCGCTGCCGACAACAGTGCTTTACGCATCGTGATCCCCACCCCGAAGCCGGGTCGTCTGGCGCCAAACTGGTTGCTGCGAAACGGTGCGGCATTCTTAGCAGCCTGCGGCGAAACGAGCCCTGCGGCGAATGACCACGCGGCAATCCGCACCACGGGTGCCGATAGGGACGGCCCAGGCGGATCCTGCTACCTTCGGAGCAGTGCCAGATCCCCGCGCCATCCTGCTGGTCCGCTGCCCCGACCGGCCCGGCATCATCGCCGCCATCTCCGGCTTCCTCTTCCGCCACGGGGCCAACATCATCGACTTCGACCAGCACTCGACCGATGACGACGGCGGCGTCTACTTCACGCGGCTGGAGTTCCAGACCGGGCGCGTAGACCTTCCGCTCGACCAACTGCGTGCCGTCTTCGAGGCCGAGGTGGCCCGCCCCTTCTCGATGGACTGGCGGCTCTCGGCCCCCAGGCCACCCAAGCGGGTCGCGGTGCTGGTCTCGCGCCACGACCACGCCATGCTGGAGCTGCTCTGGACCTGGCGGCGGGGAGAGCTGCCGGCGCAGGTCTCGCTGGTGATCTCCAACCACCCCGAACTCCGCGAAGCGGTGGAGGGGTTCGGGGTCCGCTTCGAGCACGTCCCCAACGGCCGCGACCAGCGCGAGCCGGCCGAGGCGCGCATGGTGGAGCTGCTCGACGCCACCGCCGAGGTGGTGGTGCTCGCCCGCTACATGCAGATCCTCTCGGGGGGCTTCGTGGCCCGCTACGCCGGGCGGCTCATCAACATCCCCCACAGCTTCCTGACGGCCTTCGCGGGCGCGGACCCCTACCGGCAGGCCCACGACCGAGGCGTCAAGATCGTGGGGGCCACCGCCCACTACGTCACCGAGGTGCTAGACGCCGGCCCCATCATCGAGCAGGACGTGGTCCGGGTCTCCCACCGGGACGAGGTGGAGGATCTGAAGCGGCTGGGGCGCGACCTGGAGCGGCGGGTGCTGGTGCGGGCAGTTCGCTTCCACTGCGAGGACCGGGTGCTGATCCACGGCAACAAGACGGTGGTCTTCGTGTGAAGGGGCCCTACACGGCCTCCGGCGAAAGCAAGCCGTTGTTCGCCAGGTGGCTCCTGATCCAGGCCCCGCTTCTCAACCAGCGCTCCAAGAGGTTGAACCCATGCTGACCCAGAAGCTCCTCGACCTGACCGCCGGCTTCGGCGCCGACTGGGTCAACTTCGTCCTCGTCGGCGTCTCGATCGTCGGCCTCGGGGTCTTCATCGACCGGGTGGCCTTCTACGTCCGGACCGCCGAGCGGTTCCCCGCCCTCAAGGCCGCCTTCTCACCCGCCCTCGCCGCCGGTGACCTGAAGGGCGCGCTGGCGGCCGTGGAGGGGGACTCGCTCAGCCGCAACGTGGTCCGGGCCGGGCTGGAGCTGGCCGCCCGCGGTGAGCGGCAGCCGGCCTCGGTCGAGCAGGCCATGCTCGGCCAGCTCTCCGAGGAGCGCGGCCGCTACGAGGCCCGGCTCTCGGTGCTCGCCACCATCGGCAACATCGCCCCGCTCATCGGGCTGCTGGGCACGGTCATCGGCATCGTCGGGGCCTTCTACGTGCTCGGCAAGGTGGGGACGGTGCAGGCCTCCTCCAACTCCCAGGTGATGGCCTCCATCGGCGAGGCGCTGGTGGTCACCGGCTTCGGCATCGCCGTCGCGGTCCCGGCGGTGGTCGCCTACAACGGCCTCAAGGCCCACGTGAACGGCCGCCTCAAGCAGGCCGAGGCGCTGAGCCGGGAGCTGGTCGCCAACCTGGGGCGGCTCGACACCAACGGCGGGGCGGAGGGCTAGCGCCGTGGCCAGTGGAAACTGGGGCGGAGCCGGCGACGACGAGCTGATCGGCGGCGTCAACGTCACGCCCATCGTAGATGTCTGCCTGACCCTGCTGGTGGTCTTCATCGTCACCGCCTCGCAGGTGGTCAACCGCTCGATGCCGGTCAACCTGCCCAAGGCCGCCTCGGCCGAGAGCTCGCCGCCCTCCATCATCAACGTCGCCATCGCCAGCAACGGCGACCTCTTCGTCAACGGCGCCGCGGCCAAGCTCAAGGACATCACCCGCGAGGTCGAGGCGGCGCGCGCCCGGGCCGCCGCCTCCGGCCTCGAGGCCAGGCTGGCCGGCTTCGTCTCGGCCGACGTAGACGCCCCGTACGGCAAGTTCGCCGAGGCCGTAGACCAGCTCCGCCTCGCCGGGGTGGTCGACATCGCCCTCGACACCCAGCCGCCCACCACCACCCCGTGAAGCCCGCCTGGTGAAGCTGGTCCGTTCCACCTTCTGGCCCTCGCTTCTCGCCGCCGGCCTGCTCCATGCCGTGGCTGGGGCCTGGATCGCCACCCGCCAGCCGCCGCGCCTGCTGGTGAAGCGGCCACCCGTCGCGGTCCGGCTCGCGACGCGGGAGCGCCCGCCGCCCCCGGAGGCGGCCAGGCCGAAGCCGCCCGAGCCTGCCAAGCCGCCGCTGGCCACCACCCGGACCGCCGTGCCGGCCCCCAGGGCCCCGCGCCCCGAGGCGCCGCACACCCCGGCCGCGCCCCCGCCCGGCACCCAGCCTCCGCAGCCCCGCCGCTTCGCCGTCTCGCTGGACGCCGTGGTGAGCTCGGGGAGCGGCGGCATCGCCATGCCGACCACCAGCGGCGCCACCGCCGCGCGCGGCGACCCGAACGCCCCGGCCTCGGCCGCCGCCGGCGACAACTCGCCCTTCGCCGGCCGCGCCTCCGACCTCACCGACCTCGAGCAGGCGCCCCGCCTGCTGCGCCAGCCTTCGCTGCTCGACCTGCGCGCCCTCTACCCCGAGGCGGCCCGCCGCGACGGGCTCGAGGCCAACCTCAGGGTCGAGCTGCTGGTAGACGAGACCGGCGCGGTGCGCGAGGTCCGCATCGTCGAGGGGGGCGGGGCCGGCTTCGACCCCGCGGTTGAGCGGCTGGCCCGCCTGCTCGCCTTCTCACCGGGCACCCGTGGTGGTCGCGCCGTCGCGGTGCGATACCCTTGGACCTTCAAGTTCCGGCTCGACGAATGACCTCCATGACCTCCACGCGCCTGCTCGGCCTGGCCCTGCTCACCCTCGCCTTCACCGGCCCGGTGGCGGCCGCCGGCCAGCCCACCCCTCCGGCACCGCCACCGGAGCCGGCGCTGGCGACGCCGCCGGCCGTGAAGCTGCTGGTGCCGGCCGAGGTCCCGCCCGGTACCGTCTTCCCGGGGCCCGAGGTGGTGGTGGTGCTGGCCATCGACGTCGATCCGGCCGGCCTGGTCGAGGCGGTGCGCCTCGAGCAAGGGGCCGGTGAGCCGTTCGACGGCGCCGCCGCCGCCGCCGCGAAGAAGTTCCTCTTCGAGCCGGGCCGGCTCACCAGCGGCGAGCCGGTTCCGGTCACCATCAGCTTCCGGCTGCGGATCTCGGCGCCGGAGGCGGCCGAGGCCCCTCCACCGCCCCCACCCCCGGTCCGCTTCACGGGTCGCCTGCTGGAGCGCGGCACCCGCAAGCCGCTCGCCAACGTGGCGGTGGCGGCTCGCACCAGCGCCGAGCCCGGGAAGGCGACCAGCGGCGCCGATGGCCGCTTCACCCTGACGGTTCCCGAGCCCTCCTTCACGCTGGTGGCGGTCCCTCCAGGCCATGACCGGCTCGAGCTGCGCATCGAGGCCAGGCCCGGCGAGGAGCGCGACGAGACCTTCTACCTGGAGCGGTCGGGCGACGGGAACGAGACGGTGGTGAGCGCCAGCCCGGTCCGCCGCGAGGTCACCCGGCAGGTGATCCCGGCCAGCCAGGTGGCCAAGGTGGCCGGCACGCATGGCGACACCCTCAAGGCGGTGCTCAACCTGCCTGGCGTGGCCCGCACCGCCTTCGGCTCGGGCCAGCTCATCCTGCGCGGCTCCAGCCCGGGAGACTCGCGGGTCTTCGTCGAGGGCCAGAGGATCCCGCTGCTCTACCACTTCGGTGGCCTGCGCAGCACCATCAACCCCCGCTTCCTCGAGCAGGTCGAGTTCATCCCCGGCAACTTCGCGCCCGACTACGGCCGCGCCACCGGCGGCATCGTCGAGGTGAAGCTGCGCGACCCGGCCTCGGACATGGTGCGCGGCGAGGCCGGCGTGAACTTCTACGACGCCAGCCTGGCCATCGAGGGGCCGCTCGGCGACGGCTGGGCCGGCGGGGCCGCCTTCCGCCGCTCCTGGATCGACACCGTCCTGCCGCTGGTGCTGCCGCGGGAGGCCAACTTTTCCTTCGACTCGGCGCCGCGCTACTACGACTACCAGTTCCTGGCGACCCGGAGGCTGGGCGGCCAGGCGCTGCGGCTCCTCTACTACGGCTCGATGGACAAGCTGGTGGTGATCCTGGAGCGGCCGGCCGACGACCCGAAGATCACCGGCACCATCTCGGCCCGCACCATGTTCCACGCCCTGCAGGGCTCCCTCTCGGGACCGGTGGCCCCGGGGCTCAGCCACCAGTCGAGCGTCCAGCTCTCCTTCAGCCAGTTCCGCACCCGGTTCGGCCCGCAGTTCCTGTTCGACCTCGACGTGCTGCGGCTCGCCGTCCGCAGCGCCTGGACGCTCGACCTCGACAAGGGGCTGCAACTGAGCGCCGGCATCGACGCCACCACGGCCGGCGTCACCATCGAGGTCAACACGCCGCGCCCCCCCAAGGAAGGCCAGCCCGAAGCACCGGTCTCCACCTCCCCGGTCCTCTCGCTCGGCACCACCACCACCCAGCAGGCGCCGGCCGCCTTTCTCGAGCTGCGCTGGGAGCCGGTGCCGTCGCTGCTGGTGCTCCCCGGGGTCCGCGTCGATTGGTACAGCGCCATCTCCAGCGGCTCGGTCGACCCGCGGCTCGGCGCCCGCTGGGAGGTGCGGCCCGGCAGCACGCTCAAGGCCGGCGTCGGCCTCTTCCACCAGCCGCCCGAGCCGGACGAGAGCGCCCCCGAGGTCGGCAATCCCAGGCTCAGGACCGAGGCGGCCCTCCAGGCCTCGGCCGGCGTGGAGCGGCGGCTCTCCGACGCCTTCGAGGCCGAGGCGACCGGCTTCTACAAGAAGCTCTCGAGCCTGGTGGTGCGCAACCCGGCCGCCTCCTACGACCCGTCTCAGCCGCCCTACTCGAACGGCGGCACCGGGCGCGTCTACGGCCTCGAGCTGATCGTCAAGGCGCGCGCCGGCGACCGCTTCTTCGGCTGGCTCGCCTACACCTTCCAGCGCTCCTTGCGGCGGAACGGCGCCGGGGCGGCCGAGCGGCCCTTCGACTTCGACCAGCCGCACATCCTCACGCTGGTGGGCACCTGGAACTTCGCCCGGGCCTGGTCGTTCGGGGGGCGTTTCCGCTACGTCTCGGGCAACCCCGAGACCCCGGTCACCGGCTCGGTGCTCGACGCCAGCAGCGGCACCTACGTGCCACGCTACGGCGCCATCAACTCGACCCGCCTCCCGGCCTTCAACCAGCTCGACCTGCGGCTCGATCGGACCTGGACCTACCGGACCTGGAAGCTGGTCGGCTACCTCGACGTGCAGAACGTCGCCAACCGCGGCAACCTCGAGGGCTACTCCTACAGCTACGACTACAGCCAGAAGACCCCCGCCACCGGCCTCCCCATCCTGCCCATCCTCGGCGTCAACGCGGAGTGGTGACCATGCGCTCGAACTCCCGCCTCCCGCTCACCGCTCTGGCCCCGCTGGGCGCGCTGCTCGTCGCCGGCTGCGCCGCGGAGTTCACCCCGGCCTCCGTGGTCGAGGACCTGCGCGTGCTGGCCATGGTGGCCGACCCGCCCGAGCTCAGGCTCTCTCCCGCCGCTGGCACCAACACGGTGACGGTGCTCCATGCCCTGGCCGTGGCCCCGCCCTCCACGCCGGGTGGGGCTCCGCGAATCCCCGCGCCGGCCAGCGTGGCCTGGAGCTTCTGCCCCTACTCGATCGGCGCCTCCTCCGGCTACGCCTGCGCCATCCCGGAGTGCGAGTCGGCCCTGGTGGCCGCGGCCGATGGCGGCGTCACCGTCGACCCGCTGGTCGAGGTGATGCGGCCGGCCTGCCAGGCCGCTCTCGGCGCCCTTGGCGGGGGCGGCCCGGGTGGTCCTGGTGCGGGCGGCTCCATCGAGATGCTGGTTCGCTACGTCGCCACCCTCGACGGGCTGCGGCGCGAGGCGGTGCAGCGGATCCCGGTCTGGTTCGGCGCGCCCCCGGCGTGGGAGGCCAACCTCAACCCGGTCATCGCCGCCGTCACCACCGGGGCCGACTGCGCCGGCGGAGCCCCCGGCTGCTCGGTCCCTTCCGTCTCCATCGACGTGACCATCGACCCTTCGTCGTTCCAGCCCTACCCGGCCGGCGTCGA
>JANPOM010000057.1:0-1457 GCA_031427995.1 Anaeromyxobacter sp. | reverse complement strand
GGTCGAGGCCCGGCTCGATGCGGTGGCGGCGGTGCTGCGCCGGCTCGACGCCGACGTGGTCCTGCTGCAGGAGGTGGAGCACCTGGCGCTGCTGCATCGCCTGGCGGCGCGGACCGGCCACCGCGAGGCGCGGCTGCTGGAGGGGAACGACCCGCGCGGCATCGACGTGGCGCTGCTGTCGCGCTGGCCGGTGACCCGCTACCGGGGGCACGCTGGCGAACTGGGAGGCGACGGGCGGCGGCTCTGGCCGCGCGACGCGGTGGTGGCGCGGATCGAACCCGGTGGCGCGCCGCTCCTGGTGGTCGCGACGCACCTCTCCTCCTACCTCTCCGACCCGTCCGGTGAGCGGCGCTGGCGGCAGGCGACCCGGTTGCGCGCCCTGGCCGACGAGGCGGCGGCGGCCGAGCCCGGAGCGCTGGTGCTGGCCGGCGGCGATCTGAACGACGAGGCCGGGGAGGAGGCGCTCCGGCCGCTCTTCGGTGACGGGGCCTGGCGGGACGGGGCGGGGCTGGCGGCGCCAGGGGCCGGCCCGGCCTGGACCTGGAGCGACGGCCGGCTCCACGTAGCACTCGACCACCTGGCGCTGCGCGCCGGTCAAATGGAGGTGCTGGTGGCCGGCTGGGTGGCCGGGGGCCCGGACGTGGCGGCGGCCTCGGACCACCGGCCGGTGGTGCTCGACCTGCGTGGCTGGTGACCCGGCCCCCCGATGCACCGGCCCGGCGGCGGTTGAAGTGAGGCGCGTGGGACTTGAACCCACAGCCACTGGCTTAAAAGGCCAATGCTCTACCATTGAGCTAGCGCCTCGAACCGGCCGCAGGTCGCGGTGGCTAGATACCACGGCTCGTCGATCCGATGGAGGTGGCGGCGGGGCTGCTGCTATCCTGTGAACGGGCCCGGGGCTGGCTCCGAGGAGTGCATGAGGTGACCGACGCACAGGTGAAGCAGGTGGTGAAGGCCTACCAGGAGCGGCTCGAGCGGGAGGGCTACCGGCCTGCGCAGATCGACTTCGACCGAACCACCGCCTCCTTCCCGCGCAGCCGGCAGCTCGAGCACGCCGCCTGGATGTGCTCCGAGATCCAGCAGGCGATCGACCTCGGTGAGCGCGAGCGGGCCATGCGCTGGTTCGGCTTCACGCAAGGGGTCCTCTGGGCCCACGGTAATTACGCTGTCGACGAACTGCGCGAGCAGAACCGGGCCGTGGTCCGCGGCTGAGCACCGGCGCGTGCGCGGCGACGACCAGTGGCCATTGCAGACGCCGGAGCAGGTGGCGCTCTCGCTGCCGCTCTCCGGGGTCGGGGCCCGCGGCCTCGCCTCGCTGATCGACCTGCTGGCGGTCTTCCTCTGCTGGATGGTCGGGCTCTTCGTCTACTCGATCTGGGGCGACCTGCTCGGCCAGGTGCAGGGGCTCGGCTGGCTCGGACAGCTGCTGCTGGTGGCGGCGGTCCTGGCGGCCGGGT
>JANPOM010000056.1:0-1603 GCA_031427995.1 Anaeromyxobacter sp. | reverse complement strand
AGTTCCCGAAGCGCCGCACCAGCTCCTCGGCGAGCTGGGCGTGGGCGGCCAGGTCGCCCTGGAACTCGACGCCGACGCGCCCCTCCTCGGGCGAGGCGTGGCGCACCAGGCACCAGGCGGCCGGCCGGCCAGGCAGGTTGGGAAAGCGGAGCTGCGCTCGCGCCCCGGGCAGGAGCGGCTCGTCGAGCACCAGCAGGGCACCCAGGTGCGAGATGTCGCAGACCCGGACATGGAAGGTGCCGGCATCGACGTCGAGCCGCGCCTCGCAGGCCACGGCGTGGCGGGGGACGACTCGCCGCCGCGACCACCGCCAGCGCCGCCCGGCGCGCAGCGCCAGCTCCCGGAGCAAGGTCCGGGCGGCGCCGAGCCAGGAAACGGGAGCGCTAGAGTCCACGGTGCCCCACCTTCGGCAGCACCACGGTGGCACCGGTGGCGCCGTTCTCGCCCCGCCAGACCGGGACACCCCAGACGTCACGGACTCGCTCCTCGGTCAGCACCTCGGACGGCGACCCCTCGGCGACCACCTGCCCTCCGCGCAGCGCCACCAGTCGATCGCAGGCGGCCGCCGCCAGGTTGAGGTCGTGCAGCACCGCCACCACGCAGAGCCCGCCGCGCGCCGCCAGGCGGGCCATCTCCATGGCCGCCACCTGGTGGGCGAGATCGAGGAAGGCGGTCGGCTCGTCGAGCAGCAGCACCCGCGGCTCCTGCGCCAGCGCCCGGGCGAAGAAGACCCGCCGCCGTTCGCCTCCGGAGAGGGTGTCGACCCGCCGGTTGGCGAGGTGTGCCAGGTCGCAGGCGGTGAGCGCCCCGTGGACGGCACCGAGGTCGTCGCGACCGGCTATGCCGAGCAGCCCCTGGTGGGCCGAGCGGCCCATCATCACCACGTCACGAACGGTGAATGGCCAGTCGAGCCGCGGCTCCTGGGGAACCAGCGCGCAGACCCGTGCCACCAGACGGCGCGGCGCGGCGTGCGGGTCGAAGCCGGCCAGGCGGACCGTGCCGCCGGCAGGGGCCAGCAGCCCGGCGATGAGCCGGATCAACGTCGACTTGCCGGCGCCGTTCGGACCGAGCAGGCCAACGAACTCTCCCTGGCGGGCCTTGAAGGAGACGCCGTCTACGGCCACCCGGGCGCCATAGGCGTGGCGCGCCTCGCGGAGGTCGACGATCGGGTCGGGCCAGGGTGGACCTGGCAAGCGGTGCGGGCTCACGTCGCCGCCTCGTCGCGCTCGCGGACCTGGCGCCGCAGCAGCCAGAGGAAGAACGGCCCACCCAGGAAGGCGGTGACGGCGCCGGCCGGCGGCTCGGTGCCGAGCGGCAGGAAGGCGAGTCGGGCCAGCGCGTCGGCGGCAACCAGGAAGGCGGCCCCGAAGAGGGCCGAGGCCGGCAGCAGCAGCCGGTGATCCGGGCCGACCAGCCGCCGCACCAGATGCGGGACGATCAAGCCGACGAAGCCGACCATGCCGGCCAGCGCCACCGCGGCGCCGGTGGCGGCCGAGACGGCGAAGAAGACCAGCGCCCGGGTGCGCCGGACGTCGACGCCGAGCGAGGCGGCCTCCTCGTCGCCGAGGGTGAGCAGGTTGAGGCGTGCCGAGAGCAGGCCGAG
>JANPOM010000055.1:0-17005 GCA_031427995.1 Anaeromyxobacter sp. | reverse complement strand
TGCCGGTCGTGAAGCTCATCATCGAGTACGACGGGACCCGCTACGTCGGCTGGCAGGTGCAACCGAACGGGCCATCGGTGCAGGCCGAGGTGGAGCGGGCGCTGGAGACGCTCCAGAAGGCGCCGCGCCGGGTCACCGCCGCGGGCCGCACCGACGCCGGCGTCCACGCGCTCGGGCAGGTCGCCTCGTTCTTCGAGGCCGAGCCGCTTCCAGTGAAGGCCTACGTGCAGGGGATGAACGCACTCCTGCCGCCCGACGTGGCGGTGCGCGCCGCCTCGCTGGAGCCGGATGGCTTCGACGCCCGGCGCAGCGCCTCGGGGAAGCGCTACCGCTACCGGATCGAGAACCGGCCGGTGCGCGCCCCGCTCGCCCGCCTGGTCGCCTGGGAGCAGTTCCGGCCGCTCGACCCCGCCGCCATGCGCGCCGCCGCCGTCCACCTGCTGGGCCGCCACGACTTCGCCTGCTTCCAGGCCTCCGACTGCGTCTGCGAGCACGCCGTGCGCGAGATGCGGCGCTGCCAGGTGACCGGTGAGCGCGGCGGCAGCATCGACCTGGTGCTGGAGGCGACCGCCTTCGTGAAGCACATGGTCCGGAACATCACCGGCACGCTGGTGGAGGTCGGCCTCGGCAAGCGCCCCCCCGAGTCGCTGAAGGCGCTGCTGCTCACACGTGACCGGACCCTGGCCGGGCCGACGGCGCCGCCGCAGGGGCTCTGCCTCGAGGAGGTCTTCTATGGGGAGCGTGAGCCGGCCGACGCCGACGTGGAGTGAGATGCCGTCACGTCCGGCAGGCAGGTCCGTCCACCCCTTCGGCGAGGTTTGGCCTGCTCCAGGGAGTTGGTCCTGGGCGGCGCCCCGCGCACCAACGCAGTTCGAGGAGGGTGCTGGACGTGCTCGCGCCGCGTGAGGTCATGGTCTGCCTGGCGAGACCCGAGTCGGTCCTCGACCCGGGGCGTCGCGCCGCGGCACGGGCGCTCCTCACCGACGAGGAGCGCGGGCAGCTCGAGCGCTTTCGGTTCGACCGCGATCGGGACGTGGCGCTGGTGTCGCGCGTTCTGCAGCGGAGGGCCCTGTCACGGTGTACCGACGGCGCCATCGAACCCGACGCGTGGCGCTTCACGCCGGATCCCCATGGCCGGCCCCGGGTCACGGCGCCGGCACCCTCGCCGAGCCTGGTCTGGAACGTCGCCAACACGGTCGGGCTGGTGGCCTGCACGGTGACGCTCGGGGAGGCGGTCGGGATCGATGTCGAGGCGCGCCGAGCCGACGCGCCGCCCGAGATCGTCGACACCCACTTCTCGCCCTCCGAGCGCACCGCCCTCTGGGACCTGCCTGGCCCGGACCGGCCGCGGCGCTTCGTGGAGCTGTGGACGCTCAAGGAGGCCTACCTCAAGGCACGTGGCCTCGGCTTGGCGTTGCCGCTCGAGCGATTCTCGTTCGACCCCTCGACCACGCCACCGGGCTTCGTGATCGATCCCGCCAACGCCGACGACCCGACTCACTGGCTGGTCGCGCAGTGGTGGCCGACCCCGGATCACTGCGTCGCGCTGTGTGTGCACCGGGCCGGACCGGCGCCCCTGGCGATCGCCGTGCACTGGGACGATCTGGGCTAGTGCCCCGACCCAGGCATACTGACCACTGCGAGCGCCGATCCTCTCGCTGCGGCAGGCGGCCTCGTCGGTCCGCTGCTCAGAGTAGCGCTGCTACGCGTCCGCTGCGCCCTCCGCGGGCGCCAGCCTCGCTTCGGTCTCGGCGCTCTCGTCGGGTCATCATGCCTGGGTCGGGGCACTAGCCGGCGCTGGTGAAGGTCCGGCCGACCCAGGCGACCACGGTCTCCACCAGGGTCGCCTGTGCGGCCCGCTCGGTGAAGGTGTGGTTGGCGTCGGGGAAGTACAGGTGGTCGACCCGACCGCGCAACTCGGGGGCATACTCGAAGAGCTGATCGACGTGATTGTACCGTTCGCCGAGCCCGCCAGAGTAGATGGTCAGGATTCTGACGCCGCGCTCGAGCAGTTGGTGGAGCTGGTCTCGGTAGGTCGCCAGCGGAGGCGGTTCACGGCCCTCGGCCCGCGGCGCGTGGCCCGCGCTGGCGAGCTGCCGGATTGAGGCCAGGGGACGGCGCGCCATCCTGAGGACCCAGCGCAACGCCCCACCCGCGCTCAGCGCCGCGATGCGCTGCGCGACCCCGCGCGCGCGAGCCCGGCGGGTCGGGTAGCTGGGCGGATCGAGCAGGATGATGCCGGCAACCCGGTCGTCGACCAGCGCGGTGGCGAGCGCGTTGTCGGCGCCCGAGCAGAGCCCGAAGAGCACGAACCGGCGAACGCCGACGATCGCCACCAGGTCGTCCATGGAGGCCCGGGCATCGCCGACCGCGCTCTCCCGAAAGGACTGGGTGCCCCCCACCGCGAGGCTGTCACCGATCCCCGCCAGGTCGAGCCGAAGGCCCGGAAAGCCGAGGCCGGCCAGCTGGCGTAGCAGCCGGACGTGGAGGCGATGCGGACCGACGCGATGTAGGACACCGGCATTCAGGGCCACCACCGCGAGCGGCTTCGAGGGGTCCACCGGAAGGGTGAGGATGCCGACCAGTTGCTCCTGTGGGCCGAGGCGGACAACGCGCTCGCGGTATCGGAGAGGCCCTTTGGTAACCTGAGTACCGAACATGAGGGATGGTTGGCGCGAGCCAGCATCTATATGGTGCTCGCATTGACCGCCACAGTCCACCACTTAGACGCGGGCGCACGATCGCTGCTCGGCACGCTCCACTCGTCACCGCGGCTTCGGGCTCGCAGCGCCGCCGTGCTGCTCTGCAACCCCTTCGGTGAAGAGGCGTCGCGGGCGCATCGGACCTACCGGGTCCTGGCAACCCAGCTCGAGCGCGCCGGCTACGCCACGCTCCGCTTCGACTACTCGGGCACCGGCGACTCGGGCGGGGATGACGGCGACGCCACCATCGACCAGTGGCTCGATGACATCGCGACCGCGGGCGACGAGTTGCGCGCCACCAGCGGCGCCAAGCGCCTGGTCCTGGTCGGGCTCCGGCTCGGCGCGACGCTGGCCGGGCTGGCGACCAGTCGCGGCGCGTTGCGGCCGCGCCATCTGATCCTCTGGGATCCGGTCGTCGAAGGCAGGACCTACCTCCAAGAGCTGGTGACGGCGCATCGTGTTTACATGCGGGACGAGCTGGACGGGTGGACCGATCGCCTGCAGCTCTCGGCGGAAGGCTACCCTGCCGAAGCACTGGGCACCGTGGTCTCGCCGGTCCTCGGCGCTCAGGTCGCCGCCATCGACCTCGCCAGCATGTCACTGGAGTCGGACCTGGTCACCGTGATCAAGACCCACGAAGGCCCCGGGCTCGACCGCCTACGGGCGCGCCTGGGCGCGAGCCCGTCGACCCGCTGGCTCGATCATCCCTCCAGCGCCACCTGGAACTCCGATGCGTCGCTCAACGCGGCGACCGTGCCGATGGACGTGGTGAGAGCCGTGGTGGCGCGCATCGAGGAGTCGATCCCGTGACCGCCGCCGCGGCGTCGTCGCCGCGCGTCGAGCGCTTGGTGGCCGATCCGTTCGGCGGCGGTGGCCGCCTCTACCGCACCGGCGATCGGGTGCGCTGCCGCGACGATGGCACGCTCGACTTCATTGGGCGCACCGACGACCAAGTCAGGATCCGCGGCTTCCGCATCGAGCTGGGTGAGATCGAGGCCCGGCTATGTGAGCTGCCCGAGGTCATGCCGCTAGCAGACCCGATCGGACTGGTGGTCGAGCGCGGGCGTCGCATGCAGGCCCTTCCTGCCGTGGCGCGCCTCCTCGGTGACCAAGGCCGGGTGCTGATCGAGATCGGCCCGCGCGCCACCTTGTCAGCGCTGGCCCGGCAGGCGGCGCCAGGGAAGCGCGCCCTACCGGTCGCCATCCGAGCCTGTCGGATGCCGCCGATCGCGAAGGCGCAGCGACCGCCGTCACCGGCCCAACAGCACCCGCACCAGCGCCCCGTCCTCCTCCCACTGCGGATCTCGCCATGACCGTCGCCAGGCGTCCTCCCGGGACGACGCCCAGCGCTGCCGTTCCACCCGCCCCCGCCGCGGCCTCCCTTCTGGAGCCTCCGCTCACCACGCCTTCCACCAGCGCCGAGGCCCCTTGCTGCGTCCGCCAGGTGATCGACCAGCAGCTCCGGCTCATGGCGAGGCAACCCGAGGTGGTGGCGGCCGCAGCGACCGGCGCCGCGGAACCGGCCGCCAGGCCGGGCCCGGTCAGCGTCGATGCCGCCAGCCGCGAAGTGCCATCGACCGAGCCGCAGCGCGAGGTCTGGCTGGCCGATCGGCTCGGGCGCGAGGCGTCGCTCGCCTACAACGAGTCGGTGTCGCTGCACCTTCGAGGCGAACTCGACGTCGCCGCTCTGCGCCAAGCGGTGCGCGAGCTGCCGCGCCGCCACGACGCGCTGCGCAGCACCTTCGCCGCCGACGGGATGACCCTGTTGGTCCCGGCCCAGGGACCTGAACTCGAGGTCCCGCTGCGGGACCTGAGCGCGCTGCCGCCCGCGGCTCGCGACGCCGAGCTGGCCGCCATGGCCGAGCGCCACGTGACCGTGCCGTTCGACCTCGTCAGTGGGCCGTTGCTCCGGGCCGAGCTGGTCCGTCTCGACGCCGGTCACCACGTACTGCTCCTCACCGGCCACCACATCGTCCTCGATGGCTGGTGGTACTGGGTCCTCGTCAAGGACCTCGCCGCGATCTACGGCCTCGCCATCGGGAGCCGCGCCGCCCCGCTGCACCCGGCGCCGTCGTTCGCCGACTACGCGGCCGGCTGCGCGGCCAGGGCCGACTCACCCGATGTGCACGCCAACCATCGGTGGTGGATCGAGCGTTTCGCTGACGGCGTGCCGACGCTCGATCTGCCAACCGACCGCGCCCGCGCGCCGCTGCGGACGACCCGCGCCGGTCGGGAGGATCTCCTGCTGTCCGCCGAGCTGGTCGCGCAGGTCAAGAAGCTCGGCGCCGGGCTCGGCGCCAGCCTGTTCGCGACCCTGCTGGCCGGTTTCGAGGCGCTGCTCCACCGCCTCACCGGCCAGAACGACCTCGTGGTCGGCATCCCCGCCGCCGGACAGAACGCCGCCGGCCTCGACGGGCTGGTGGGCCACCGCGTCAACATGCTGCCCCTGCGTGCGCGCCTGGAGCGAGGCCAGCCGTTCGCCGGCCTGGTGAAGGAGACGCAGGGCGTGATGCTCGACGCCTACCATCACCAGGACGTCACCTTCGGCCGGGTCTTGCAGGTGCTGCCGGGCGTCCGCGACCCCGGCCGGCTCCCGCTCATCAGCGTCATCTTCAACATCGACCAGGCGCTGGTTGGAGAGAGCCACGCGCCGCCAGGCCTCGGCCTGGAGCTGACCACCAACCCACGCCACTTCGAGACCTTCGAGCTGTTCATCAACGCCGTCGACGCCGGCGCGGCCGGCATGCGCCTGGAGTGCCAGTACAACGCTGACCTGTTCGAGCCAACCACGGTTCGACGCTGGCTGGCATCCTTCGAGACCCTTCTCCGTGGCGCGGTCACGGATCCGAGCCTGCCGCTCGGCCGCCTGCCGGTGCTGACCGCCGACGACCGACGCGCGCTCGCCACCTGGAATCAGACCGAGGCCAGCTACCCGCGCGACGTCCGCATCGAGACCCTGGTCCAGGCGACGGCGCGCCGCGCGCCCGGACGTGTCGCGGTGCGGGTGGGCGATGTGGCGCTCACCTACGGCCAGCTGGTCGGGCGCGCCGCCGCGCTCACGGATGCGCTGCGCGCCGCCGGGGTGGCGCCCGGGGATCGCGTCGGCCTGATGGTCGAGCGCGACCTGCACTTGTTGCCCGCGCTCCTCGGCACGCTCGGTGCCGGTGCTGCCTACCTACCGCTCGATCCCGGCTTCCCACCCGACCGCCTGGCCTTCATGGTCAAGGACTCCGCGGTCGCCGTCATCGTGACCACTTCGGCCCTGGCCGACCGGACCGCCAAGGTGGTCGGCAAGGCGCGCACCATCAGCATCGACCACCTGCCAGCCGCAGCCGGGCCGGGGGAGCCACCGGCCGGCACCGCCGAGGACGCCGCCTACGTCATCTACACGTCGGGCTCGACCGGAACGCCCAAGGGCGTCCGCGTGCCGCACCGCGCCGTCGTCAACTTCCTGACCAGCATGGCTCGCACGCCCGGGCTCGCGCCGGGCGACCGCCTGGCCGCCGTCACCACGCTCTCCTTCGACATCGCGGTGCTCGAGCTGCTGTTGCCGCTGGTGGTCGGAGCCGAGGTCGTGCTGGTCCCGCGGGAGCTGGCCATCGACGGCGTCGCGCTGCGCGCGCTTCTCGAGCAGAGCCAGGCTACCGTCATGCAAGCGACCCCGGCCACCTGGCGCCTGCTCCTCACCGCGGGCTGGACCGGCGGCGCGAACTTCCGCGCGCTGTGTGGCGGTGAGCCCCTCGATCGCGAGCTGGCCGCGTCGCTCCTCGGCCGGGTCGGCGAGCTCTGGAACCTCTATGGCCCAACCGAGACGACGGTCTGGTCGACCGTGCACCGGGTCGAGGCCACCGAAGGCGCGGTCCCCATCGGTCGCCCCATCGCCAACACCAGCGTCCACGTCCTCGACGACTACCTCCAGCCGGTGCCGGTCGGGGTGGTCGGCGAGCTGTACATCGGCGGCGACGGCGTCACGCTCGGCTACCTCGATCGCCCCCAGCTCACGGCCGAGCGCTTCGTGCCGGATCGGTTCCAGGTCGATCCCGCCGCTCGCCTCTACCGCACCGGCGATCTCGGCCGCTGGCGCGACGGTCTCCTCGAGTGCCTCGGCCGCACCGACTTCCAGGTCAAGGTCCGCGGTTACCGCATCGAGCTCGGCGAGATCGAGGTCGCCCTCGCCCGCCACCCGGCCATCACGCAGGCTGTCGTCGTGGTCAGGGAGGAGCGCGCCGGCGACGTGCGCCTGGTCGCCTACCTGGTCGCCGGAGCTGGCGTCCCCTCGGACGACGCGTTGCGCGAGCATCTGGGGCGAACCCTGCCCGCGTACATGGTGCCGCAGCGCTTCGTCACTCTGCCAGCGATGCCGCTCACCCCGAACGGCAAGGTAGACAGGAAGGCGCTTCCGGCACCGACCGGGCCCGCGGTCGCTGGCGACGGCGCCGCGGTCGCACCACGCACGCCGACCGAGGAGGCGGTGGCCCGCGCCTTCCGGGACACCCTGGCGCTGCCACGGCTCAGCGTCCACGACGACTTCTTCGCGCTCGGGGGCCACTCGCTCCTGGCCGCGCAGATGACGGCGCGGCTGGCCCGCGATCTCGAACGCGCCATCCCGATGCGCGCCGCCTTCGAGCACGCCACGGTCGCCAAGCTGGCCGCCTGGATCGACGGTCAGCGCCCTGGCCACACGGCCGCCCCGCCGCGCATCCCCCGCCGCACCGACCCGACGCCGGCCCCGCTGTCGCTCATGCAACAGCGGGTCTGGTACATGGAGCAGCTCCAGCCCGGCCGCACCGTGTTCAACGTGCCGTCGGCGCACCGCCTGCGTGGCGCCCTCGATCTCGACGCGCTCGAGCGCGCCTTCGGCCAGATCGTGAAGCGCCAGGCCGCGCTGCGCACCGTGGTGGGCAGCTTCGGCGACGCGCCGGTTCAGTTGGTCCTCGATGCCGTGGACACCAGTCTCCCGCTGGAGGATCTCTCGCACCTGCCGGCCGAGGGCCGGCAGGCCAGGCTGGCCCGGCGCCTCGCCGACGAGGTCGCTCGACCGTTCGAGCTTTCACGGCCGCCGCTGTTCCGGGTTCGCCTCTTCAGGCTCTCGGCCGACGAGCACGTGCTGTTCTTCATGGCGCACCACATCATCTGGGATGGCTGGTCGTTCGATGTCTTCTATGAGGAGATGGCCGACTTGTACGGCGCCTACCGCGAGGGGCGCGTGCCGACCCGCCCCCATCCGCCGGTGTCGTACGCCGACTTCGCCGCGTGGCACCGCGACTGGCTGGCTGGCCCCGAGCTGGCGCGACAGCTCGAGTATTGGCGCGCCAAGCTGGCCGGTGGCCCGGACGCCCTGGACCTGCCGACCGACCACCCGCGCCCGCCGACCATGACCGGTGACGGCGGCACTGAGTGGCTGTCGCTGCCGGCGACGACCACCGACGCCCTGCGCGCGGTCGGCCTGCGCGAGGGGGCGACCCTGTACATGACCCTGCTTGGCGCGTGGACCCTGCTCCTCCACCAGCTCACCCGGGCCCGCGAGGTGGTGGTGGGGACCCCGGTGCGCGGCCGCAACCTGCCCGAGCTCGAGCAGGTGATGGGCTTCTTCGTCAACGCGCTGCCGCTGCGCCTCACGGTCGATCCCGATCACAGCTTCCTCGAGTTGCTGCGCGCCATCCGCACCGAGGTCGTCGAGGCGTTCGGCGCCCAGGACGTGCCGTTCGAGCAGTTGGTCCGCGTCCTCGACGTCCGCCGCGACGAGTCGCGCTTCCCGATCTACCAGGCGTTCTTCTCATACCAGGACGCCCGCCAGCGCCCGCCGCGCTGGGGCAACCTGGCGCACAACAACCTGCCGCTGTTCCCGCCGTCCGCGGCGCAGGACGTCGGGCTTTGGATCCTGGACGGCGTCGACGGGGTGATCGGCGCCCTCAACTACAACACTGACATCCTCGCACCCGAGACCGCCGTGCTCTGGAAGCAGCGGTTCCTCTCGCTGGTTGACGCCATTGCCAGGAACCCGGCGCTTCCGGCGCGCCAGCTGCTGGCGGTGACGGCCGCGGAGAATGCGCAGCTCGGCGCATGGAACGACACCGGCCGCGACCTGCCAGCCGCGCCGGCCATCGACGCCTACCTGGCCCCGAGCTTCGCGCGGCACGCCGAGCGCGTGGCGGTGCGTCAGGGCGTCGCGACCGTCACCTACGCCGAGCTGGCGCGCCACCGGGATCGCATCGCCGCCACGCTGGTGGCCCGCGGGATCGGCCGCGGCGACGTCGTGGCGTTGCACCTCGATCGCTCGCCCGCCATGCTGGCCGCGTTGCTCGGGGTCAGCGCCACCGGGGCCACCTACCTGCCGCTCGATCCCGGGTTCCCAGCCGAGCGGCTCGCGTTCATGCTGGCCGACAGCGGCGCCCGCCTGGTCGTCACCGACTCCGACGTTGGCCGGCTGGGCTTCGACACCGCACGGGTCGTGCGGATCGACCATGAGCCGGCGCCAGACGGCGCCGCCGGCGCCGCCCGGATGGCTTCGGCCGATGACGCCGCCTACCTCATCTACACGTCCGGTTCGACCGGCAGGCCAAAGGGCGTTCTCGTGCCGCACGGCGCTGTCGTCAACTTCCTCTCCAGCATGAAGCGCGCTCCCGGCCTGACGCAGACCGATCGCCTCTGCGCCGTCACCACTCTGTCCTTCGACATCGCCGTGCTCGAGCTGCTGCTCCCGCTCGCGGTCGGCGCCGAGATGGTCCTCGCCACCCGCGACCAGGCCACCGATGGTCACGCGCTCCGCAAGCTCCTCGAAGACCACCGTGTCACCGCGATGCAGGCGACGCCGGCGACTTGGCGGATGCTGCTCGAGGCCGGCTGGCGCGGTGGCCCGAAGTTCAAGGCCCTGTGCGGCGGAGAGGCGCTGTCCGAGGAGCTCGCGGACGCGCTGCTCGGGCGGGTCGGTCAGCTCTGGAACCTCTACGGACCGACGGAGACCACCGTCTGGTCGACCTGCAGGCGCATCGAGGCCGGCCAGGGCGGTGTCTCGATCGGTCGCCCCATCGACAACACCCAGGTCTGGGTCCTCGACCAGGCCGGGGCGATGGTCCCGATCGGCGTGCCGGGCGAGATCTACATCGCCGGCGCCGGCCTCGCGCTCGGCTACCACCAACGTCCCGAGCTCACCGCCGAACGCTTCGTCCCCGATCCTCACCACCCCGGGCGGCAGCTCTATCGCACCGGCGACCTCGGCCGCTGGCGCACCGATGGCCAGCTCCAGCACCTGGGCCGCACGGACTTCCAGGTCAAGATTCGCGGCTACCGCATCGAGCTCGGCGAGATCGAGCTGGCGCTGGGCCAGCACGCCGGGATCGCCCAGGCGGTGGTGGTGGCCCGCCCCGGCCCGGGTGGGGAGCAGTCGCTGGTGGCGTATGGCGTCGCCCGCGGCGCTCCTCCCGCCGCCGACGCGCTCCGCGCCCACCTTCGCGTGAATCTCCCCGACTACATGATCCCGGCCTGGTTCGTCTTTCTCGACGCCCTGCCGCTCACGCCCAACGGCAAGGTCGACCGCCGTGCGCTGCCGGCCCCCGACGCCAAGCCCGCCACCGCCACCTCGTTCAGCGGCCCCCGATCGCCGGCCGAAGAGCTGGTGGCGCAGGTCTGGCGCGAGTTGCTCGGCATCGAGCGTGTCGGCGTGTCCGACAACTTCCTGGACCTGGGTGGCCACTCCCTCCTGATCATGCAGGCCATCGCCAGGATCGAGGCCCGCACGGGCAAGCGCATCAGCCCGCGGGCGTTCATCTTCCAGACCCTCGAGCAGGTGGCGCACGACTACGACCAGGCCCGATCCGAGCCGCCGGCGCCGAGCCCTCCGCCACGACCGGCCTCGGGACTTCGGCGGCTCTGGTCGGTGCTCACGTCGTGACCGTCATGGTCACGTTCCGATGACGGTCCCCGGCCGCCAGCGCCGCGTCGTCGGCGGCGAGCACCTGGCCGAGGAGCGGGAGGCGCCAGGCGTGGCGCGAGATGCGGTGGCCGAACTCGATGAGTCCCATCGCCGGCACCATGGCGGAGGGCGGTCCTTCGCGACAGGCGGTCAGCCGTTGCGTACCAGCGATCGCCGCAGGAGCTGGAGGAGGTCGCGCGCGGTCGCTGGCGCCAGCAGCAACGCGGCCGGGAGGTAGGTCAGCGCGCCGATCACGATCTGCACCGGCAACACCAGCATCGGCGCCGTCACCCCCATGGCGCCCAGGCCGTGACCCGCCCCGAGCACGCCTGCGACCATCACCCCGCACGCCGCCAGCGGCCGCGCCAAGGCGCTGAACAGGGGTCTGGCCGGGAAGGCGTCGATGACGACCACCAGCCCAAGCGTCGCCAGCGACTGAACCCCGAAGGCGATCCCCACCGACGCCGCCGTCCAGACCGGGCCCAGCGACGAGAACGCGACCATGCAGCCGAACAGCAGCACCAGCTTCAAGAGTTCGAGGAGCATCGTCGCCTGGGTGCGCGACTGGCTCTGGAGGTAGGAGTAGATGCCCCACCCCATCGGCCGCACCACCGACACCACCGACAGCACGGTCAGGAGCGGCGCCACCCCCTGCCAGTGGTCGTTGAGGACCAGCCGGATCAGGGCCGGGGCCACCGCGCCAAGCCCGGTCGCTAGCGGGAACACCGCGATGGCCATCAGCGCGGTGGAGCGCACCACGGCGGCCTTGCGCTCCTCGGCCCCGAGGTTGGCCAGTGCCGGGAGCAGCACCCCGCTCATCTGCTCGCCGACCTGTACCGCTGGGATGTCGGCGAGGTTGTAGGCCATGTTGTAGAAGCCGACCGCCTGGGTGCCGAAGAAGGCGCTGAAGGCCAGTTTGTCCCAGGACTGGCTTGCGAAGTTGAAGACCTGGGCGAACCCGAGCGGTGCGCCGAAGCGGACGATCTCGACGAACCGGCTCCACCGCCACGGCGAACGCTGGAACCAGCCGAGTCCGGTCGCCCGCAGGATCAAGGCGGTGGTGACCGCCGACTGCAGGATGTTGCCGACCACGATCGCCTGGCCGCCCAGGGCCGTGGTGGCCGCCAGCGTCACCGCGCTCACCGTGAACACCAGCTCCCCCGTACCGTTGGCGATCGCCAGCTCCTTGAACCGCAGCTCCCGGATGAGGACCTTGTCGGCCACCGCGCCGACCCGGCGGATCAGGACCGACAGCGCCAGGCCCGGCAGGTAGCTGGACAGGCGCGGCGCGTTGAACAGCGGCGCGAACCAGCTCCCGGTCCCGGCGACCAGGCACAGCCCGACCACGCCGAGCGTCAGGTTGGTCACGGCCACGTGGTAGGTCTGCTCGAAGCTCTTGGGGCCGTGCACCACCATGTACTGGTTGAAACCCCAATGCGACACCCAGTTGGCGGTCTGGGCGATCACCAGCGCCGCCGACACCTCCCCGATCACCTCGGGCATGAGCAGCCGGGTCATGAAGAGCGTGCCGACCAGGCCGACCGCACGGGCGCCGACGCTGGCACCTACGCTCCAGAGGGCGCCGCGGGTGGCCTTCACGCTGACTGACACGAGCGGCGACCATGGCACGCGGCGGGCGATGGCGACAAGTCACACCCAACCGCGGGTGCCGCTCTCCGGCAGCCCCACGCACGGTCCGGCTTCCAGCCGCCTTGACCGCCGCCGTGGCGCGCCGCCCGCTCGAGCAGCGGCCAGCTGACTCCGCGCCTGTGACGGGGGGTGCGCAGCTCGGCGGGGCGCTAGGCGATGACACCCTTGCGGAAGCGCATGCCGCCGTCCTCCCCCTCGTCGAGCACGATCTCGTCGCCGGGCACGAACTCGCCGCGCAGCAGCTTGGTCGCCAGCGGGTCCTGCACCAGCCGCTGCAGCGCCCGCTTGAGCGGCCGGGCGCCGTAGACCGGGTCGTAGCCGGCGTCGGCGATGGCCTCGCGCGCCGCCTCGGAGAGGGTGAGGGTGAGCTTGCGCTCCGCCAGCAGCTGGCGCAGCCGGCCCAGCTGGATCTCGACGATCCGCCCCACGTCCTCGCGGCCGAGCGGCCGGAAGACCACCACCTCGTCGACCCGGTTGAGGAACTCGGGCCGGAAGGCGGCGCGCAGGTGCTCCAGCGCCGCCTCGCGCACCTCGCCGAGGCCGGCGCCGTCGCGGGCGCCCAGCTTCTGGATCTCGGCCGAGCCGAGGTTGCTGGTCATGATCACCACGGCGTTGCGGAAGTCTACGGTCCGCCCCTGACCGTCGGTGAGCCGGCCGTCGTCGAGCAGCTGCAGCAGCACGTTGAAGACGTCGGGGTGGGCCTTCTCTATCTCGTCGAGCAGGATCACGGCGTAGGGGCGGCGGCGCACCGCCTCGGTGAGCTGCCCGCCCTCGTCGTAGCCGACGTAGCCAGGAGGGGCGCCGATGAGCCGCGAGACGGCATGCTTCTCCATGTACTCGCTCATGTCGACGCGGACCATGGCCGCCTCGTCGTCGAAGAGGAACTCGGCCAGGGCGCGCGCCGTCTCGGTCTTCCCCACCCCGGTTGGCCCCAGGAAGATGAAGGAGCCGATGGGCCGGTCGGGATCCTGCAGGCCGGAGCGGGAGCGGCGCACCGCCGAGGAGACGGCGGCCAGCGCCTCGGGCTGCCCGACCACGCGGGCCTCGAGCCGGTGCTCCATGTCGAGCAGCTTCTCCACCTCGCCCTCGAGCAGGCGCGAGACCGGGATGCGCGTCCAGGAGGCGACCACCTTGGCGATGTCCTCCGGCGTCACCTCCTCCTTGAGCATGGCGCCGGCCTCTTGCTGCACCGCCAGCTTGGCGGCGGCGGCGTCGGCGGCCCGCTGGGCCTCGGGGAGCCGCCCGAACTTGAGCTCGGCGGCCCGCTGGAAGTCGGCGGCCCGCTCGGCCTGCTCCTGCTCCACCCTGAGCTTGTCGATGGCCCCGTGCGCGTCGGAGAGCTCCTTGATGACCGCCTTCTCGGCGTCCCAGCGGCTCTTCTGCCGCGCGAACTCCTCGTTGCGCGCCGCCAGCTCCTGCTCCACCTCGGCGAGCCGGGCCCGGCTGGCCGGGTCCTTCTCCTTCAAGAGCCCCTGCTTCTCGATCTCGAGCTGCCCGACGCGGCGGCGCACCTCGTCCACCTCGGTCGGCATCGAGTCGATCTCGATGCGCAGCCGGCTGGCCGCCTCGTCGATCAGGTCGATGGCCTTGTCGGGCAGGAAGCGGTCGGCGATGTAGCGGTGGCTGAGCCGGGCGGCGTCCACCAGCGCGGCGTCCTGGATGCGAACCTTGTGGTGCAGCTCGTAGCGGTCCTTCAGGCCGCGCAGGATCGAGACGGTGTCGGCCACCGAGGGCTCGCCCACCATGACCGGCTGGAAGCGCCGCTCCAGGGCCGGGTCCTTCTCCACGTGCTTGCGGTACTCGTCGATGGTGGTGGCGCCGATGGCGTGCAGCTCGCCGCGGGCCAGCGCCGGCTTGAGCATGTTGCCGGCGTCCATGGCTCCCTCGGCGGCCCCGGCGCCGACGATGGTGTGCAACTCGTCGATGAAGAGGATGATCTCGCCGGCCGCGTCGACCACCTCCTTGAGCACGGCCTTGAGCCGCTCCTCGAACTCGCCGCGGAACTTGGCGCCGGCCACCAGCGAGGCCAGGTCGAGCGAGAGCAGCTTCTTCCCCTTCAGCCCCTCCGGGACGTCGCCGTCGACGATGCGCCGCGCCAGCCCCTCGGCGATGGCGGTCTTGCCGACGCCGGGATCGCCGACCAGCACCGGGTTGTTCTTGGTGCGGCGCGAGAGGATCTGGATGACGCGCCGGATCTCGTCGTCGCGGCCGATGACCGGGTCGAGCTTGCCGGCCCGGGCCAGCTCGGTCAGGTCCCTGGTGTACTTCTCCAGCGAGCGGTACTGGCTCTCCGCCGCCGGGCTGCTGGCCCGGGCGCCGCCGCGCAGCTCCTTCAGGGCCCCCTTGATCCGCTCGGCGGTGGCGCCGGCCGTCCGCAGGGCCTCGCCGACCGGCCCCTTCTCGCCAGCGGCCGCCAGCAGCAGGTGCTCGGTCGAGAGGTAGTCGTCCTTGAGCCGCTTGGCCTCGTCCTCGGCCCGGTCGAGCAGCTTGGCGAGCCGCTGCGCCAGGTGCTGCTCCCCCCCCTCGACGCGGGGGCGTGTGCGCAGCTCGTCCTCGATGCGGGCGCGGACGCGGCCGGGAGGGGCGCCGATCTTCTCCAGCAGCGGGCCGGCCAGCCCCTCCGGTTGGTCGAGCAGGGCGAGCACCAGGTGCTCGACCTCGACCGATTGGTGGTCGCGACGACGGGCCTCGGTCTGGGCGCCGGTGAGCACCTCCTGGGCCTTCACGGTGAAGCGGTCGGGTCGCATGGCGCCAACCTAAGACCGGGATCGGTCGTGGCAAGCGTCCATATGCCGCACCACGTCATGATCGGGTCGCTCGGATGGGGGCAGGCCAGGGTGGCAGCGTGGCCGCATCGCCGCGGAGTCGATGCCGGACAGGCCACTCGCGACGAGCGGGTGCTGGCGGCGTACCTGGGCTAGGATTCGACCTCACCTTCCGGGAGGTACTGATGCGCACCACCGTGCTCGGAGCTGGTTCCTGGGGTACCGCCCTCGCCTCGCTGCTGGGGAACAAGGGTCACGTCGTCACCGCCTGGGACAAGGACACGAAGGTGCTGGAGGACCTGGCCCAGCGCCACCGGAACGAGCGCTACCTCCCCGGCATCCCCATCTCCACCAACGTCCACTCCTCGCCCGACATCCACAAGGCGTTGGAGGGGGCCGAGCTGGTGGTGCTGGCCGTCCCCTCGCACGTGGTGCGGTCCGTCTCCATCGAGATGAAGCGCCACGTCCATGCCGGCACGCCCATCGTCTGCGTCGCCAAGGGGATCGAGGCCGACACGCTGATGACCATGAGCGAGGTGCTGGAGGACGTGCTCCCGGTGCCGCTCCACCCCTACATCGCCATCCTCTCGGGGCCGTCCTTCGCCAAGGAGGTGGCCAGGGGGCTTCCCACCGCGGTGACGGTGGCGGCGCGCTGGGAGCGGATCGCACGGCAGGTGCAGGACGCCTTCCACTGCAAGACCTTCCGGCCCTACACCTCGGGTGACGTGGTCGGCGTCGAGATCGGCGGCTGCGTCAAGAACGTGGTGGCCATCGCCGCCGGGGTCAGCGACGGCTGCGGCTTCGGCGCCAACGCGCTGGCCGCCCTCATCACCCGTGGGCTGGCCGAGATCTCGCGGCTGGCGGCCAAGAAGGGGGCCAACCCGCTCACCCTCTCCGGCCTCTCCGGGCTGGGCGACCTGGTGCTCACCTGCTCCTCCGACCTCTCACGCAACCGGACGGTCGGGCGTGGGCTGGCCGACGGCAAGACCCTGGCGGCCATCCAGAGCGAGATCGGGCAGGTGGCCGAAGGGGTCCGCAACGCCGCCACCACCCGCGACCTGGCGGCGCGGCTCGGCGTGGAGATGCCAATCACCGAGACGGTCTACGCGGTCATCAACGGCGGAGTCGATCCGCGCGCCGCCGTCACCACGCTGATGATGCGGGAGACCAGGGCCGAGATCTGAATGCCCAGCCCCGCGCCGCTCGATCGCGTCCCCCTCCTCGAGGCCCTGCCGCCGGCGGATCGCTCCCGGCTCGAGGGGTGCCTCGGCGAGCTGCGCCTGGCTGCCGGCGCCGCCGTATTCACCCGCGGTGACCATGGTGACCGGCTCTTGGTGGTGGCCGAGGGGACGGTGGAGGCCTTCCTGCCGGCCGAGGGAACGTCGCCGCGGGTGATGCTGGGCCGCTTCGGGCCGGGCCAGCACTTCGGCGAGCTGGCGGTGGTGGACGGCGGCCGGCGCACCGCCTCGGTGGTGGCGCTCACCGCGGTCCGGCTCCTCACCTTGGAGCGCCGCGACTTCCTCGACAGCGTGCTGGCCTCGCCGCGGGGGGCGCGGGTGCTGGTCGAGGCGCTGGCCTCGCAGCTCAGGCTCTCGGCCGACCTGCTCACCGAGCGGGCCAGCCGCAACGTCGTCAAGGAGCTGGAGGCGGCGCGCGGCCTCTCCGAGCGGCTGGCGGAGCGGGTGGCGCGCTGGAACGGCAGCTGGGGCTTCGTGATCTTCCTGATCCTGGTCACCGGCGCCTGGTCGGTATTCAACCTCGCCACCGTCCGGGCCTTCGATCCCTATCCCTTCGTCTTCTTCAACCTGGTGCTGGCGGTGCTGGTGGCGGTGCAGGGGCCGCTGCTGATGATGGCCCAGAACCGGGAGGTGGCGGCCGACCGGGCCGCCGCCGAGGCCGACTACCGCGTCAACCTGAAGAACGAGCTGACCTTGGAGCGGCTGCTGCTCGAGGTGGACGCGCTGCGCCGGCAGGCC
>JANPOM010000054.1:0-4874 GCA_031427995.1 Anaeromyxobacter sp. | reverse complement strand
CAGTAAGCCACACGACAGCGAGTGTCAATAACAGGAACGACACGCGAGCTTCAGGATAGCGCAAGTAGTCGCCACCCAGAGCAGGGTGAGGAGGAGGAGCGAGAGATCCGGCACTAGTGCCCCGACCCAGGCTTACTGACTACTGCGAACGCCGATCCTCTCGCTGCGGCGGGCGGCCTCGTCGGTCCGCTGCTCAGAGGCCGTGTAGCAACCCCCGGACCGAGCCAGGCGGTCGAGGTGCAAGTTGGGCGAGGAGGAAGCCCGAAGGCGTGGTTCGTTCCACGGCGAGGGCTTCCAACAATGCCCGGCGCCGCACATCGGCCGACTTGGCGACGGGAGGGGGTTGTTTCACGGCCTCTAGACGTAGATCTACTACGCTTCCGCTGCTCCCTTCCCGGGCGCCAGCCTCGCTTCGGTCTCGGCGCTCTCGTCGAGTCATCAAGCCTGGGTCGGGGCACTAGTGCCGGACCTCTCGCTCCTCCTCCTGACGCTGCTCTGGGGCACCACCTTCACGCTCGTGAAGGTGGCCATGGAGATCGCCTCGCCCGGCGTCTTCCTGGCGCTCCGCTTCGGGCTGGCCGCGGCGGTGCTCGGCCTGGTGGCGCTCTGGCGGCGGGACCGGATCGGCCCCGGCTTCTGGCGGCATGGCCTGCTGCTCGGCCTCTTCATGCTGACCGGCTTCGCCCTCCAGACCGCCGGGCTGCGCTTCACCACCCCGGCCCGTTCCGGCTTCTTCACCGGGCTGTCGGTGCTCCTGGTCCCCTTCATCGCCCACTTCACGCTGCGCCGGCCGGTGCGCTGGAGCGCCTGGGCCGGAGTGGGGCTGGCCGTGCTGGGCGCCGCCCTGCTGGCCCGCCCCTTCGGCGAGCCGGCCCACCCCGACCAGGCGCTCGGGGACCTGCTCACCACCGGCTGCGCCATGGCCTACGGGCTGCAGATCGCCTTCACCAGCGAATGGTCCCGCCGCCACCCGCTGGTCCCATTCACCTTGCTGCAGGTCGCGGTGGTGGCAGCCGGCGCCCTGGTGATGATCCCGCTGGAAGGGGCCAGGCTCGACGCCACCCGCTGGCCGGAGCTCGGCGGCGTGGTGGCCTTCACCGGCCTGATCATGACCGCGGCCGCCTTCTTCGTGATGAACTGGGCGCAGCGCCACACCACCGCGGTGCGGGCCGCGCTCATCTACGCGCTCGAGCCGGTCTCGGCGGCCTCCTTCAGCTGGCTGGTGATCGGCGAGCAGCTGGGCCCGGTGGGCCTGGCCGGGGGCGCCCTCATCGTGCTCGGGGTGGTGGCCGGCGAGGTGGGCGGGGCCTGGCAGGCGCGGTTCAGCGCGACCGCCGAGGAGCCGCCCGGCCCCTACCCGTCCTGAAGCGCCGGCCGTGCAACGCCCGGCCCACGACCCGCAGCGGGCAGCGACGAACGGTGCCAACAATCGCGGTATGCGGTCACGGCGCCGTCGCGCTACAAAGGGATCCATGCGCCAGCGCCTCCGGCTCGCCGCCATCGCCGCCGTCCTCCTGGCGGGCGCGCTCTGGCTGGCCCGGTCGCGGGCGGCGCCGCCGCCCACCAGCGCCAGCCGCCTCGCACTCGCCCCCTGCCAGCTGGCCCACCCGTTCCTCGCCACCCGCGTCCCGGCCAGGTGCGGCACGCTCGAGGTCCCCGAGGACCACGACCAGCCTGGCGGCCGGAGGCTCTCGCTGCGAGTGGCGGTGATCACCGCCGAGGCGGGCGGCCGCGCGCCCGACCCGGTCTTCTTCCTGGCCGGCGGTCCAGGGCAGGCGGCCACCGAGATCTACCCGGCCATCGCCGCTGCCTTCACGCGGGTGGCCCGCAAGCGCGACATCGTGCTGGTCGACCAGCGCGGCACAGGCAGCTCGGCCCGCCTCGACTGCGGCGACCTCTCCGAGCCCGACACCATCGACCGGACCGAGCAGGCCGAGCTGGCGATGGTGGCGGCCTGCGGCCAGAAGCTGGCCACCACCGCCGACCTGCGCCGCTACGGCTCGGAGGACTTCGCCCGGGACCTCGACCTGGTGCGCGCCGCCCTCGGCGCGGAGCGAGTCAACCTGGTGGGCGTCTCCTACGGGACGCGCATGGCGCTGGTCTACGCGCGCCGCTTCCCGGAACGGGTCCGCACCATGGTCCTCGACGGCGTGGCGCCGCTCTCGATGGCGATCGGCGGCTGGTTCGAGCGCGACGCGCAGCGGGCCTTCACGCTGGCGGCCGGGCGTTGCCGCGCCGACGCCGACTGCGGCAAGGCCTTCCCCGATCCGGCCGGCGATCTGGCCGCGCTGGTCACCTCGCTGGAGCGGCAGCCGCGCACCCTCTCGCTGCGCGACCCGCTCAGCGGCGCGGCGCGCCAGATCACGCTCGACGCCGCCACGGTCCGCCGGCTGGTCCTGCTGCTCTCCTACTCGCCGGAGACGGTCTCGCTGCTGCCGGCGCTGCTGGCCGAGGCGCGTCGCGGCGACCCCGGCCCGCTGGCCGCCCTCGGTCTCTCGGCCGGCCGCGACGTGGCGGCCACCATCTCCCGGCCGCTCCAGTTCGCCGTGCTCTGCGCCGAGGACATCCCCTGGTTTCCGCCAGAGGACCCGGCCGCCGACAAGAGGCGCTACCTCGGTCGCTCGGTCCGGTCCGCCTTCGCCGCCGCCTGCCAGCGCTTCCCCCACGGCACGGTGCCGCGGGGCTTCCGCGAGCCGGTCCGCTCCCCGGCCCCGACGCTGCTGCTCTCCGGCGAGGCCGACCCGGTCACGCCACCGGAGTGGGCCGCCGCCGCCGCCACCGGTCTCCCCAACAGCCGGCAGCTGACTATGGCCGGGCAGGGGCACGGAACCCTGAACCGGGGCTGCATGCCCAAGGTGGTCGAGCGCTTCATCGGGGCCGGGCAGCTCGACGGCCTCGACACCGCCTGCCTCGAGCTGGTCAAGCCGCAGCCCTTCTTCCTCGATCTGGCGGGGCCCATGCCGTGATCGTCCTCTCCGACGTCAAGAAGCGGTTCGGCGACGTGGAGGCGCTGCGCGGCGTCTCCTTCACGGTCGCCGACGGCCAGATCACCGGGCTGCTCGGCCCCAACGGCGCCGGCAAGACCACCGCGCTGCGGATCGTCTACGGCGTGATGGCTCCCGACACCGGGAAGGCCAGCGTAGACGGGCTCGATCTCGCCGCCGACCGGCTGGCGGCGCAGGCCCGGCTCGGCGTGCTGGCCCACGCCCAGGGGCTCTACCTGCGCCTCACCGCCCGCGAGCACGTCCGCTACTCCGGCCAGCTCCACGGCCTGCGCGGGCCGGCGCTGGAGCGGCGCATCGAGGAGCTGGCGGCGCTGCTGGAGATGGGCGAGTTCCTGGATCGGCGGGCCGACGGCTTCTCGCAGGGGCAGAAGCTCAAGGTGGCGCTGGCCCGGGCCCTGGTCCACGACCCGCGCAACGTGGTGCTCGACGAGCCGACCAGCGGCCTCGACGTGGCCGGCACCCGCGCCGTCCGGGCCTTGCTCAAGAAGCTGCGCGATGAGGGGCGCTGCGTCCTCTTCTCGACCCACGTCATGCAGGAGGTGAGCGCCGTCTGCGACCGGGTGGTGGTGGTGGCGCGCGGGCAGGTGGTGGCCGACGGGACGCCCGAGGCGCTCAAGGCGGCCACCGGGAAAGCGACGCTGGAGGACGCCTTCGTGGCGGCCATCGGCTCAGAGGAGGGGCTCGGATGAGGTGGGACCTGCTCGGCGTGGTCTTCAAGAAGGAGGTGCTCGACAGCCTGCGCGACCGGCGCACCCTGGCCATGGTCCTCTTCTTCCCGGTCTTCGGCCCCATGGTGCTGGCCGGGACGCTGACGCTGGTGTCGCGCGAGGCGCGCAGCGTGGACGAGAAGCCGGTGGCGCTGCCGGTGGTGGCGGCCGAGCGGGCCCCAAACCTGATGGCCTTCCTGGCCGAGCGGGGCATCGAGGTGAAGCCAGCGCCGGCCGATCCCGCGGCGGCGGTCCGCGGTGGCGACGCCGACGTGGTGCTGGAGATCCCGGCCGAGCACGCCGAGGCGCTTCGGGCCGGGCGCCCGGCGCCGGTCAAGCTCTACCTCGACGAGTCGCGCCGCTCGGGTCGGGCCTCGGTGGAGCGGGTCAAGGCGTTGCTGGAGAACTACTCGAGGCGGATCGGGGTGCAGCGGCTGGTGCTGCGCGGCGTCCACCCGGCGGCGACCACCGCGCTGGCGGTGGAGGAGGTCGACCTGGCCACGCCGCAGAGCCGCGCCGCCATGCTCCTCAGCATGCTCCCCTACTTCCTGATCATCGCGCTCTTCACCGGCGGGATGTCGGTGGCCATCGACGCCACCGCCGGCGAGCGCGAGAGGCAGTCGATGGAGGCGCTGCTGCTCCACCCGGTGCCGCGCTCGGCGGTGGTGCTGGGAAAGCTCCTGGCCACGGCGGCCTTCGCGGGCGTGGCGCTGCTGGAGACCACCATCGGCTTCGGCTTGGTGCCGCACCTGGTGCCCATGGAGGCGATGGGCTTCTCCATGCGGCTGGAGCCGGCGGTGATGGCCCAGATCCTGGTGCTGATGCTGCCGCTGCTCTTCCTGGTCAGCGCCTTCATCCTGCTGGTGGCGTCGCGGGCCCGCACCTTCAGGGCCGCCCAGTCGAGCGTCTCCTTCATGATGCTGGTGCCGGCCACGCCCGGCATCGTGCTCGGGTTGGTGCCGGTGAAGCTGCAGTCCTGGATGCTGGCCATCCCGGCCTTCGGCGACCAGCTGCTGGTCAACCGGCTGCTGCGCGGCGAGCCGGTCGAGCCCGGTCAGATGGCGCTCTGCATGGCCTCGACGCTGCTCTGGGCGGCGCTGGTGGCGGCGCTCACCGTGCGCGCCTTCAAGGACGAGAAGTTCCTGTTCGGGAAGGCGTAGGG
>JANPOM010000053.1:0-4477 GCA_031427995.1 Anaeromyxobacter sp. | reverse complement strand
ACAGGGAGAGGTTCCGCCGCCTGGCTGCGGTGAAGTAGCGGGTTCGCCGCGCCGGCGTGGTGCGGATGTCGACGCGGCGTGTGGAGGTGAAACGGGGCATTGTACCGACAATGTACGTACATCCTCGGGAGACCGCAAGTCGCGCGCCGACTCCATGCCGAGGAAGCCGTCCTGCCCGGCCGCCAGCCGGACCATCTCGTCCGCCGTCTGGGCGTCGCCGGCGGTCCGCAGCGAGGTGAAGATCACCGCCAGCGCGCCGGGGCCGGTCGGCGGCGCCAGTCCGTTCGAGCTCATGGCTGGAGGATGCGACGAGGCGAGGGCGCGCGGCAAGCGGGGGGTCGAGAGGCTGGTGGAATGGTCGCGCGAGAGGTCGGTCATGCGCAATGAGGGTCGCGTGGTGCGCCGCAGCGAGAGGCGGCGCCGCAGGAATGGTCCGTCCCTCTTGGGTTCCATGCGTGTCCGACCACCCGGAAATGTCAGACCGGCGTGAGACGATCCGTGAATGTTCAATTACGCGCACCCGACCCTTTCCTCGGCCGCGGCCTCCTTCAACGGAGCGGCCTCTCCTTCTCTCGAACTCCTGGAAGCACGTCGGCTTCGCGACGCCATCGCCGTCCTCCTCCGCAAGGAGCAGGCCGCCCTGGCCGACTTCCTCATCGCACTCTCCGACTTCGACCGGCGCCGCGCCTGGTCGGTGCTCGGCCACGCCAGCCTCTTCGCCTTCCTCATCTCCGAGCTGGGGATGACGCCGGCCCCGACCTACTGGCGCGTCGAGGCGGCCCGCCTGCTGCAGCGCTTCCCCGAGCTGATCGAGCCGCTGCGCCAGGGGCGGCTCTGCCTGACCACCCTGGGCGAGCTGAGCAAGGTCCTGACCGGGGAGAACAGGGCGGAGGTGCTGCCCCGCTTTCTGGGCATCTCCTCCCGCGACGCGAAGGAGGTCGTGGCCGAGCTGATGCCCAGGTCGGCGCCACCCATGCGGACGGTCATCCGTTCGCTGACGCCGGGGCGCACCGCTGAGGCGGCGCCGGTCCTGGCGCCAGGGCCTGCCGCCGCTCCCTCCGCAGACACGGACTCCGGGTCGCTTTGGGCGCCCAAAGTGGAACCGGCCACCTCTGCCCCCGCCCCCGCCCCCGCTTCGGTGGCGCCGCGCCGTGACGAGATCGACCCGCTCACCGCCGAACTGAGCCGGCTCAGCACCACCGTCAGTCGTCGCTTCCTGCAGAAGCTCAAGAGCGCCCGCGAGGGGCTCGGCCACGCCATCCCGGGCGCCACCACCGAGCAGGTGCTCGAGGCGGCGCTCGACCTGTTGCTGGAGAAGCAGGCGAAGGCGCGTGGGCAGGTGAAGAAGCCGAGGACGGTGGTGGCGTCTACCCCGACCGCCCCGGCCGCGAGCACTGCCTCCGCCCCGGCCCCGGACACCGACCCGACTTCGGAGCAACCTGCGGTGGAGCCGAACTTCGCCGAACCGCTCCACCGGCGGGAGGGCCACCGCGAGGCCATCCCGGCCGCGGTGAAGCGCGCCGTCTGGGAGCGCGACCAGGGCCGCTGCACCTGGCCGCTCGACTCCGGCGGCGTCTGCGGCTCGACGCATCGGCTGGAGCTCGACCACGTCGACCCGTGGTCGAAGGGTGGCGAACCGACGCAGGCCAACCTTCGCCTCCTCTGCGGTCGTCACAACCACGTGGCGGCGAGGCGGGCGTTCGGGACGCGTTGCGTCGACAGGTACGCCAAAGGCGGTCGCGCTTAGAAATCCGCCAAGGCGTACTAACGGTGTGATACCGATCCGGGATGCACAGTCGCTTCCTGGTCGCGGTCTTCCTCCTCCTGGTCGGGTGTGCCCACCCCCAGTTCACTTTCAGCACCGAAGCCCGCATTGCGGAGGGGCAGGACCCGGCGCCGATGAACCACCGCGCCCGGGCGGCTACGCTCCAGAACGGCCTCCGGGTCGTCGCCTACCAGTTTCAAGGGGAACAGGACGCCCAGGTGATTCTGAGCTTTCCGGGCGGCCTCAAGGCCGAACCGGTAGGCAAGGAGGGCGTCTCCTCATTGGCCGAGTTCCTCGCCTACCAGGCGGCGCCCGGGCGGGGTGGAGTTCGGCTCCAGGAGCGGATCTACGCCGCGGGGATCGTCTCCCACTCGTTCAACGTTCGTGACGAGATCGCCTTCAGCTTGACCGCCAAGGCGTCGAAGCTGGAGGAGGCACTTCGCATCGAGAAGCTGCGCCTCCAGGAGCCGGTGGCCGGACTCACCGAGGCGCAGGTCGAGAGAGCCCGGGAGCACCTCGCGGCCCGCCTGGAGCGGTCGCCGCTCGGCTACATGGACCAGGCCCAACTCGTGGAGAGCATGGCCATGTCGGGTACGCCTTACGGAAGGGCCCAGGCCACGCCCGAGGGCCTGCGAAAGCTGACACTGGAGGACGTCAAGGACTACCTCCAGGCCGTGATCCGGCCAGAAGGTGCTGTCCTCACCGTGGCCACCGGGCAGCCGCCAGACGACACCTTGAAGCTGATCGGCGAGTTGATCGCTCCCGTCATCTCCACGACCATCCAGCGCCCACCCCGATCCGAATTCTACAGGCCCGCGAGCCGGGCAAAAGCAACGGAGAAGCTGCTCGTACGTGCCGACCTGCGGCGACTCTGGGTGGCCTGGTCGTTCGGCGGCGAGCAGGGGCTCGGTGAACCGATGCTTCGGTTCGCCGGTGGGTACCTTCGCAGGGCGGTCGGCGAGCGCCTCGCCAAGGAACGGTCGAGCAAAGAGATCACCGGAGTGGGCGGGTTTGCCTGGTCGAGAGAATCGGCCGCAGTCATCCTCGTCTCGGTGATCCTCCAGCCCGCCGAAGATCCGGAGCGCATCCGAGCGATCATCGAGGGTGCCGTCGAGTTGACGCGGGAGCGGCTCCAGAAGGAGGCCGTCTACGCTGTCTTCTCATACAGCTCCAGGTTCAGGATGCTGCGAGACCGCTACACGGCCAATGAAGGACGCACGCCGCTCCTCGACGTCGCGCGCTCCGTTCGTACGACAGGGGAGGCGACTCCGTCGGCCGCTTTCCAGCGTAGCGTCGATGCACTGGTAGCACCCGGGGCGGCGTCCAGGCTGGCAGCCCTCTTCGACGCAGGACCCTCGGCGGCGGTCCTGTTCGAGCCGCTCGAGAGGCCGGCTCCTCCTCCCGATGGTTCGCTGCTGAGTGGCACCACCGGCCCGGAGTGGGCAGAGCTGCCCTCGTTCGACCGTGGCTCTGCCCCTGGCCCGGAGGCGGTCCGAAGCCTGCTCGACCCGCCGAGGCTCTCCTCTGCGGCGCGAAGGACCCTCGCCAACGGGCTTGAGGTGGCGGTGGTGGTCAAGAGGGGAACACCTTTCGCAGTGTCGGCGCTCAGCTTCCCGGGGGTCAACGGCAACGCCGAGGTGGTCCGGGCCCGGAGCTGGCTGAAGGACGTCAAAAAGGCACTGCCGCCGGGGTGCGGCGAGGCAGTAGCCATGGTCGGAAGGGACGGCGTCATCCTGACCGTGGCTAATCCGGCGGCGGGCCTCCGTCACGGCCTGGAGGCCTTGTCGTGCTGGTTCACCGCGGGGCAGGTCGATGTCAAGGATGAGGGGGTGACGCCGGCAGCTCGCGTCGTCCTGGCCGCGCAGGAGCGAGGGGCCCTGGCCGCACCCCCTCCACCCATCGATGACCAACCTCGGTGGGGTGAGCGGTGGGCCCGGCGCACCATGCGCCCCTCAGGTGCGACGCTGGTCGTCGCGGGCGACCTCATTCCCGAGGAGGTCTTCGCGAGCGCCGCCGCCGTTTTCGGGGGGTGGTCACCACCCAGGGAACAGGCCTTCCCGGCGCTGGCGCCGACCGTTCTCCCCGAGCCGCTCGAGCGGAGCACCGTGCTGTTCGAGCAGGCCAACGCATCCCAGGGCTGGGCCTCGGTGACTGTTCGGGCCATGGGGGCCTCGCCCGGAAACGAGGCGGAGCAGCTCGTGTTGACCAACATGCTCAAGGACCGACTCGATCGGACCCTCGGCCTGAGCGGGCTCGAGGTGGTGGTGGAGCGGGTCTCGGTGCCCGGCCTTCACTCCCTGGGCGTCGTGTTCAAGGGGCGCCCGGACCGGCTGGTCCCAGCGCTGAAGCGGGTCCTTGACGAACTGGCCTCGCTCGACTCGACCATCAACGACCCGGTGGCGCTCGCCACGGCCAGGTGGAACGTCGCCCGGAGTCTCGCCTTCGCCTTCAGCAAGACGACCCAGCTCGCGCTTCGCGCCGCCGCCCTGGCCAACGCATCCCTGCCCCCTGATGGATACGAACACCTGGATGACGAGGTGGCCAACGTCTCGACGAGCCGCCTTCTCCAGGTGAAATCCCGGTATTCGATCGGCAAGGAGGGTATCCGCCTCGGAGGCCCAGCCGAGGTACTCGTACCCGCTCTTCAGGCGCTCGGTCTCGATCCGACCCGAGTCGATGAAGTCAGAATGCGCACCTCGGAAGACTGACCCC
>JANPOM010000052.1:0-5383 GCA_031427995.1 Anaeromyxobacter sp. | reverse complement strand
TGATGAGGCGCTCATGCGTGCTCCTCGGAGAGCGGGATGCGGACCTCGACGCGGGTGCCGGCGCCGGGGGTGGAGTCGAAGCGGGCGCGGCCGCCCAGCAGGTCGGCGCGCTCCTGGATGCCGAGCAGCCCCCAGTGCGGCTGCCCCTCGCGGTGGGCCACGGCGGCCATGTCGAAGCCCTGGCCGTCGTCCTCCACGTCGATGCAGAGCAGCGGCCCCTCGACGCGCACCTCGACCAGCACGTGCGAGGCCTGGGCGTGGCGGGCCACGTTGCTGAGCGCCTCCTGGCAGATGCGGAAGAGCGCGGTCTCCAGCTCGGGCGTCAGCCTGGGCAGCTCGCCGCACTCGCAGCGCACCGCCACCCCCCGCGACCCCAGCGCCCGGTCGGCGTACCACTGGACGGCCGAGGCCAGGCCGAGGTCGTCGAGCACGGAGGGACGCAGATCGAGGATGAGCCGGTGGACGTCGGCCAGCGCCCGGTTGGCCAGCGTGCGCAGCTCCTCCAGCGCCGGGACCTTGCCGGCCCGGACCGCCTCCTCGGCCTGGTCAACGCGCATCAGCAGCGCCGCCAGGGCCTGGGTGGTCTCGTCGTGGAGCTCCCGCGCCACCCGCTTGCGCTCGTCCTCCTGCGCGGTGATCACCTTGCGCAGCAGCTCGCCGCGGGCCAGCTCGCGCTCGCGCAGCGCCTGGTTGGCCTGGTTCAGGTCGCGGGTGCGGGCCACCACCCGGCCCTCCAGCTCCAGGTTGTCTCGTTCGACGCGAGCCACCAGCGCCTGCAGCGACAGCCGCATCCGGTCGAGCTCCTGGCCGAGGTGGCCGATCTCGTCGGACCCCAGCTCGGGGATGGGCCAGTCGAGCTGGCCCGAGGCGATCCGCTCGGCCTCGGCGGTGAGCACCGCCACCGGCTGGGTCACGCTGCGCGCCGCCCCCCAGGCGAAGAGGGCCGAGAGGGCCACCTGCGCCAGCAGGACTCCGGCCACCGCGAACCAGGGCAGCACTCCCTCGGCCGGCGAGGCGTCCTGCCGGACCACCAGCCCCCACGGGGCGCTGGCCAGGGGCGCGAAGGTCATCAGCGCGCCGAAGCGGGTGGGCTCGCCACGCTCCTGGTGGCAGTCGTCGCAACGCGCGACCAGGCTTGCCCTGGCCTTCACGAGCCGCGCCAGGTTGGCGCTGCAGTCGGTCTTGCTCCCGGCCCGCCGCGGCTCGGACGAGGAGATGACCAGGCCGGTGGCGTCGATCAGCTCGGCCCGGCCGGCCTGCCCCTGGCGGAGCCGCCGCAGCATCTTGTGGAAGTCGCGCCGGCTCGGGTCGAAGGTACCGCCCGCCACCCCCACCACCAGGCCGGCCAGGTCGCGCACCGGCACCAGTTCGTGGACCAGCGGGCCGCGGGCGTCCACCTGCAGGCCGGAGAGGCGAGGCAGGCCGGTGGCCAGCACCTCGTCCACCAGCGGGATGGCCGCCCTGGGCGCGGCGGAGACCCGGCCGTGCGGCTCCTCGGCCACCACCCGCTGCTTGGAGTCGAGGAGGAAGACCGCCTCGCGGTGACGGAAGTGCGCGAAGGCCTCGCGGACCACCCGCTGCATCAGCGCCGGATCGGCCGCCTCGAGGCGTGAGCCGATCCCGGAGGCGAGCCGCTGCAGCAGCTCCAGGTCACCGGTCAGCTCCTCGTCGAAGTGGGCCGCCACCGTCTCGGCGGAGTTCAACCTGGCCTCGCTGAGCCGGCCGTCGAGCTCGCGGAGCCAGTACCAGCTGACCAGCGAGATGACCACCAGCGGGAAGAAGATGCCGACGGCCATGAGGAAGTAGACGCGCCGGCGCAGCGCCCATCCACCTCCGAGGCTGGCCCTGGCCCCGGGCGTGGCCGGGGCGGTCATGGGGACGGTCACGGCGGCGGTCACGGCGTGCCCCGCCGGTGGGCGCTGCGGGCGATGCGGAAGAGCTCCTCGACGTCACCGCGGGTGCGCAAGACCATCCGGCAGCCGTCGCGCTCCCAGCTGAGCTGCTGCCAGACCTGGCCGGCGATGGTGCGCCGCGAGAGGCGCGCCGGGCGGCTGGCCAAGGTGGTGGGCGAGGAGCTGAGCTCGTTCCCGGGAGGCTCGAACTCGGGCGGCAGCGGGTCTCCGGGCGTGGTGACATGGAGGAGCTGGAGCTGGTCGCCGGCCCCCTGGGCGGGGTCCCGGAAGGTCAGCTCGACCGCCCCGCCCTTGCCACCGGTGACGCGGATGCGCCCGGGCGGCCAGCCGAGGTGGGCCGGGAAGTAGGAGGGGAGCGCCAGCCGGGCGCCGAGGCTCCGCTCCGCCTCCTCGATGGTGGAGACGGTCCGCACCTGGCGCGGCTCGCCGACGATCCAGCCGGGCAGCGCGCCCAGCCCGCCCAGGGTCAGCGCGGTGGCCATCACCACCCAGCCGAGCGCCGCCAGCAGGCGGATCAGCTCTGGCGCGAGCGCGGCCCGGGATGGCGTGGGGCTGGTCATGTGACGAAGTAGAGCAGCCCCGACATCGAGGTGGCCGCCAGGCCGAGCCGCAGCCAGGGGAGCGGCAGCGGCAGCGGCGCCGGTTCCAGCAGCGCGCTGACCCGCTGCTCCAGATCGTGCGTCCGGGCCCGGCGCAAGGTCCCGGCCAGCGCGCCGCCGAAGACCAGGGTGCGCCGCTCGTCGAGACCGCCGGCGGCCCTGTGGAGCTTGAGCAGGGCGCTGGCCAGCGCCACCCGGTCGGCCCCCAGCTCGACGCCGCGCTCGTCGGCCAGCCGCTCGGCGTCGCGCGCCAGCGCCCGGGCCAGCACCTGGAAGGTCGGGTTGAGGCACATGAGGCAGCGCAGGCCGAGCATCACCCAGCTCCGCGCCGGATCGCGCCGGGCCAGGTGGGCCAGCTCGTGGGCCAGCGCCGCCCGCAGTTCGCCGGGGTCGAGCAGGTCGAGCGCGCCCCTGGTGACGTAGAGGGCCGGGCGCCGCACCCCGGCGCAGAAGAGGCCCGGCAGCGGCCGGTCGAGGTAGAGCAGCGCCGGCTCGCGGCCGGGGCGGAGCAGCGGCGCCAGGGCCGCCTGGAGCGCGGCGGCGTGGGCCGGGCCGGGCTGGGCCGGCGCGGGACGCCCCCGCCGCAGCATCCGCGCCAGCGCCACCAGGTCGATGGCCAGCAGGAGCAGGCCGAGCCCCGCCATCGAGAAGAGGAAGATCCGCTGGAGGTCGAGGCCGAGGATGGCGAGGTCGGCCCAGCGGCGGCCCGAGAGCAGGGCGGCGGCTCGAAAGGCCTCCTCACCTCGCTGGGGGAAGAGCAGGAGCAGCGTCGGGAAGACCAGCAGCGGGTAGGCCAGCGCCAGCAGCCGCAGGGCCATCTTCTGCGCCGGGTGGCGAACCGCCCAGCTCCTCGCCAGCGCCTCGATGAAGAGCGACGCCACCAGCGAGTGGAAGAGTCCCTGCGCGAGGAGGTCAGCCGTTGGGGCGATGGGGGCCATGGTCGGGCGCGGAATGCCCGAGGAGCTCCTCCACCGGACGCCCCTCCATGCGGGCCAGCTCCAGTGGATGCTCGTGCAGCATCCGCTCCCGGCTGATCTTACCCGTGAACATCGACGGGTCGAAGGGGAAGACGTCCGGATTGAGGTGGGCGTTGAAGATGTGCCAGATGGTGATGACGAAGAAGGCCATCAGGCCCTCGTTGGAGTGAGCCACCTTGGCGGCCGGGATGATCTGGCCGGGCACCAGGTTGGCGAAGGCCACCGGGAAGAAGAGCACGAACCCGGTCATCACCATGATGACGTTGCCGAAGACCAGCCCCCAGTACTCGAACTTCTGCTTGTAGTCGTACCGGTCATACCTCGGGTGCCGGTTGGTCATCCCCAGGTAGAACTTGAGCTGGAGGATGGCGTCGTCGAAGTCCTGGCGGACCGGGGCCATCGTGAAGCCGGTCTTCTTCGACCAGATGGCGACCGCGGCGTTGGCGAAGTGGACCACCGTGGAGAGCGCCAGCACCACCCCGCAGAAGCGGTGGAGCCAGCGGGTCCGGTCGATGCCGCCGAAGAGGTTGACCAGGGTGCGGGCCCAGTCCGCCTGGAAGAACTTCTGGGGCAGGCCGGTCATGCAGAGCAGCAGGAACACCGCCATGGTGATGAAGTGCTCGACGCGCTGCTGGAGGGTGAAGCGGAGGATCTGGATGCCCTTGCTCATGGAGGTCTCCTTCGCGCGCGCTAGCGGTTCACGACGACGCGCCAGAGGTGGAGCGCGATCTGGAGGAGGAGGCCGCCGACCATGAAGGGGATCATCAGGCGGTAGAAGAACTGGACCAGCCAGACCAGCGGGGCGGTCTCCAGCGTGGGCGCGTAGTGCGAAAGCCAGGCCCTGGGGAAGGTGGCGCTGGCGCCGGTGTGGCAGCGGGCGCAGGTCTTCTGCAGGTTGGCGGCCATCACCGTTGACTTCGGGTCGTCGGCCTTCTGGATGTCGTGGACCCCGTGGCAGTCGGTGCAGACCGCGGCCAGCCGCTTGCCGTCCTCCCGGCGCTGACCCTTCTGGAAGCTGGCCGACATGCCGTGGAAGTCGGCCAGGTAGGTCTCGACCACCGCGGTGGAGAGGCCGTACTTCTTCATGAGCTTCTGGTCGGAGTGGCAGCCGCCGCAGATCTCGGGGGTGCGCATGGCCAGCGCCCCGTCGCGCGGGTCGGTGGTGTCGTGGGCCTTGTGGCAGTCGGTGCAGACCGGCACGTCGGGGTTGGCCGCCGAGGCCCGGCCGTGGACGCTCCTGGCGTAGACGTCGGCCTCCACCTGGTGGCAGCGGCTGCACATGTCGGAGGTGCGGGTGCGGGGCTGGGCCGGGCGGGAGATGTCGTGAGCGCCGTGGCAGTCTACGCAGAGCGCCGCCTTGTCGTTGCCCTTCGACATGACCGCGTAGTGCACGCCGTCGAGGGTCTTGGTGTAGTTGGCGAAGTGGCAGCCCTTGCACTGCTCGTAGTAGGCGCGCGTCACCTCGCGGCGGGTCTTGAACTTGATCTCGCCGGTGGCGTGGTCGCTGGTCTTGCCGGCGTGACAGTCGGTGCAGCGCAGGTTCTCGCCGTGGACCGACCGGGCGAAAGCGGCCTGGTCGATCCAGAGCGGCAGCTTCTCGCCGCTGGCCAGCGTGAAGGTCTGGGACGAGTCGGTGTGGCACCCGAGGCAGTCCTCCTGCTCGGCCGGGATGGCCGCCCGGCCGGCGCCGGCAGCCAGGAGGAGCGCTGCCGACAACAGTGCTTTACGCATCGTGAATCCACCTCCGCCAGGGTGTAGACCGGTGCCCATCGGTACCGAACCGGTTGCTGCGAAACGGTGCGGCATCCTTAGCAGCCTGCGGCGAAACGAGCCCTGCGGCGAATGACCACGCGGCAATCCGCACCACGGGAGCGGCGGGGGACGGCCCAGGCGG
>JANPOM010000051.1:0-2671 GCA_031427995.1 Anaeromyxobacter sp. | reverse complement strand
GGTGCTGGAGAAGAAGGTGGGGCTGGAGATCCTGGCCTGCGATCTCTTCGTCAACGTGGCCGGTGGCCTCACCCTCGACGACCCGGCCGCCGACCTGGCCACCATCGCCGCGCTCGCCTCCTCCTTCCGCGAGCGGGCCATTCCGCAGCGGACGCTGCTGCTCGGCGAGGTGGGGCTGGCGGGCGAGGTGAGGGCCGTCACCCAGCCCGAGCTGCGGCTGGCCGAGGCGGCGCGGCTCGGCTTCACGCGTGCCCTGCTGCCGGCCGCCAACGCCAGGCACGCCGACATCCCGCGCGGCATGGAGATCGCAGCGGTCGAGACGGTGGCCGAAGCGCTCGACCAGATCGGGTGAGCGGCCCTGCTTCGCCGGTTGCCGCGCCCCAGCCGTTGAACGCGCCGGTTCACCGCTCCGCCGTGCCGCCCGACCCTCCAACCAGCCGCTCGTAGCGGTCATCGACGGGACGCCCGGCGGCCAGCGAGCCCCAGAGCCAGTCAACGGCGCCGGCCGCCGAGAAGCTGGGGGCCAGCTCGGACGAGCGCGCCCTCAGCCGCGCCGAGCCCTCCGCGCCGGTCACCTCCGCCACGGCGCGACGCAGCGCCTGCGATTCGTAGGGAGCCGCCAGGCCGACCCCGGTCCTGGTGACGAAGCGGGCCGCCGCCGATTCGCCGCTCCCGAGCACGATGAGCGGCACCTGGGCGGTGGCGATGGCGAAGGCGACCCGGCTTGGCAGGCTGAAGCGGGTCAGGTGGCGGTGATCGTCGCTCTCATCGAGCGTGCCGGTCGGCACCAGCACATAGGGGGCGGCGCGGAGCCGCTCGATGAGCGCCGCCTCGGTGAGGGCGCCGAGCGGCTGGATGCCGTCGGCCTCCAGAGCGGACGGCTCGAGGCCAGCCCAGTAGCTGTGAAGGCCGGCCGGGCTGCACCAGTCGAGGTGGAGCCCGGCCTCGCGGACGGCTCGGCGCAGGTCCTCGTACCAGGCGCGGCCCCAGATGTTGCCGATGACCAGGCCCCTCGCCCCAGGCTCCCGGCCGACCGCAGGGGCCACGCCGGTCAGCCGCGCCGCCACCAGCGGCGGGACCACGCCGAAGGCGAGGCCGAACCTGGCGGCGTAGGCCTCGCCCAGCTCGGGCGAGATGGCGAGCCGCAGCCGGCTCCGCGCCAGCAGTTCCGCCATGAGCGGCTCGGGGATGCTCCGCTGCTCCAGCGTCTGGTCGTCCATGAGCCAGGTGCAGAGCGGGGCTCCGTGCAGGTCCTGCAGGGCCAGCGCGTTCCGGACGTCGGCGGTGAAGTAGGGCACGCAGAGGATCCGCGCGACCTGCAGGTCGCCCGTGGCGCGCGCCACCCGCCGCCGGGCCAGCCACCGCCAGCCAGCCTTCTGCTCGATCCCGCAGCTCCGCTCGCCGAACCGCTGCACGCCGCCGAAGTCGTCGCGAGAGCGGAAGACGGCCAGGCCAGCGCCCTCGCCGAAGATGGCCTGCAGCAGCACGCCGACGCCGTGGCGTTCGTTCACCTCGATGTGGGTGACGACGGCGTCTAGGCGAGTGGGCACCTGCCCTTTCTACCAGAGGCGCGTTCGGCGAGGGATCTCGACCATGGGTCGGGTAGAGTGTGGACCGCGTGGACCTCGACATCTGCCTCTGCACCCGTGACCCGCGACCCGAGCTCCTCTCGCTGGCGATCCGGTCGCTGGCCCGCCAGAGGGTGGCGCCGGGAACCTTCCAGGTGGTGGTGGTGGACAACGGCTCGACGCCGCCGCTGGGCGAGGCGCTGCTGGCTCCGCTGCGCGCCGCCGGCCACCCAGCCCGGCTGACGCGGGAGGAACGCCCTGGCCTAACCGCGGCGCGCCTCCACGCCATCCGAGAGACCAGCGCCGCCTGGATGCTCTTCATCGACGACGACAACGAGCTGGAGGACGGCTTCGTGGCGGTGGGGCTGGAGTTCATTCGCTCACGCGGCGATCTGGGCTGCTTCGGAGGGCGGCTCCTCCTGCCCGAGTCAGTGACGCCTCCCGGCTGGGCCGCGCCGTTCCTCCCCTGGCTTGGCATCAAGGACGCCGGGGCCGAGCTGATCACCGGGGCGGCCGACCACTGGGGCCCGTGGGAACCGCCCGGCGCCGGTTTCTGGATCCGGCGCAGCCAGCTGGACGCCTACCGGGCGCTGCTGGAGGGGGACGAGCGGGCCTTCGCCCTCGGCCGGAGCGGCCGCGGTGGGCTGGCCTCCTGCGAGGACTCGCTCATGGCGCGGCAGTCGTTGGCGCTCGGACTGCTCAACGCCTACCAGCCGAGGCTGGCGCTACGCCACCACCTCGACCCGGGCCGCTTCCGGCTCGGCTACCTGTTGCGGCTCATGCGCGGCTATGGAGAGAGCCAGGTGCTGCTGGAGGCCATCCTGGCTCGGCCGCGCGGGGTGGCGCTGGAGATCCCCGAGCCGTATCGGCACAGCGCCCGCTTCTTCCGGATGCTGGCCAGCGCCTTCAACCAGGCCCGCAAGCGCTCGTGGCGTTGGGCGCTGGCGACCGTGGTCCACCAGTGGACGACGTGGCGGGCGTGGAGGAGGGAGGCGGGGGCGTGAGAAGCGCCGAGGGCATCTCGCCTGGTGCGTTGACCCTATCCACACGGCCCCGAGCATGCTGCCGTGGATGCCGGGCATTGGGTAGTGAGGCGCCTTGAC
>JANPOM010000050.1:0-7185 GCA_031427995.1 Anaeromyxobacter sp. | reverse complement strand
GGCCCCGGGCGAGGTGGTGGTGATCCTCGAGTCGATGAAGATGGAGATGCCGGTCGAGGCGCTGGTGGGCGGCACGGTGATGGAGATCCGCTGCGTCCCCGCGCAGGCCGTCAACGAGGGCGACATCCTCGTCATCCTGGGATGAGCGCGCCGCCCCGGCTCCGGACCGAGGACCGCGGCGCGGTCCGAGTCCTGGTCCTCGACAACCCCGCCAAGCGCAACGCTCTCGACTTCCGCGCCCTCGACGAGCTGGCGGCGGCGTGCGCTGACGCGGCCCGCGACCGGGTGCGCTGCCTGGTGCTGCGCGGCGCCGGGGAGGAGGCCTTCTCCTCCGGCTTCGACCTCGCCGAGATGGGGCAGGTGAACGGGCGCGGGGAGCGGCCCGACGAGGCGGTGGAGCGGGCCGCCGAGGCGCTCGAGGCAGTGGCCTGTCCGACCGTGGCCTTCCTCAACGGGCCGGCCTACGGAGGCGGCTTCGAGCTGGCCGCCACCTGCGACCTTCGCGTGGCCCGCGAGGGGATCCTGCTCGGCCTGCCGCCGGCCAAGCTCGGCGTGGTCTACCCGGAGGGCGGGCTGCGCCGGTTCCTGCAGCTGGTGGGCGGGGCCCGCACCCGCGAGCTCTTCTTCTCCGGCCGGCCCATCGACGCCCACGTGGCCCATGGCTGGGGGCTGGTCAATCGCCTGCTGCCGGCCGAGGGGGCGGAGGGGGCGGCGCTGGCGCTGGCCGAGGAGATCGCGCGCAACGCCCCGCTGGCGGTGCAGGGGATGAAGCGGATCCTGCGGCTGCTGGAGAGCGCGCACGAGCGCGGTCTCTCCGGCGCGGAGCGCGGCGAGATCGCCGAGCTGCGCCGGCGCGCCTTCGAGAGCGAGGACATCCTGGAGGGGCGGCGGGCCTTCGCCGAGCGGCGGCCACCGAGCTTCCAGGGGAAGTGAAGCTGCGCGCCCCTCTCGCCGCGGCAGGTCGACGGATGGCGGGATCTGCTCTAACTTGACGGGCGCGTGACTTCACTCGCGGCCCTCGGCTTCGGCCCATTCTTCTCGCGGCAGCTCGACCTGCCGGCCGAGGCGGGGCTGGCCCCGGCCCGGGTCCTCGCCGATCTCGGGGTGCGGCTGCTGCTCGACCTCGGCGGCGAGGAGCGGTCGGCGCTGCTGCCGGCGGCGCTCCACGGGGCGGCGGCGGTGGGGGACTGGGTCCTCTGCGAGCCGCTCGAAGATGGCGCCGCGGTGCTGCGCCGGGTGCTGGGCCGCCGCTCGGTCCTCTCGCGCCAGGCGGCCGGGACCCCGACCGGGGAGCAGGTGCTGGCCGCCAACGTCGACCTGGTGCTGCTGGTCGAGCCGCTGGTCCCTGGCCCCAACCTGCGCCGGCTGGAGCGGATGCTGGCCTCGGTGCGCGCCTCCGGCGCCGTGCCGGCCATCCTGCTGACCAAGGCCGACCTCTGCGCCGAACCGGAGCAGGTGGCGCGGGAGGTGAGCGCGGTGACCGGCGGGGCGGCGCTGCGGGTGATCTCGGCGCGGGCCGGCCGGGGGCTCGAAGCGGTTCACGAGCTGATCGGACCCGGGACCACCGCCGCGCTCATGGGCCAGTCGGGCGTCGGCAAGTCGACGCTGCTCAACGCCCTGCGAGGTGGAGAGGTGGAGGCGATCGGGGCGCTCGACGCCGAAGGGCGTGGCCGTCACGTCACCACCTGGCGGCGGCTCTGGGCGCTTCCCTCCGGCGGCTTCCTGATCGACGGCCCCGGCATCCGCGAGCTGCAGCTCTGGGGCGGCCAAGGGGTGGTGGCGGCCTTCGCGGACGTGGCCACGCTGGCGGCCGGCTGCCGCTTCAGCGACTGCGGCCACGGTGAGGAGCCGGGCTGTGCGGTGCTTGGCGCGGTGGCGTCCGGGGAACTCGAGGCGGGGCGGCTGGCCAGCTACCAGAAGCTGTCGAGGGAAGCGGCGGCGCTGGCGGCGCGCCACGAGGTCGCGGCGCGCCAGGCCGAGCGGCGGACCGGCCGGACCATGGAGCGGGCCATGCGCGACCCGCAGCGCAAGCGCGGGCGTTAGTCGCTCGGGAGCAGCAGGAAGCAGGCGGCCATCACCAAGGTGGGGAGGAGCGCGCCGGCCAGCAGCCCGCCCGGCGCCACCCCGTCCGGGAAGTACCTGGCCAGCGCCGACTGCCCGGCCGGGTTGGGGGCGTTGGCGATCACCGTCAAGCCCCCGCCCACCACCGCCCCGGCCACCACCGCGTACTGGAGCGATGGGCCGAGCCCCGGCACCAGCGAGGCCAGGTAGGTGATGGCGGCGTTGTCGTTGAAGGCGCTCAGCCCGATGGCGCCGAAGAAGAGCGGCCACTCGGCGAGGCGGGAGATGACCGGCTCGATCCACCAGCCCTGCCCGGCGCCGTGGATGACCAGGCCGGCCAGGAAGAAACCGACCAGCATGGACGGGCGCAGGTCGAGCGCCTTCTGGTGCGGCGCGGTGGCCTGCTGGAAGGCGAGGAAGAAGAGGAAGGCGCCGATGAAGACGGCCGGGGTCTGGGCGGCGAGGACCGTCAAGGCCAGGAAGAGCAGGTGGACGCCGACGATCCAGGTGGGGATGGGGCGCTCGGGAGTGGTTTGCGGCCCCCGCGCCCTGGCCAGGGCCTTGCCGGCAAGCTCGGCGAACTCCCCGCGGAAGGCGAAGGCGTAGATGGCGTTGGCCGCGGCGATGCCGACCGCCGCCTTCCACCCGAAGTTCGACATCATGAAGCCGGTGCCCCACCCGAACCTGGTTGCAACCATCAGCACCGGCGGCGCTGCGAAGTGGGTGAGCGTGCCGCCCACCGAGATGTCGACGAAGAGCAGGCCGAGCGTGGCGTACCGGAAGGCCGGGCTCGGCTCGAGGTCGAGGACGCGGCTCCCAAGCAGCATGGCGCAGATGATCATGGCCGCGGGCTCGGTGATGAAGGAGCCGAGCAAGGGGCCGAGGGTGAGGACCGAGAGCCACCAGGCGAGCGGCGTGCCGCCGCCGGCCCGGGCCGCCACGCCCATCACCTGTTCGGCGAAGGCGAGCACCGGGCGGGTCGAGGCGATGGCCATGATCACCACCACGAAGAGCGGCTCGGTGAAGTGGACTCCGCCGACGAACTGCTCGGCGGCGCGGGCGCCGCGGGTCACGGTGAGCACCACCAGCAGGGGGATGACCCAGATGCCGAAGATCGCCTCGATCTCGCCGAGGAAGTGGAGCAGCTCGACGCGGGAGCTGTGCCCCTCGCCGCCGCGGGCCTGGTCGAGGCGCCGCGCCAGCCGGTGCGAGGCGGCCATCAGCCTGGGGGCCATGAAGGTGTGGAGGATGGCCAGCGCGAAGATGGCGGTGGCAACCAGGTTGAGCGGGTCGGCGGCGGCGCGGCCGCTCAGCACCGACCAGAGGTCGAGTCCATCCTCGCCGGCGTAGCGGTCGAGCGGGAGCGGGAAGCTGTTGCCCGGGCCCTGGCTCACGAGTGCCACCTTCGCAGCAGGAGCCCGAGCACCAGGCCTCCGGCCAGGGCGGCCAGGGCGGCCAGGCCGAGCCGGAGCAGGCGGCCGCCCCGCCCGGCGCCGCTTCCGGTCACGGCTTCGGTGATGTTGGCGGTGACGCTCCCAGCCGTGCTGGCGACGGCGGTGGCGGCGAGCCCCGGCGCCGGGCTGGCCGGCAGCTCGATCACCGGCATGGGATCTGGCCGGGTCGCGGCCGGCAACGGCGGCGGGGTCCCCGGCCCGTGGATCGCCATCTCCTCCGGGAGCACCACCAGGTCGTAGGCGCCGATCTCGACCAGATCGCCGGGGCGGATCCGCCGGCGCGAGCCGACCGGCTCGCCGTTGAGCCGGGTGCCGGTCAGGCTGCCGAGGTCCTCGACGAAGATGGTGCCGCTGGAGCGGGTGAAGCGGGCGTGGCGGCGCGAGATGTCACGGTCGGGGAGGCGCCAGCCGATCCCCTCGGTGGCGCGGCCCACCACGATCTCGTCACCGGTGAACGGGACCGCGGTCCGCGTGCCGGCCTCGTCCTCGATCACCAGCCGCATCTACTTGCCCCGCGGGGCGCCCGGCGCGGCCGGGGTGAGGGTGCGCTGGACGCTGGTGCCGTCCTTCTCGGGCAGGATCACCACCTGGTCGATCTCGTACCCGCTGAGCCTGAGGTCGATGCGGTGGCGCTGGTCGAGGCGGACCTCGCCGATGGTGATGGGGGTGACTCCGGCCGGGCGGTCGTCGATGCGGACCGCGGCGCCGGGCGGATCGCTCGTCACCACGATGGCCCCGAACGAGGTGCCGAGCCGGGCATGGACCCGCAGCGAGAGGCGCCCCGGCTCGGGCTTCACCGCCACCGGGGTGGCGCGCAGCCTCGGCCCGGAGAGGACCACCTCGTGCGGCTGGTTGACCGCCACGTTCTCGATCACCGCCGGCGTGCGCTGCCCGGTCGGAGCGCCGTCGAGGCTGATCTCGGCGCCGCTCGGCTCGCTGGTCACCACCAGGGACCCGCGGCGCAGGTAGGGCCCGCCGAGCCAGCTGCCGGCGGCCCCGGCCAGCGCCGCCAGCAGGGCCACCAGGACCACCACCGGCCAAGCCGCCCCGCGCATCACCACCACCGGCCGGCGCATCGAGCGCGAACCCGATGGGGTGCGGAGATCGGGCTGGGGCTCGGCCGGCATGGCCAGCGGCTCCAGCTCGGGTGGCGCGCCGGCGTCCGGCATCGAGCCGTGGGGCAGGGCCCCGGCAGCGCCGGCCGCCAGCCGCTGCGCCGCCTGCGACCGGTCGGCCAGGTTGCCCAGCACCTTCATGATCAGCGCGTCGTGGGCGCGGGCCTGGTGCTGCTTGGCGATCCGATCTCCAAAGACCTGGTGCATCTGCTTGTTGAGGTGGTCGGAGATGGCCGAGTGCGGGGTGGGGAAGAGCACGTCGACCAGCGCCTCGGCGAAGGCCCGGGCGTCGGCGTAGCGCCTGGCCGGGTCATAGGCCAGGGCCTTGCCGAGGATCTGGTCGAGTTCCTTGGGGAGGCGCGGGTCGATGGTGGTGACCGGCACCACCTTGATCTTGCGGGAGACCACCAGCGAGTCGACGTCGGTCGACTTGGGGAAGGGCTTCTGCTTGGTGAGCAGCTCGTAGAGGATGATGCCGGCGGCGAAGATGTCGACGCGGTGGTCCCAGCGCGTCTCCAGCGAGGCCTGCTCGGGGGCCACGTACCCGAGCTTCCCCATCAGCATCCCCTCCTTGTAGTTGGAGAGGCCGGTGGCGGCCCGCGCGATGCCGAAGTCGAGCAGCTTGACCTCGCCCTCGAAGGAGACCAGGCAGTTGTCCGGCGAGACGTCGCAGTGGACGATCTTCAGCGCGTTGCCCTGGCCGTCGGTCTTGCGGTGGGCGTGGTCGAGGCCGAGGAGCAGCTGCAGCACCATGTAGATGGCCTGCTCCGGAGCGATGGTGACGCCGGTCCGCGTGAAGGCCTGCATCACCTCCTTCATGGAGACGCCGTTCACCAGCTCCATGGCGATGAAGTAGGTCCCTTCGATGATGCCGCACTCGTAGATCTGGGCGATGTTGGAGTGGGTGAGCTGGACCGTGAGCTTGGCCTCGTTCACCAGCATGGAGATGAAGCCCTGGTCGCGCGACCGGTTCGGCAGGATGCGCTTGACGACCAGCTCCTTCTCGAAGCCGGCCGCCCCCACCACGCGCGCCCGGTAGATCTCGGCCATGCCCCCCACGGCGAGCCGCTGGAGCAGGAAGAACTTGCCGAAGGCGTGGGGCTTGAACTCGGCGCTGGCCGGGGCGTCTGCCACGATCCGGCGATGCTACCGTGAAGCGACCGCGTAGACCACGTGCCAGCTGGCGGGGACTCCGTTCGGGCCTCGGTGGGCCGAGCGGTATCGCTCCAGCGCACCCAGCAGGACGCGGCCCCCGCCCTCGCCCGACCAGGCCTCGCGGAGCCAGGCCCCGGACGCCGGAGAGCGCCACCAGGGCCGGTCGGCGGCCAGGGCGGTCAGCGTGGCTGAGAGCCGCTCGGCCAGCAGGTGGGCGCGGAGCGAGTCGGCGGCGCGCAGCAGGGGATCGGGCTCGACCCGCCAGGGCAGGGGGGCGCTCCCATCGACGGGGTGGCCGAAGGCCCGCGGCGCCAGCTCGGCCCAGCGGGCCGGGGCGCCGGCAGGGTCGCGGGCCCGGGCCAGCTCGATCAGCACGGTGGCCGCGGCGGCGCGCGCCGCATGGGTGCGGCGGGCGGCGGTGATCCGGGCCTCGCGCTCGGCCGCCTCGGGTGCGACGCCGCGGGCGGTGAGCCAGCCCGCGTCGGTGGCGATCTCCTCGAAGAGCAGCCCCCAGGCCTGGGTCTGCCAGGCGGGCGGGAGACGCCGGTCCTCGAAGGTCGCGCCCGGCGAGACGTGGGCCAGGGAGAGGGCGACGCCCAGCTCATGGAGGGAGGCGCTGAAGGCGTCGAGGCCGGCCAGCGGGGTGAGCGCCAGGCGGATCGCCCCAGGCACCTCGACGGCCACGGCGATGGGTCGCGGGATCTTGCCCGGGCGGGCGGAGGCGTCGACGGTGAGCCGGCCGCCGGCGACGAGGTCGAGCCCGAGCCCGGTGAGCAGGGTGCCGAGGTCGGTGAGCAGCCGGTTGGCGGGGAAGCCGCCTGGGGCGGCGGTGGTGCGGAAGAGACGAGGCAGGTCCCACTCGCGCAGCCGAACCGAGCTGGTGCCCAGCTCCTTCCGGGCCAGCGCGTCGAGCGTGGCTGGCCAGGTCGCGTCGCCGGCGGCCAGCGTGGCCTCGGCGATCGCCGCCAGCCGCTCCGGATCCTCGAGCCGCAGCGCGCCGGCCAGGGCGAGCGAGGAGTGGAAGCCGCGCTCGCCGCCGGCCCGCAGCAGCGCGGCGTCGCGCGCCGCGGTCGCCTTCTCGAGCTTGAGCAGGGCGAAGGAGGCGGACTGCGCGGCCGCCCTGCGGCGCGGTGCCTCCGCCTCACCGGCCAGCAGCGAGGTGAGCCCACGAAGCGGGACGCTCCTCTTCTCCCAGGAGAAGCTGGCGGCGGCGCGGGCGCGGCTGAGCGCCTGGTCTTCCAGTGCTCGCCCCACAACGTTGCGTCGGCACTGCACCCGGTGCGTGACTACATCGAGCGCAGCGCCGCAGGTCGGCACGGTGCTGATCGTGCGCAGCCGACCGCTGAAGGCCACATCGGCCGGGCGCCTGCTGCTCAAGCACACCAAGATGCTGCGGCTGC
>JANPOM010000049.1:0-4997 GCA_031427995.1 Anaeromyxobacter sp. | reverse complement strand
GCGCGCCTGGCCTCGCGCCCCGGCCGGGAGAGGCCCCCTTACTCCAGCCCCTGGATGGGGAAGTCCTTCGGGTAGCGGACCTCGTAGCGCAGCTCGACCACCCGGGTCTCCTTCGGGCCGAGCTTCAGCTCCCAGCGCTTCACGCCGGGGCGCTCGGGGTCCTCGCTGGTGGCCGGCGTCGAGCCCTCCAGCAGCTTCACCTTGACCGCCTCGTCGCGCGAGACCGGCACCAGATCGAGCAGCGTCAGCGTGGTGGCCACGGCGTAGCGGTTCTTGACGGTGGTGCGGACCTGGTAACGCCAGACGTGGTCGCCGCCCAGCAGGCCGGCCGTCTCGTGGCGCCGCTCGATGACCCGGCGATCCAGTTCGAGGCGCGGGTCGGCGCCGAAGGCCAGCTTGAGCTCGCCGCCCGGCGGCGTGGCGGCCAGCGGGGCCCGGCCGACGAACTCGTCGCCGAGCGAGATGCGGGCCTGCCCGGACAGGAACGGCGCGCCGGTCTCGTTGCTGACGGTGGCGGTGAGGTAGGCGGTGGCGTCGCCGCGCGGCGAGGCGATCCGGGTCACGCTCCCCTTGAGTGCGTGGCGCGCCAGCGGCACGGTGCGGCTCCGCCCGGCGCCGTCGATGGTCTCGCGCCGCGGCGTGGTCCAGGTGGCGGCCAGCAGCCCCATGGTCGCCTCGGCCTGCTCAGGCTCCAGGTCCATGACCTCCTCGGACATCATCTTGCTGGGCTCGGCCTCGGCCCTGGAGCGCGCCATGGACGGCGCCGCGGCGGCCGGGGAGCTGTCTCGCATCGCCCCCCTCGCCACCGGCACGGGCCGGGCCCGCTCCAGCCAGCGCGACTCGAGCACTGGCACCGAGAGTCCACGCCCCGGCTCGGCGGTCGAGACCGCCAGCCGCGCCTCGGTCCAGTCCTCGCCGGTCCGCTGCGTGACCTCGCCCAGCAGCGCCAGCTCGACGGCGCCGCTCTCCGGGTCGAGCCGGGCATCCCATATCGGGCGCCAGCCCGCGTTCTGGACCAGGTAGCTGACCGCCAGCTCGAGCGACCCGCCGCGCTCGGCGTGGAGCTCGACCGCCACCTGGGCGCTGGTCCCGCTCCGCTTGGCCTGCAGCTTGGCCAGCTCATCCCGCGCCGCCGCCAGCTTGCGGGCCAGCTCACGCCGCCCGGCCTCGGCGCGCCGGCCATCGGCCGCGGCCGCCTCCAGCTGCCCCTCGACGAAGCTCATCAGGTCGGCCCACTCCCTGGCGCTCACCCCACGCACCGCCAGGTTCTTGCTCCGCTCCTCCGAGTAGCTGGAGCGGAGCGACTCGGCGAACTTCGAGCGCGCCCGGGCCTGCGAGACCCTGTCCTCCAGCGCGCGGTCCTCACCCTGCAGCGCCTCGACCCGCACCTCGGCGGCGCGCACCTCGGGGAGCGAGAGCTCGGCCTGGGTGATCCGGTCGACGCTGACGCCGCCGACCCGGGCCCGGGCCGTTCCCTTCCCCTCGACCCGCACCGAGTCGTCGTCGAGCCCGGCCGGGAGCCCTTGCAACAGCAGGCGCGAGTCGCCTGGGCCGACCTCGACGCGGACCAGGCGCGTGACGCGAGCCCAGCCACGGTAGACGGTGACGGCGTCGATCTTCGACGGCGCGGTGAGATCGGCGGCGGCGTTGGCCCTCCCCGGAGAGAGGGCGGCCAGGAGCAGCGCGAGGGCGAAGTGACGGGTCATTGGGTGTCTCCTCCACTAGGGGTCTGACGAGGTGAACGCGCTACCCGCGAGATCGATCTAACGCCTCCTGGTGCTTCGACCCAGCAGCCGGGCCAGCTCGGCGTGGCGCGCACCGGTCCCTTCCACGGTCAGGCGCCGCGTGCTCGGCCGCCCCGCCACCTCCACCATCCGGATCACCAGCGCCTCCTCCGGCGCCCACCCGGCCACCCGGTCGGCCCACTCCACCACCAGCGCCCCATCGCCTCCCAGCAGGTCGAAGAAGCCGGTGGCGTAGAGCTCGTCGAGGTCGGCCAGCCGGTAGAGATCGGCGTGATTGAATGGCAGCCGGCCCCGGTAGGTCTGGACGATGGCGAAAGTGGGCGAGGAGACGTCGCCTTCAGCCACCCCGGCCCCGGCGCAGGCCCCCCGGACCAGCTGCGTCTTCCCAGCCCCGAGGTCGCCGATGAGCGCCACCAGGTCGCCGGGCTGGAGCGCCTCCCCGAGCACCTGGCCGAGCCGCCAGGTGGCCCGGGCCGAGCGGGTGGTGAGCCGCGCCACCACCCGGGGCGTCGCTTCGCTCACCGGCCCCATCGCGCCCAGACCTGCCCGATCGCCTCACCGAGGTCGCTGGCCAGCAGGCCGCGCTGGCCGAGGCGTCCCGCCACCAGGTCCCCGGCGGCGCCATGGACCCAGGCGCCGGCTCGCGCCGCGTCGAACGGCGTCAGGCCGCCGGCCAGCAGCGCGCCGATCAGGCCGGCCAGCACGTCGCCGGTGCCGCCGGTCGCCAGCCCGGCGTTGCCGGTCGGGATGACCGCGGCCGGCCGGCCCGGGGCGGCCACCACTGTGCCGGCCCCCTTCAGCACCACCACCGTACCCCAGGCCGCGGCCCGCTCCAGCGCCAGGCCGATCCGATCGGACTGGACCGCCTCGGCGGTCATCCCGCAGAGCCGCGCCATCTCGCCAGGGTGCGGCGTCAGGATCACCGGTGCCGGGAGCTGCCCGAGCCAGGCCGGCTCCGGCTCGAGGGCGTTGAGCGCGTCGGCGTCGAGGACGGCCGGGCGCGGCGCCTCCGAGAGCCACTGGCGCAGCAGCCGGCCAGTCCCGGGACCGCGGTGCAGCCCCGGCCCGGCCACCAGCGCGTCGGCGCTCAGCGCCAGCCGGACCAGCGCCGGGAGATCGTCCAGCCCGAGCGGCCCGCCGCCGTCGAGAGCCGCGCTCATCGCCTCCGGCCGTCCGGCCAGCGCCAGCGGCAACACCTCGGCGCGGGAGGCGAGGGTCACCAGTCCCACCCCGCCGCGCAGCGCCCCCAGCAGCGCCAGGTGGGCGGCGCCGGTCTTGCCGGGCGACCCGGCCAGAACCAGCAACCGCCCCGCCTCCCCCTTGTGCGCGGCCGGAGGCCGGGCCGGCACCAGGGCCCGCGCCTCCGGCTCCTCCAGCAGCCGGCACTGCTCGGGCTCGGCCTCGAGCGCCGCGGGCGGCAGCCCGAGGTCGGCCACGGTCACCATGCCGGCCAGTGTCACCCCTGGAAAGAGGACCAGCCCGCGCTTCCGCAGCCCGAAGGTGACGGTGGCGTCGGCCTCGACGCAGGGACCGAGGGGCCGCCCGGTGTCCGCGGAGAGACCCGAGGGGAGGTCGGCGGAGAGCACCCGGGCCCCGCCCCGGCGCGCCGTGGCCATGGCGTCGATGGCGGCGGCGTACCTCCCCTCTGGCGGCCGGGAGAGGCCGGTCCCGAAGAGCGCGTCGATGACCAGGTCGGCCGGGCCGGCGCCGAGCGTTCCCCCCGCGACGAAGGGCTCCTCCAGGACCCCGGCCGCCCGCGCCCGCCTCGCCATCTCGGCGGCGTCGCCGGCCAGCGCCTTCGGCGCCACCACCGCGACCACCCGCACCCGCCCCGATGGCTGGAGCAGCCGCGCCGCCACCCAACCGTCGCCGCCGTTGTTGCCGCCGCCGCAGACCACCACCAAGCGGCCGCCGGGGCGCTCCAGCCGGGCCGCCGCCTCGGTGACGGCTCTCCCGGCCCGCTCCATCAGCTCGAGAGAGGGCACTCCGAGCCGGTCGATGGCGGCGCGCTCGATGGCCCGCATCTCGGCGGCGCCGACCACCCTCATGGCGCCCTCCGCCTGGCCCGGGGCTCTCTCACGCCGACTCCAGCACCACCACGGCAGCCGCCACGCCGCCGTCGTGCGTGATGGAGAGGTGGATCCGGGCCACGCCGAGCCGCTGGCCGGCCGCCGCCGCCTTGGCGGAGATGGCGAGCGTGGGCGCCCGCCCTTCGGCTCGCGTCACCTCGAGGTCCTGCCAGCTCACCCCGCGCGGCGCGCCCAGCGCCTTGAAGACCGCCTCCTTGGCGGCAAAGCGAGCGGCGTAGCCCGAGGCCCGATCATGCCGCGCATCGCAGAAGGTCCGCTCGGCCGGGGTGAAGCAGCGGGCCAGGAAGCGCTCGGCCCGCCCGGGCGTTCCCTCCAGGAGCCGGGCGATGCGCCCCACCTCCACCACGTCGATGCCGAGCCCGAGGATCACGGACGCGCCTGCTTGAGCAACTCCTTCATCTCGCGCACCGCCCGCTCGAGCCCGACCAGCACGGCGCGGGCCACGATGGCGTGGCCGATGTTGAGTTCCTCGATCTCGGGGATGGCGGCCACCGGTTGCACGTTCTGGTAGTTGAGTCCGTGGCCGGCCGCCACCTGCAGCCCCAGCTTCGCGGCGGTCTTGCAGGCGTCGACCAGCCGTGCCAGCTCCCGGCGACGGTCGCCGGCCAGCCGCGCCTCGCAGTAGCGGCCGGTGTGGAACTCGACGGTCTGGGCCTCGGCCCGGTGGGCCGCCTTGACCTGGTCGATCTCTGCGTCGATGAAGAGCGAGACCTCGATGTCGGCGTCGCGCAGCGTCTTGACGACGCGGCGCACGTGGTCGCGCCCACCCACCGCGTCCAGCCCACCTTCGGTGGTCAGCTCCTCGCGGCGCTCCGGCACCAGGGTCACGATGTCGGGCTTGACCTCGTAGGCGATCTTGACCATTTCCTGCGCCGCGGCCATCTCCAGGTTGAGCCGGGTGCTGACGGTCTTGCGCAGCACCAGCAGGTCCCGGTCCTGGATGTGCCGGCGATCCTCGCGAAGGTGGATGGTGATCTGGTCGGCGCCGGCCAGCTCGGCCAGGGCCGCGGCGATGGCCGGATCGGGATAGGCGGCGCGGCGCGCCTGGCGCAGCGTGGCCACGTGGTCGACGTTGCACCAGAGACGCACGGGCGGCAGCTCGAGGCTGCAGTGTCGGCGCTGAATTTGCCCGCATCGCACGCCGAGCAGCCCACGGATCCTG
>JANPOM010000048.1:0-1026 GCA_031427995.1 Anaeromyxobacter sp. | reverse complement strand
TCAGCAGCACCGACAGGGCAGTGAGGATGTTGTTGATGGACTTGCTCCCCATCCCGTTCCCGACCAGCTCACCCTTGAAGCGCTGCACCCGCTCGTCGCCCAGCGCGTCGAGCCGGAGCTCGCCGAACGCTGGGATGAGGTGGGTGCGGAACAGCGACTCGTAGGCCTCCGCACTGGAGGGCTTGAGCCGGTTGGCCTTCACGTGTCCCTCGACGAAGCGGGGCTTGAACTCCGAGAGCGTCGGAGCCTGCTTCTCTTCCTTCGGCCGCCTGGCGCGCTGCGCCAGGATGACGGCCTCCCGGTCCTGCGCCCACCGGAGCGCGGCGCTCTTTCCGCTCACGGGCGCCTTCACCCGTTCGCGGATCAGCTTCCCATCCGGTAGTCGCAACGCCAGGTCCACTTCCCACCCGTCGGTGATGCGTTCGCACCCGGGGGCACAGCGCCGGCGGCCCTGGCTGCGGCCACCCTGCCCGGCCACCTGGCGCGGGCACTCCGGGACGTGGTTCACGGCCACCACGTAGGGCCTCAGTTTCACCATCGCGAGTCCTTCCTCGCGACGGGGCACGGCTTCCGGGTATGGATCCTAGCCGACACCACCGACCTCGCGCACCTGACCGAGCAGATTCTCGAGCTCGTCGAGTTTGAACCGTAGGCGGCGACGCCCCAAGCGGTGCGCCGGCACCTGGCCGCGGGCCACGGCGGCGTACAGGGCCTTGCGGGTCGGGAGGCCCAGGTAGGCCGTCGCCTCGTCGGCGGTGAGCCAGCGGTGGCGGTCGGCCGGCCCGAGCGCTGGGCGCGGCGGCGGGGTCGTCGCTGGCGCCTTGGTCGGCTTCCAGTCGAAGGTCCCCTGCTCCGCGCGCCCTGCCATGACCTGCCTCCGCCCCGCGACCCTTCCCGGCCGCTACCTCTTCCGTCGCCCCGTGCTGGGCGCGTCGAAGCCCGGCCCCTTCTCCCGGAGCTCCAGGCTGCGTTGGAACAGGAGGTGGAGAAGGTAGACGTGCCGCTGCATGCCGAGCGCCTCGCGGT
>JANPOM010000047.1:0-1067 GCA_031427995.1 Anaeromyxobacter sp. | reverse complement strand
GAGCCTCGGCCTCGACGGCCACCGGCGCCTCCGCCCTGGGAAGCGACCGCTTCGCCTCGGCGACGGCCGCCGCAGCCTTCCGGATGGTGGTGCCGCTCAGCTCGGTGAGGGTTTTCATAGGGCGCTTCCATACAATGATCGGGCCGCGGCGGGAAGTGTTGGCACGCCTACCTCCCCCGCCTCGCGTATATTCGGCCGCAGCCCATGGACTGGCTGCGCCACCCCGCCATCGCCTGGTTCCTGCCGGTGCCGCTCCTCGCGGCGCTGGCGTTGCTGCTCTGGCGGGCCTTCCGGGCCGACTGGCTCGCCCTCGACCGAGCCGCGCTGGCCCGGCGCGCGGCCCTGGCCGCCACGGGCAGAACCGACCTGGGGGCGCTGCTGGCCCCGGCCCTCGGCGTCTTCGTGCTGGCCCTCCAGGAGTACTTCGGCAAGGGGGCCTACTACGAGGAGGCGCTGCGCCCGGCGCTCCAGGCCTTCGAACGTACCCACCCCGGTGGCCCCATCGACCTCGCCACCTGGGGTGCGTTCTACTCCAACCTCTGGTGGGGCGTGACGCGGGTGGGCGGCTACCTGCTGCCGATCGCCATCTGGCCGCTGTTCTTCCCGGGCGAGCGGCGGCGCGACTACGGGCTGCGCGTGGTCGGGCTCCGCCAGCACCTCTGGATCTACGTCGGAGCGCTCGCCGTCATGGTGCCGCTGCTCCTGGTGGCGCGCCATCAGCCCGACTTCGGGTCCTACTACCCCTTCTACCGGGGGGCCGGCCGCTCCTGGGCCGACCTCCTCTGCTGGGAGGCCGTCTACCTGGCCCAGTTCTTCGCGCTCGAGGTCTTCTTCCGTGGCTGGTGGCTCCACGCCACCCGCAGCCTCGGCGCCGCCTCGATCCTCGGCATGGTGGTCCCGTACACCATGATCCACTTCGGCAAGCCCTGGCTCGAGGTCTCCGGCGCCATCGTGGCCGGGGTGGTGCTCGGCTCGCTCTCGGCGAGGACGCGGAGCATCTGGGCCGGCTTCCTGGTCCACGGCACCGTGGCGCTCCTCATGGACCTGCTGGCGCTCCAGGGCCGGGG
>JANPOM010000046.1:0-2007 GCA_031427995.1 Anaeromyxobacter sp. | reverse complement strand
GACTAGCGGGCTTGCACGCCAGATAGTCCGGCTCGCCGAAGCGTGGGGGCGAAGCGGGCCGAGGCGCGCAACAGCGGCAAGCCGGACGCCTCCGAGGTGCTCCGCGAGATCCTCGAGCGCCTCGACTACACGCCGGGGAAGAAGGCCGAGATCAAGGCCCTCGTCGCCACCCGCTCCGGCGAGCTGGCGCGGCTCCGGGCGGAGGCGGAGGAGTCGAGGAAGGTGAAGGGCCGGGAGGCAGCGGCGAAGCAGCACAAGTCGAAGCCGGTGGGTGTCCGCCAAGTGGCGGCAACCCTCCCCGACCCGAAGCCCGACCACCGCAAGACCGGCACCGCCGCGAAACTCGCCAAGCAGGCCGGGGTCAGCCAGCGGACCATGGAGAGGCCCGCCGGCTGCGCCAGCGCCTCCCAGGAGGGCGATCGGCGACGCGGTGGGGCTGGAGGGCGGGGCCGGGGCGAGCGGGGCTCAGCGGGGCGCCAGGAGCGACCCACCGTCCGCGAGATCGTGGACCTGCTGATTAATGCTGATTACGGCAGACCCTCCGCCGTTACCCCGCCCTTACCCCACCCCCTCGGTCAGTGACGGTCACTGACGCTCGGAAAGGCCTGCAAACCGGCCCATTTCGCTCACCCGCCGATCCCCCTGTCTTCATTCGTAATCAGCAGGTCCACGGTTCAAATCCGTGTGTCGGCTACACCGAGACGGGCGCTGGTCCTCCCGGGCGCCCGTCTCGCTTTGCACGCCGGCCACCGCCGGCGACGGGCGCGCTCTTGCGGCATCCGACCGCCCATGTCACGCTTCGTCCCATGCGATCTACCGTTGAATGGCTCCAGCTGACCGGGCAGTTCCGCCGAGTGGCCACGCTGGGCCTCGCCTTCTTCCCGGTGCTGTTCGGCGGGTGCGCCACCATCTTCACCGGCACCAGCGACCGGCTGTCCTTCGACTCGAACGTCCCGGGCGTGCGGCTCACCATCGACGGGCTCAACAAGGGAGAGCTGCCGGTCTCCATCGAGATGTCTCGCGGATTCCTCGGCGGGCAGCAGTTCATCGCCAGGTTCGAGAAGCCGGGCTACCTGACCCAGGAGTTCAAGCTGCTGCGCGACTTCAACGTCGTCGCCATCCTCGACATCAGCAGCCCCCTCACCTCAGGTGGCGTCGACCTGCTGACCGGGGCCTTCGTGAAGTTCTCCCCGACCGCCTACTACCTGCAGATGCTCCCGGCCGAAGCCGGCCCGGTCACGTCCGAGCAGCGGCGCACCGAGCAGCTCCATCGCTTCGCGCTCTCCAACTTCCGCGACCTGCAGCGTGATCTCGCCAGCGGCGGGGGCGAGCACCTCGCCACCTTCAGTTGGCTGCTGGCCAGCGGCGACGAGGCCGGTTCTCGGCGCATCACCGAGGCCGCCCTGCTGGCCGCGCCCGGGCTGATCCGGTCACCGACTGCGCCGGGCTTCGTCGAGCGGTTCAACGAGTTGCTCGAACGGAGCCCCGACCTCCACGTCCAGCGGTTCTGACCGACGACCCCAGGTCACGCCCGCAGGCCCGTGTGTCGTGGCCGGTCGAGGCGCATGGCGGACAATGACGGCCTTGAGCCTCTCGCCGCGCCCGCCTCACCGCCGCCGCGTCACCACCTCGATGCGCCGGCCCATCGCCTGCCTGAAGTAGGCCGCTTCGCGCGCCACGTCCCAGAGCTCCAGGTCGAGGTCGCCGCGGGTCCGCGCCAGCAGGCGCACCCGGCCCTTCACGACCGAGGCCCGCAGCCCTAGCACCGGCTGGTGGTGGCTGCGGTCGAGCGCGTCGGCGGTGCGCAAGAGCGCCACCAGCCGGCGCAGCAGCCGGAGCTGACCGGGCGCCAGCCCCGCGAGATCCGGCCGGCCGGCCTCGGGCGGCGAGCGCCGGTGGTAGCGGGCCACCAGCGCCACCAGCTGCCGCTCCTGGTCGGTGAAGCCGGCCACGTCGGCGTTGGCGATCAGGTAGTGGCTGTGCTTGTGGTGGCGCTGCGGCGAGACG
>JANPOM010000045.1:0-6104 GCA_031427995.1 Anaeromyxobacter sp. | reverse complement strand
CACCTCACCTCGCCCCACGTCTTCGTGAACCCGGAGACGGGCAAGCCCTGGAGCGACCTGCTGGGGCAGTTCCAGGGGGCCTGCGAGGCGGCCGGCGTCGAGCGGATCTGGTTCCACGACCTGCGCCGGAGCTTCATCACCAACGCGCGTCGGCGCGGGGTGGCGGAGTCGGTGGTGATGAAGATGTCGGGTCACAAGACCCGGGCGGTCTTCGACCGCTACAACGTGGTGGACGCCGCCGACGTGCGGGCCGCAGTGGCCCTCATCGAGGTGGCCAAGAGGAAGGAGGGCGAGCTGGTGGGCGGCGCGGCCGGCCACTAGACGCGTTTTGGACACGAATTGGGCCGGGCCCCTCAGAAGGCGAAAGCCCCTCCAGCCAAGTGGCTGAAAGGGCTTCCGTTTACTGGTGGGCCCTACTGGATTCGAACCAGTGGCCTTCGGATTCGAAGTCCGACGCTCTATCCATCTGAGCTAAGGGCCCAAGCCTCACCTTCATACCGCAGCATCACGACGGCTGTCGCAGCGCGCTGGTGAGGGCGGCCAGCACCGCCGAGACCACCCGCTCCACATGGGCGCGCGCTTCCTCGGTGAAGGCCTGGTCCTCGCCCTCCAGCAGGTCGAGCTGCTCGGCGGCGTAGGCTGCGAAGGCCGGCTGCGTGGTCTCCAGCGCCGGCGGCTCGCCCTCCAGCTCGCGCAGCGCGTGCCAGTCGGCAGCGGTGACCCGCTCACCGAAGGCCAGCTCGAGCATCATCCAGCCCTCGAAGCAGAGGTCGGTGGCGGCCAGCAGGCCGCTCTCCGGCAGCGGCGCGGTGTCGAGCCAGGCGGCGAGGTCCGGCTGGACGTTGCCGAAGCGATCGCGGAGCCGCGTCACCTCCCGCGGCGGGGCCGCGGCCAGCCAGCGCCAGGCGGTCTCGATCAGCTCGGGCGGCAGCTCCTCGCCCGGCGTCTCACCGCGCGGCGGCAGCGGCGGCGGAGGAGGAGGCTCGACCACCACCTCTGGCGCGTCGTCGTGCGGCCCGCGCCCCGTGCCCAGGCGCTCCCAGAGGCCGAAGAGGTTGCCGTAGAGCCGGCGCGCCTCGTCGGGCGAGGCGAAGCGCGGCTCGGCCTCGAAGAGCGCCGGGATGACCTCGGCGCGCGGCTGGCCGGCCGCCTGCGCCACGGTGAAGCGGGCCGCCACCTCTTCGGCGGTGAGCGCCGAGCCGGCGCGCGCGAGCAGGGCGGTCAGCGCCTCCGGCCCTTCGTAGATGGAGGTCAGGCCGGGGGCCGCCCCGGTCCGTACCCTGGAACGCGCCCTGGGCGGGCGGCGAGTCAAACCGGCAGCCCCGCCAAGAAGCTGGTGAGCACCTCGTTGAAGGCGGCCGGCTGCTCGAGGTTGGGGAGGTGGCCCGCGCCCGGGATGCGCGCCAGTCGGGCGCCGCGGATCCCGGCCGCCAGCTTATCGGCCTCGGCCGGAGGCGTCAGCCCGTCCTCGGCGCCCACCACCACCAGCGTCGGGCAGGTGATGGTCGCCAGCGTCGGGCCCGAGTCGGGGCGGAGCGCCATGCCCCGCTGCGCCGCCGCCACTCCAACCGGAGTGCCGGCGCCGATTAGCGTGCGCACCTCGGCCAGCGCGGCGGCGTCGGGCGAGGGCTTGAGCAGCTTCGGCGCCATCTGGTCGGCCACCCAGTGGAGCCCCTGCGCCAGCGCCGCCTTTGCGAAGGTCTCGCGGCCGGCCGCGCCTTCGGCGGTGTCTGCGCCGGCCTTGGTGTCGCAGAGGGCGAGGCCGGTGAAGAGGCCGGGGACCTGCCGCCAGAGCTCCAGCGCCAGGTAGCCGCCCATGGAGAGCCCCACCACCGCGGCCCGCTCGATCCGCAGGTGGGCCAGCAGCGCCCGCACGTCGCCCGCCAGCAGCGCCATGGTCGAGGCCTCGTGCGAGCCGGCCGAGCGCCCCAGGCCCCGGTAGTCGGGGGCGATGACCCGGTGGGTGGCGGCCAGCGCCTCGATCTGCCGGCTCCACATGCCGGAGTGGAGCGGGAAAGCGTGGAGCAGCAGCACGGCGTGGGTTCCGCGCCCGGCGTCGCGCCAGTGGAGGTCCGTCCCGTCGAGGGTGGCTGTCGGCATGGAGTGATGGTTAGCACTTCTCGCGTCCGGAGCCGACAACCCTTATGACAGGGGGATGACCTCCTTCGACCGCTTCGGCGTGACCGAGCGGATGATCCGCGAGACGCTGGCGGCCGCCCTGTCGCGGGGCGCCGACTTCGCCGACGTCTATTTCCAGCACGCCGTCTCCTCCGACATGGGGCTCGAGGACGGCGAGGTCAACCGCGCCCACGCCGGGGTCTCGCTCGGCGTCGGGGTGCGGGCGGTGCGAGGCGACCAGACCGGCTACGGCTACACCGAGGACCTCACGCAGCCGGCCCTGCTCGAGTGCGCCCGCACCGCGGCGGCCATCGCCGCCGGCCCGGCCCGCGCCGCCCCGACCGCGCTCCACGTCGGCGCTCCCCACCCCGACCGCTACCCGCTTCGCCGCGACTGGGACCAGGTGTCGCCGCAGGAGCGGCGGCCGCTGCTGGCCGCCTTGAACGAGCGGGCCTTCGCCGCCGATCCGCGCATCAAGAAGGTCAACCTCCACCTGCGCAGCGAGAGCAGCGCCATCCTCATGGCCGACTCGACCGGCCGGCTGGTCGAGGACCGCCAGCCCATGACCGTCCTCTCCATCTCGCTGGTGGCGGAGCAGGGCGGGCGGCGCGAGCAGAACGGCTACAACGTGGCCGGCCGGGCCGGCTTCGAGTTCTACACGCCCGACCGGCTCGACCGGCTGGTGCGGCGGGCCATCGACCGCACCACCATCCTCTTCGAGGCCGGCGCCCCACCGGTTGGCGACCTGCCGGTGGTGCTGGCGGCCGGCTCATCCGGCATCCTGCTCCACGAGGCCATCGGCCACGGCATGGAGGCCGACTTCAACCGCAAGGGGACCAGCATCTACGCCGACAAGCTCGGCAAGCCGGTCGCCCAGCCCTTCGTCAACATCGTCGACGACGCCACGCTGCTCGGCGCGCGCGGCGCCATCAACGTCGACGACGAGGGAAACCAGGCCGGCCGCACCGTGCTGGTGGAGAACGGCATCCTCACCTCCTACCTCCACGACGCCATCTCGGCGCGCCACTACGGCGTCGCCCCGACCGGCAACGGCCGGCGCCAGGGCTATCGCAACGCGCCGCTCCCGCGCATGCGCTCCACCTACATGCTCCCCGGCCCGCACCACCACGACGAGATCATCGCCAGCGTGAAGCGCGGCCTTTACTGCGAGAACTTCTCCAACGGGCAGGTCAACATCGGCGGCGGCGACTTCACCTTCTACGTGAAGAACGGCTTCCTCATCGAGGACGGCAAGCTGACGCGCCCGGTGAAGGACGTGAACGTGATCGGCAACGGTCCCAAGGCGCTGGAGATGGTCGACCTGGTGGGCGACGACCTCGAGATCGACGAAGGGGGCTGGACCTGCGGCAAGGACGGGCAGAGCGTGCCGGTCTCGCAGGGGCTCCCCACCGTGCGGGTCTCGAGCCTGACGGTGGGCGGGAGGGGCGCGTGACCTTGCTCGAGATCGCCAGGGACGCGGCGCGGCTGGCGACGCGCCACGGCGCCGGCGAGGCGGCCACCGGGGCCTTCCGGGCCCGCCACGTCGAGGTGGCCTGGCGCGACGGCAAGCTGGAGCGGATCTCCGAGGCCACCACGCGGGGGCTCGGGCTGGAGCTCTACGTAGACGGCCGCTATGCCGCCGTCTCCACCAGCGACCTGCGCCCCGAGGCGCTCGACCGCTTCATCGGCGAGGCGGTGGCGCTGGCCCGCTCGCTGGCCCCCGACCCGCATCGGAGGCTTCCGGAGCCGGCGCTCTACCAGGGGCGGGCCGACCTCGACCTCGACCTCGAGGACCCGTCGCACCGGAGCCTCGACGCCCAGACCCGCCAGCGGCTGGCCGAGGCGCTGGAGGTGGCGGCACGGTCGGTGCCCGGCCACGACCAGTTCCTCTCGGTCTCGACCGGCGTCTCGGACGGTGCCAGCGAGGGTGCCTACTTCGCCACCAACGGCTTCGAGGGGGTGAAGCGCGGCACCGACTTCTGGCTTTCCGCGGAGGTGGTGGTCCGCGACCCCGATGGGCGCCGTCCCGAGGCCTCGGCCGCCAGCGGCGACCGCTTCTTCGCTTCACTGGAGCCGGCCGAGGTGGTGGGACGCCGTGCCGCCGAGCGGGCCCTTGCCACCATCGGCGCCAGGCGAGGCGAATCGGCGGTGCTGCCACTGGTGGTGGAGGCGCGCGCCGCCGGCAAGCTGGTCGGCCAGCTGCTCGGCCCAATGCACGGCGCCTCGCTGCAGCAGCAGCGCTCCTTCCTCGAGGGGCGGCTGGGCGAGGCCATCGGCAGCCCACTGCTCGACCTGCGCGACGACCCGCTGGTCCGGCGCGGCTTCGGCTCCCGGCTCTTCGACGGTGAGGGGCTGGCGGCGAGGCCGCGCCCGGTGGTGGAGCGGGGCGTGCTGCGGAGCTGGTTCATCGACACCTACTACGGCCGGAAACTCGGGCTGCCGCCGACCACCGGGCGTCCCTCCAACCTGCTCTGGCGCTGCGGCACCCGCCCGCGGGAGGCGCTGCTGGCCGAAGTGGGGGAGGGGGTGCTGGTCACCGGCTTCCTCGGCGGCAACTCCAACGGGACCACCGGTGACTTCTCGCTAGGGGTTCGCGGCTTCCGTATCCGGGGCGGGCAGCTGGCCGAGCCGGTGGGGGAGATGAACGTCTCCGGGAGCCACAAGGAACTCTGGCATCGCCTCGCGGCGGTCGGCGATGACCCATACCCATATTCGTCGATCAGGACGCCGACGCTGGTCTTCGACGGACTCCAGTTCTCTGGCGCTTGATCGGCCCCGGACTCCGCGTCGCCGCCCGGCCGGGGTGTGGCGGCGGGCCGGTCATTCCCTTATGAAATCCGCAGTGGCCCGCATCCTCCTCATCGATGACGACTCCGATATCCGTGAGGTCGTCGGCGAATCTCTCGAATGGGCCGGGCATGAGGTCTCGACCGCGCGCGATGGGTGTGAGGGGCTGGACCACGCCCGGAGCTTCCGGCCCGATCTGATCCTGCTCGACCTGATGATGCCGGGCATGAGCGGCTGGGAGTTTCGCGCCGCGCAGCTGTGCGACGCCGAGCTGGCCACCATCCCGGTGGTGGTGGTGACGGCGCTCGGCCATGATCCGGACATCAAGGTCTCGGCGGTCCTCGCCAAACCCTTCCGTCTCGACGACTTGCTGGCCCATGTCCGCCGCCTGACCGCTGAGGCCACTCCGCTGGAGAGCCTCCAGCACTGATCACGCCGCCGGTGCCCCGTCCTGGTGCCCCGACCCAGGCTTGCTGATCACCGCGAGCGCCGCTACTTTCGCTTCGGCGGGAGCGCGGCGTGGGCGTCTAGCAGCCAGCCAGCAGCAGCCTCCGCCTCCAGTTGCAGGTCGTCGAGCGCCTCGGTGAAGAGGTGCGTGGCGTGGCGAACCTCGCTGACGCGGCGCGGTCCGGAGGATCCCTCCAGCGCGGCCCGGATCTGCGCTGGAGAGCCGAACTGGTCCTGCCCGGCCTGCACCACGGCCACCGGCAGCGGCAGGGCCCGCAGCGAGCCGAGATCGCGCTGGAGATCGGGGACCGGCGTGAGCGCCAGGCCGGCCAGCAGGAGGCCGCGAACCCCGGAGTCGCGCGGGCCGGCGGCAAGCGCCGCGAAGGCGCCGAAGGAGAAGCCGCAGCATAGGCGCGGCAGGTCCGGGTGACGGGCGGCCAGGAAGAGAAGGGCCGCCTCCGCGTCGTCGGCCTCGCCGAGCCCGCGGTCATACTGGCCGTGGCTCAGCCCGACGCCGCGGTAGTTGAAGCGGAGTGTTACGCCCCCGGCGAGCCGGACCGCCTTGGCCATCCGGTGCACCGCGTGAGTGTGCATGGTGCCGCCCATGCGAGGGTGGGGATGGCAGATCAGCGCCGCGAAGCGCGGGCTGGCCACTTCTTCCAGCAGACCCTCCAGACGCCCTGATGGGCCGCGCAGGTCGATCGCCGCCATGACAATGGATATGCTCTCAACCCTGTCGCCCCCGCAAGGAG
>JANPOM010000044.1:0-1045 GCA_031427995.1 Anaeromyxobacter sp. | reverse complement strand
GAGGTCGCAGGCCTTCCCGGTTCCTTGTCGGATCACGCCGCAGATGGTACCAACCGGCCAAAATGGCATTCAAGCAAGGCCAGAAGATCGTCCACCGCGCCCAGCGCGCCTGGGGCGTCGGCGTGGTCATCGAGACCGCCGACGACGGCCGCCGCCTCGCCGTCCGCTTCGCCGGCCGCGACGGCGTCACCATGGTCTCCGGCCGCGACCCGGCCCTGCTCGCCGTCCCCGACGACACGCCCATCGACGCCCATGCCGGCGGCCCGCTCGACGCCCTCGCCGCCGGCCAGCCCGGCCCGGTCTCGGCCTGGGCGCTCCGCTCCCGCGCCCTGAAACTCGACGCCATGCGCCGCGCCGACGGCCTCGGCGCCCTCCTCTCCAGCCGCGTCCACGTCCTCCCCCACCAGGTCGGCGCCGCCGGCCGCATCCTCGCCGACCGCCTCCCGCGCTTCGTCCTCGCCGACGAGGTCGGCCTCGGCAAGACGGTCGAGGCCGGCCTGGTCTTCGCCGGCATGCGCCAGCTCGGCCTCGCCGAGCGCGTCCTGGTGGTGGTCCCCGAGCACCTCGCCTTCCAGTGGCTCGCCGAGCTCTTCCACAAGTTCAACGCCCTCTTCACGCTCCTCACCGCCGAGCGCGTCGTCGAGCTGGGCGGCCTCGAGGCCGCGCTCACCCGCTCGCCGCTCGCCATCGTCTCCTTCGAGGCGCTCCTGGCCGACGAGGCGCTGGCCCGCGCCGCCGCCGCCACCGCGCTCGACCTGGTCATCGTCGACGAGGCCCACCACCTGGCCGACGACGAGCTCCACGCGCTGGTCGCCCCACTCTGCCGCCGCTCCTTCGGCGCCCTGCTACTCACCGCCACGCCGGTCCGGCTCGACCCGCGCGAGTACTTCCGCCTCCTCTCCATCGTCGAGCCCATCCCCAGCACCGACGTCGATGGCTTCCTGGCCCGCCTGGACCAGCACGAGGCCTACGCCACGGTCGCCCGCGAGCTCCTCAGCGGCGGCACGGTCAAGGCGGCCCTCAAGGCGCTGCGCAAGCTCAGCCC
>JANPOM010000043.1:0-17219 GCA_031427995.1 Anaeromyxobacter sp. | reverse complement strand
ATGCCGTCCTTGTACGGGGCGTCCTTGAAGGCGGCACCGGCAGGCACGCCATAGCCTACCCGGGCGCCGAGACTGACGATGGCCTGCGAGATGGTCGGAACGGCCAGGGCCAGTACCGCGGCCAGCAGCAGCATTCTCATGTTCACTCCAGGTGAGGCGGTTGGTGTTCCATGGAGGCGAGCCCCCTAGCGCGCCCGGTGATGCTGGAGCGGAAGCGTGGCCCGCGAGGCCGGCTTTCACAAGGAATTTCCGGCTGGCTCGCGCCCCAATGGGGCCGCGGGGCCGGGACCCGCCAGCGCGACCCGCCGCCACAAACCGTCGACTCGACCCGCCGACGCGATGCGCTGAACGCTGCTTGAGCCAGGGAGAAGTTGGAGGCGCCGCCCGGAATCGAACCGGGGTAGTCAGATTTGCAGTCTGATGCCTAGCCACTCGGCAACGGCGCCCTACCGGGGGGCTCTTGTAGCTAAGCCCCGGGGGGCCGTCAACGCCGGCGCCTGCGCAACTAGTGCCGCGCCTCAGACAAGCTGACTACTGCGAGCGTCGATCCTCTCGCTGCGGCAGGCGGCCTCATCACATCATCCTGCCTGGGTCGGGGCACTAACTGAACGGGTTGACGATGCGCAGGCCGTCGAGCTCGCGCTGGTCCTGGAAGTCCTCGCTGAGGAGCACCGTGCAACCGGACTGCTGGGCGGCGCGGAGCACCAGCGCGTCCCAGAAGGAGAAGCCGTGGAGCCGGTGCAGGTCGATGGCGGCGAGGACGTCGGAGAGGTCCGGGGCGGCGACATCGAACTCCGAGAGCAGCTCGACCTTGCGGCGTGCCACGGCCGGGTCGACCTTGAGCTTGCGAGTGGAGGCGACGAAGTACTCCTGGAGCACCTGCAGGGAGACCACGCCGGTCCCGGCGCGACGGTGCTCGGCCACCAGCGCGACGGCGCGCCGCTGCTTGGCTGGCGACGACTTGTCGTCGGCGTAGACCAGGACGTTGGTGTCGAAGAAGCTACGGGCGCTCATGGAGCTGCTCCCGGTCGAAGCGCCAGCCTCGAGCCGCGCCGCTCCCGGAGAGGCGCTTGAACTCGGCGATGCTCCGCTCCGGGTCGTCGCTCCCGGCCAGCCGCTCGAGGTAGTCGCGGATGACCTGGTTGAGGCTCTTGCCGAGCGCCGCCGCCCTCTTGCGGGCCCGGACCACCACCTGCGCGTCGACCGACAGGGTGAGGTTCATTGCCACAGGATACGTGTGCACGGTTTCCGTGTCCAGATGACCGGAGCCCGCCGTCCGGCTCACCGCCGGCCCCGGCTCGGCACGCCACCACGCACCTCGGCGCACACCACCGTCACCCCGCGCGCCGCCAGGGCCTGGCAGATGCCGGCCAGCTCGACCCGCGCCGCCGGACGGAGCGCGGCCGGGACCGCCAGTCCGACCTCGACGCCGCCCGGGGCGCGGCGCAACTCGACGCCGATCGCGCCGCCGAAGTCGAGCACCAGCACCTCCCGGCCAGCGGCGCCAAAGGCCTCGATGACCGGCGGCAGCGCCCGCACCGCCGCGGTGAGGGCCGCCCGCGACGGCCCGCCTGGCGCCGCCGCTGCGCCCCCCGTCACCTCGCCTGCCGCCCGCCCGCCCGCGCTGGGCAGCTCCGCCCCGCTCACCGCCGGTTCACCCCGCTTTCCTTCGCTCCCGGCCCCGCTACCCGGTCGGCCGGCCGTCCTCGCGACCTCGCCACCGCTGGCCAGGGCATGGTCCTTCCCCTCGACCCCTCGCGACAGCGCCAGCCGCTCCTCCACGCGAGTGGCCGCCCGCCCCGACTCGGTCCGCCCGCGCTCCGTGCGCCGCGCCTCGGCGCGCCCCAGCGCCGTGGCGAAGTCACCTCGCCGCCCTTCTTCGAGCCGACGCGCCGGTAGCTCCCCCTCGCCACTCACGCGCACCGGCCCACCCTCCCCACCTCGAGCCGCGCCTCCAGCTCGGCCGCCAGCCGCGCCGCACCGAGCGCCCGCTCGGCCAGTTGCTCGGCGCGGGCCTCGTGGAAGCCGGCCGCCGCCTCCATCCCCTGGGCCCGCGGGTGGAACGGATCGCCGGCGTGGGTCGCCGCGAGCCGGCGTCGTTCCAGCGCCTCGCACGCCGCTACCCCGGCCAGGCGTCGCTGCCGCGCCACCTCCAGCCAGGCCTCGTCCACGTCGGCTTCGCTGGTCGGGAGGCTCATGGCGTCACGCCCCGCCCGCCCCGGCGCGGCGCCCCGGTCCGGATGGCGAGGTCGAGTGCCCTGGCCAGCGGCGCCGCTCCCCCGCGGGCGAGGCGGCGGGCCGTTTCGATGATGGCTTCGGGCTGGTCCATGGGGAGAAGCGGTGCAGCCCCGGTGCCGAGTCCAACCGCGCGCAATCCAAGCGACCTGCGCCAGCCGGCCCGGCCGCGGCGTGGACCAACGGCCGCGGCGCGGCCGACCCCCGACCCCGACCCCCGACCCCGACACCGACACCGACACCGATCCCAGACCCCGACCCCCGACCCCTACCCCCGACCCCGACCCCCTACCCCGACACCGACCCCCGACCCCGGCCCCGACCGCGGCCCCCGACCCCGGCCCCGGCCCCGACCGCGGCGGGGATGGTTCGACAGATCCCTTTTTCTCCCCGTGCGTTCACCTCCCCGAGACGCCCACCCCGCACCGGAGCCCCACATGCCCAGCCCACTCGTCGCCGCCCTCACCGCCCTGCTCACCGCCTCAGCCGTCGCCGCACCCCCCGTTCCACCCGTTCCAGCCGGCCCGCCTGGTGCGACGGTCGACCGGGTGGCCCGGCTGGTCTCGGACCCCGAGGCCCAAAGTCTGGCCGCCGCCCGCGGCCTGCGGTTCGTCAACGTGCTCTGGGAGGACACCGGCCGGTACCAGGGCTCCTCGGTCGGCCCCAACATCTCCGACGTCACCATCGAGGTGGTGGAGGGCGAGGGGCGCGGCCACCGCCAGGCGCTCATGCCGGTCCTGCGCTACCCCAACTTCGCCGATCGGAGCGCCGACGTGAAGCTCGACAAGGTCTGGATCCGGACCGGCAACCAGCGCGACGGCGCCCCCGAGCAGGTGGTGACGCTGCGCCAGCTGCTGGCCTCGCCCGAACGGTACCTCTCCCTGCCGCGCCAGGGGAGCATCAAGGGCGGCTCGCTGCTGGCCCGGCGCGACACCCACGCCCTGGTCTCGGCCCAGGCCGCCTTCCTGCCGGTCCCCCGCGGCGCCAAGGCCGCCTTCCACCCGGTCATCTTCAACTACCAATCGACGGCCGGACACCCCGCGGTCCTCTCCATCCTGGTGACGCGCCAGGGCACCTCGATGTCGATCGTCGACAACGGCCGCGACCAGGTCGGCACCGGGAGCTGGGGGCAGCGGCTCTTCTTCAACGCCGGCGGGCAGCGCGCCCCCCTCACCGCCGAGCGGCGCTCCGACGTCGAGGCGAGCGGCACCACCATGAACGGCGAGTCGGCCGCCAGCCTCGGCGAGGACGCCAACCTGCTCATGCTGATCCAGGTGCCGCTGCGCGTGGAGCGGCCGCGCCGCGAGCTGGCCATGGGCTCCACCGCGCCCGCCCCCATGAAGTCGATGGCCAAGTCGGCGGCCCCCATGGCCGAGGCGGCCGACGCCATGGAGCAGGCGGTGCTCGGCCACGGCGAGCTGGAAGGGCCGTTCACCGAGCTGGCCGGCCTCACCATCGAGCGCGACCCGCGCTTCCCGGTCCGGGTCACGGTCCAGTTCTACCAGGCCACCTCGAGCGGCCGGGTCACGCCGGCCGAGCTGGACAAGCTGGCGGCCCTCATCGACGCCGTCTACACCAAGGGTGACTTCGTCGGCTCGCTGGTGGTCCCGGAGCGTCGCGACCCGCCCCGCCCCACCGCCTGGAGCGGCGCCGGCCATGCGCCGCCCTGGCCGGGCGTCTGCGCCTTCCCCGGACTGGCCGAGCGGTACGGCGTCTGCTGCCCGCCGCGCGGCCCGCCCATCGGAATCCGTTGAGGCCGCGACCGGTTCTCCCTTGAACCGGCTTCGCTGGCCATGCCACATTGGCGGGCCGCCCTCGCCACGCCCACGGCCCCAGCAGCCAGGAGAACGCATGTCCACCGCGCCCCTCAACCCGCTCGCCCAGGCCGCCAACGACGCGCTCAAGAAGGACTGCCCGGTGGTCCTCGACCTGCTCGCCGAACGTGGCAGGCGTTTCTTCTTCCCCGCCAAGGGGATCCTGGCCCAGGGGGCCGAGGCCAAGCTGAAGGCCAGGACCGCCAACGCCACCGTCGGCATCGCCACCGAGAACGGCGCGCCCATGCACCTCGGGGTGGTGAGCAAGTACTTCACCGGACTGGCCCCCACCGAGATCTACGACTACGCCCCCAGCTACGGGAAGCCCGACGTGCGCGCCGCCTGGGCCAGGAAGCAGCGAGCCGAGACCCCGTCGCTGGGAGACCACCTGATCTCCAACCCGGTGGTCACCAACGCCCTCACCCATGGGCTCGGGCTGGTCGGCGACCTCTTCCTCGACCCGGGCGACGTGGTGCTCTCGGCCGACCTGCTCTGGGAGAACTACAACCTCTGCTGGGAGACGCGGCTCGAGGCCCGCTTCGACTACTTCCCCTTCTTCGACGAGAAGCTGAGCGGCTTCAACCTGGCGGCCTTCAAGGCCGGCCTGCGGCGCCACCGCGGCAAGAAGCTGGTGGTGGCGCTCAACTTCCCCAACAACCCGTCGGGCTACACGCCGACGCGGGCGGAGGCCGACGGCATCGTGGCCGCCCTGACCGCCGAGGCCGAGGCCGGGACCAGGCTGGTGGTCTGCGTCGACGACGCCTACTACGGGATGTTCTACCACCCGGACTGCCAGACCGAGTCGGTCTTCGGCCGGCTGGCCCGCGCCTCCGACAACCTGCTGGCCATCAAGGTGGACGGCGGGACCAAGGAGGCCTTCATCTGGGGGCTGCGGGTCGGCTTCCTCACTTACGGCATCAAGAACGGCACCGCCGCCGTCTACAAGGCACTCGAGGACAAGACCGCCGGCCTGATCCGCGCCTACGTCTCCAACATCTCCAACCCGGGCCAGTCGGTGGTCCTGAAGGCCCTCAACGATCCGGACTTCCGCCCCCAGCAGGCCGAGAAGGTGGCCACGCTGCGCCAGCGGGCCGGGGTGGTGGCGGTCGAGTGCCGCAGGGCACAGTACGCCGACTGCTGGGACGTCTACCCCTTCAACTCGGGGTACTTCATGTGCCTGCGGCTCAAGGGGGCGGACGCCGACACCGTTAGGGTGCGGCTGCTCGACGACCACGGCGTCGGCACCATCGCGCTCGGCAGCACCGACCTGCGCGTCGCCTTCTCCTGCCTCGCCGAGGCCCAGATCCCCGGCGTCTTCGGCGCCGCCGCCGCCGCGGTCCGCGCCGTTCGCGGCTCCTGAGCCCTCAAACGAACCGAGAACCCATGCGCCTCAGCTCGTCCTTGCTCCTCCTCGCCGGGCTCCTGCCCGGCCTCGCGCCGGCCCAGACCACCGCTCCGGCCACCGCCCCTGGCGTGGTCGAGAACTCGGTCGTGAAGATCTTCTCCACCATCCGTGGCCCGGACGTGGCCAGGCCCTGGGCCAAGGCCTCGCCGTCCGAGGCGACCGGCAGCGGAGTGGTGGTGGAGGGGAGGCGAATACTCACCAACGCCCACGTGGTGCTCTACGCCAGCCAGGTGCAGGTGCAGGCCCACCAGGCCGGCGACAAGGTCTCGGCCACGGTGGTGGCCATCGCCCCCGGCATCGATCTGGCCCTGCTCCAGCTCGACGACGAGTCCTTCTTCGACAAGCACCCTCCGCTGGCCCGCCTGGTGGCCCTGCCCGACGTGAAGGACGCGGTGATGGCCTACGGCTACCCGACCGGCGGCAACAACCTCTCCATCACCAAGGGGATCGTCTCGCGCATCGAGTTCACCTCCTACAACTTCCCGGTCTCCGGGCTGCGCATCCAGATCGACGCCGCCATCAACCCCGGCAACAGCGGCGGCCCAGCGGTGGTCGGCGACAAGATGATCGGGCTGGCCTTCAGCACGCTGGGGGGCGCCCAGAACATCGGCTACATCATCCCCAACCAGGAGGTGGAGCTCTTCCTGAGCGACGTGGCCGACGGCCGCCACGACGGCAAGCCGGCCATGCACGACGAGCTGCAGACGCTGGAGAACCCGGCGCTGCGCGCCTTCCTCAAGCTCGACAAGGGCGTCTCGGGCATGGTGGTCCACGAGCCCTACGGCAAGGAGAGCCCGCTCAAGGCCTGGGACGTCATCACCCACGTCGGCGGCGAGCCGGTAGACGACCAGGGGATGGTGCAGCTTGGCCCCAACCTGCGCATCCGCTTCCAGTACCTGGTCCAGAGGCAGGCCCGTGGCGGAACCCTGGCCCTCTCCATCGTGCGCGGCGGGAAGCCCTTGAAGGTGGCGCTGGCGGTCGGCGCCCCCCGGCGCGTCATGGTGCCCGACCTGCAGGGCACCTACCCGCCCTACTTCATTTACGGGCCGGTGGTGCTCTCGGTCGCCTCGCAGCAGCTTCTCTCGGCAAGCGGGCGCGGATCCATGGCCAACATGTTCGGCAGTCCGCTCTTCAACCGCATGCTCGACCCGCCTGCCTTCCCGGGCGAGGAGCTGGTGGTGGTGCCGTCTCCTTTCCTGCCGAGCAGGCTTGCCAAGGGCTACGACTCGCCGCAGGGGGCGGTCGTCAAGTCGATCAACGGCGTGGCGGTGAAGAGCCTGAGCCACGCGGTGGAGCTGCTGCGCGACGCCAGTGGGGACTTCACGACCCTCGACTTCGACCGGCGCGGCGGCGAGGCGATCGTCTTCACCCGCAAGGAGCTCGACGCGGCCACCGAGGAGCTGCTCACCGACAGCGGCATCCGGTCGCGGGGCTCCCCCGAGCTGCTCAAGGTCTGGACCGCCAAGGGCGGGAAGTAGCGCGGCTTCAGCTCCTGTAGTCCGCGTTCTCGGTGACGTACTCGTGCGTGAGATCCGCGCCGACCACCTCGGCCGCGCCCGGCCCGTCGCCGAGCGCGATCTCGATCTCGACGGCCCGTTCGTGGCGGGGGAAATCGACCGGTGGCCGGAAGGTGATGCCGTCGGCGGCCGGGGTCTGCGGGTAGAGTTCAGCGGCCACCAGGTGGGCGGTGAGGCGGGCCTCCTTCTCCCGATCGAGCCGGAAGAGGCCGCCCTCCACGATCACCTCTCCGCCCATGGTGAGCCGGGCCCTCGAGGGGTCGAGCGGGATGCCGCGCGCCCCGGCCTCCTTGCCGAGCGCCGCCACCAGCCGTCCCACGTTGGGATCGTTGCCCGCCACCGCGGTCTTGAGGAGCGGCGAGTTGACGACCGCCTTGCCGAGCTGGCGGGCCGCCGTGGCGTCGGGCGCGCCGTGCACCCTGACCCGCAGGACGTGGCGCACCCCCTCGCCGTTGCGGACCACGTCCTCGGCGAGGTCACGGCAGACCCGCGCCAGGCCGGTCCGGAAGGCGCTGGGGTCGACCGGCCCGGCCAGGCCCGAGGCCAGCGCCACCACGGTGTCGCTGGTGGAGGTGTCGGAGTCGACCGAGATTGCGTTGAAGCTCCGCTCGACCGCCTCGGCCAGCGCGGCGCGCAGCTCGCCCCGGGAAACGGCGGCGTCGGTGAGCAGGTAGACCAGCATGGTTGCCAGGTTGGGCTCGATCATCCCGGCCCCCTTGGCGATGCCGACGATCGAGGCGCCCCCCGGCAGCGCGGCGCGGCGCACCTTGGGGTAGAGGTCGGTGGTCATGATGCCGTCTGCCACCGGGAGGATGCTCCCCGTCTGCAGCGAGGCGACCGCGGCCGGCAGGGCCGCCACCATGGCGTCGACCGGCAACCGCCAGCCGATGACGCCGGTCGAGGACGGCAGCACCTCGCCGGGCGCCAGCCCCAGCGCGCGCGCCACCTCGGCGCAGAGCCGCTCCGAGGCCTCGACGCCGCCCGGTGCGCAGACGTTGGAGATCTTGTTGTTGACCAGCACCGCCCCGAGCCGTGGCTCGCCGAGCCGCCGCCGCCCCACCAGCACGGGCGCGCCAGGGAAGGCGTTCCTGGTGAAGACCGCGGCGAAGGCCTCGGTGGGGTGGTCGAGGGTGAGCAGCGCCAGACTCATGCGGGCCGGCTTCTCCACCTCGAAGGGCACGAACTCGAGGACCGAGGCCCCGGCCCGGAAGCCGAGCGGCAGCCCGGCCTGGGTGCCGAGCCAGGCCCGGTGAGCGGCGCGGTCGGCGAAGGTCAGCGAGGTACTCGGCATGCTCTCTCCAGTAGCATCAACCAGGCCGTCCACGAGATCCAGCCCGGAATGGCCTAGCCAGGGGGCCCCGAAAAGGGATTTGCCTCCGAGGCGATCCGACGTTACCAATCGTGGATGGACCTCGTGAACCGTTTCGCCGGCAACGTCCGGAAGCTCCGTGGCAAGAAGAAGCTCTCCCAGAAGATCCTCGCCGACAAGATCGGCATCTCGGTCTCCTACGTGTCGATGCTGGAGCGCGGCCAGCGGTCGCCGCCGCTCGACATGCTGGAGAAGGTGGCCAAGGCGCTGGGAGTTCCGCCCATCTCCCTGCTCGGCGGCAAGTAACTTTTCACCGCGCCCGGTCGGGGCGGCTGCGTCAGGGTCCCAGCGTCGGTTGGCCCGGTTGCCAGCCGGCGGCGACCGCGTCCCCGGTTCGCAGCGCCTCCAACACCCTCACCAACTCCGAGATCGACCGCCCCACCTTCCGGTTGTGGACGGCGGCATACTGGATCACGCCCTGGGGATCGATGGCGAAGGTGGCGCGGGCCGCCACCCCCTCGCCCTCGATCAGCGCCCCGTAGGCCCGGGCGATGGCGCCGCCCGGATCGGCCAGCAGCGGGAAGGCCACCTCGCCCAGGGACTCGACGATCCAGCGGCGATGGGTCTCGGCGTCGTCGACCGAGAGCCCCAGCACCTCGGCTCCCAGGTCGGCGCGCCGCATGGAGAGCTCGCGGATCTCGGTGGGGCAGACCCGGGTGAAATCACGGGGATAGAAGAAGAGCACCACCCAGCCGCCGCGCAGGTCGGAGAGCTTCGCCTCGACCGGCGCACCCCGGCCACGCATGCCAAGGGCCTTGAAGTCCGGCGCCACGTCGAGAATGCTCAGCATCCGCTCACCATGCGGTACTGCTTAACGTCCGCCCTCGCCCCGTCAAGCGCCACCACCGGAGGAACCATGACCTCGGCCCTGCTCGCCCTCGCCCTCGGCACCTTCTCGATCGTCGCCGCCGACGTCCGCACCGGCCAGCTCGGCGTGGCGGTCCAGTCCAAGTTCCCCACCGTCGGCGCAATCGTCCCGGCGGCCCGGGCCGGCGCCGGCGCGGTGGCGACCCAGGCGCTCGGCAAGGTGCAGTGGAAGAAGGAGGCGCTCGACCTGATGGCCAGGGGGGTGCCGGTCGAGGAGGTGCTGAAGCGGCTGGTGGCGGCCGATCCGCAGCGCGACGACCGGCAGCTCGGGCTGGTCGACGCCAAGGGGAAGGCGGCCAGCTGGACAGGGAAGCGCTGCCCCGACTTCGCCGGTTCGATCGTCGGCGACGGCTACGCGGTGCAGGGGAACATCCTGGTGAGCCGGGCCACCCTCGAGGCCATGGCGAGCACCTACCAGGCGGCCGTGAAGGCCGGCAGGCCGCTGGCGGAGCGGCTGCTGCTGGCGCTCGAAGCCGGGCAGGCGGCGGGCGGAGACCGGCGCGGGCAGCAGTCGGCGGCCCTGCTGGTGGTCCGCCCCGGCGGCGGCTACCTCGGCGGCGACGACACCTGGATCGACCTGCGCGTCGACGACGCCCCCGCGCCCATCACCGAGCTGCGGCGGCTCTACTCCGAGGTGCACCAGTACTACTTCGGCGACACCACCGAGCTGGTGGAGGTGGACGGCGCGCTGGCGAAGGAGCTGCAGTCCTCGCTCACCCTGCTCGGCTTCTACAAGGGTCCGGCCAGCGGCCGATACGACGCGGTGACGCGGCTGGCGCTGGATGACTGGATGGGCTGGGAGAACCTGGAGGGGCGCATCAAGCCGGGTGAGGTGGTTGACGGGCTGGTGCTGCGCCACCTGCGTGGACAGGTTGCCGAGCGCGGCAAGAGGTAGCGGGGCGCAGGGGGCGCACCGGCTCGCCTCACCGCGAGCCGGTCTGGTATCCTGCCCGGCCCTCGAACTCGAAGGCATGTATCCTGCCTGACCCTCGAACTCGAAGGCATGGAGGCATCGGAGTCATGAGCCAGAAGAAGCTGCGCGTGGGCGTCCTCGGCGCAACCGGCATGGTTGGCCAGCGGTTCCTCGCCCTGCTCGAGAATCACCCCTGGTACGAGGTCACGCTGCTGGCCGCCAGCGTCAACTCGGCGGGGCAGAGGTACGCCGATTCGGTCAAGGGGCGCTGGGCGCTCAAGTCAGCCATCCCCGCCGCGCAGGCCGGCCTCACGGTCAGGAACGCCTCCGAGGTGAAGGCCATTGCCGCCGAGGTCGACTTCGTCTTCTGCGCCGTCGACATGTCGAAGCAGGAGACGGCGAAGCTGGAGGAGGACTACGCCCGGGCCGAGACCCCGGTCATCTCCAACAACTCCGCCCACCGGGCCACGCCCGACGTGCCCATGATGGTGCCCGAGCTCAACCCCGAGCACGCCCAGGTGATCGAGCTGCAGCGCAAGCGGCTCGGCGTCAAGCACGGCTTCATCGCCGTCAAGCCCAACTGCTCGCTGCAGAGCTACGTGCCGGCCATCCACCCGCTGCTGAAGTTCGGCCCGCAGAAGATCGCGGTCTGCACCTACCAGGCGATCTCCGGGGCCGGAAAGACCTTCGAGACCTGGCCGGAGATGGTCGACAACCTCATCCCCTTCATCAAGGGGGAGGAGGAGAAGTCGGAGCAGGAGCCCATGAAGATCTGGGGACGGATCGAGGGGAGCGGCATCGTGGCCGCGCGCCAGCCGGTCATCAGCGCCCAGTGCATCCGCGTGCCGGCCTCCGACGGCCACATGGCGGCGGTCTTCGTGCAGTTCGAGAAGAAGGCCAGCAAGGAGGAGATCCTCGGCCTCTGGAAGGAGTTCGCCGGGCGGCCGCAGCAGCTCGCGCTCCCGAGCGCGCCCACCCCCTTCCTGCGGTACTTCGAGGACGACTCGCGCCCGCAGACCAAGCTCGACCGCGACGCCGGGAACGGCATGGCGGTCACCATCGGCCGGCTCCGCCCCGACAGCCTCTTCGACTGGCGCTTCGTGGCCCTCTCGCACAACACGGTGCGCGGCGCCGCCGGCGGCGCGGTGCTGACCGCCGAGCTGCTGACCAAGGACGGCTGGATCGCCGCCAAGTAGTGGGGCGGGCACGGCCAGCCGCGCCAACCCGGGGGCTCCTGGCTTCGCTCACCAGGGCCACTTGCGATACGGCGCGGCCCCGGTAGATTGTGCCGATGTCCCGCTCCTCGACCCTGCCGATCGACCCGCTCTTCCTCCGCCGCTGGTCGCCGCGCGCCATGTCGGGCGCGCCGGTGGCCCGGGACCAGCTCCTGACCCTGCTGGAGGCGGCCCGCTGGGCGCCCTCGAGCGGCAACGGCCAGCCCTGGCGGTTCGCCTACGCGCTGGCCGGCACCCCGCACTTCGACCGCTTCCACGCCACGCTGGTCCCGGGCAACCGCGTCTGGTGCGTGCGGGCCGGAGCGCTGGTGCTGGTGGCCGCCAAGGTGGTGCGCGACGACGGCCAGCCGTCTCCAACGGCCCCCTTCGACGCCGGCGCCGCCTGGATGGCGCTGGCGCTGCAGGGGACCATCTCCGGCCTGGTGGTCCACGCCATGGCCGGCTTCGATCACGAGGCGGCGCGCACGGCGGTGGAGCTGCCGGGGGGGCTGGAGCCGCAGGCGATGGTTGCGATCGGACTCCCCGGGCGCGTCGAGGAGCTGCCCGAGAAGCTTCGCGAGCGGGAGCAGCCGAACGACCGGATGCCGCTGGCGGCGTTGGTGGTGGAGGGGCGTTTCGCCTGAGCCCTTCCGGCTCATGCCGCACTGCGGCAATCACGCTCCTTGCGGCGCAACGCCGCGCAGCGTAGGAAAACCGTTCGTCACCCACCTCCCGGAGGAACGCACATGCGCTTCGCAGGTCGGATTTCCCTCTTCGTCGCCGCCTCGCTGCTCACCACCGGCTCGGCCACCGCCGAGACCGTCGTCAAGATCGGGGCCGCCCTCAGCCTCACCGGTCCAGCCGCCGCGTACGGCGCGCAGCAGAAGGCCGGCATCCTCGCCGCCGTCGAGGAGATCAACAAGTCGGGTGCCCTCAAGGGCGTGAAGCTCGAGGCGGTCATCGAGGACGACGCCTCCACCAAGGAGCAGGGCATCGCCGTCTTCCAGCGCTTCATCAACAAGGACAAGGTCTCGGCCATCATCGGGCCGACCCTCTCCAACACCGCCACCGCCGCCGATCCGCTCGCCCAGGCGGCCAAGGTGCCGGTGGTCGCCGTCTCCAACACCCTCCCCAAGGGGATCACCGACATCGGCGACTACATCTGGCGGGTCTCGCTCACCGAGGCCCAGGTGATCCCGTCCGCGCTGAAGGCGGCCCAGGCCAAGTTCGGCTTCAAGAGCGCCGCGGTCATCTACGGCAACGACGACGCCTTCACCCAGGGCGGCTACGGGGTGATGAAGTCCGCCCTCGAGGCCATGGGCACCACCACCGTGGGCACCCAGACCTTCGCCAAGCCGGACAAGGACTACACCGCCCAGCTCACCTCGCTGTTGGCCGCCAAGCCCGAGGTCCTGGTGGTCTCGGCGCTGGTCGAGAACGCCTCCGGCATCGTGGCCCAGGCCCGGCAGCTCGGCTGGCAGGGACCCATCTTCGGCGGCAACGGCTTCAACAGCCCGAAGCTGATAGCCAACGCCGGCCCAGCCGCCGAGGGGGTCTACGTCGGCACCGCCTGGAACAAGCCGAGCACCGACGCCACCAACGTGGCCTTCCAGAAGGCCATGGCCGACCGCAACCACGAGCCCGACCAGTTCTGCGCCCAGGCCTACACCGGCGTCCTGGTCATCGCCGAGGCCATCAAGCTCTCCGGCGGCAAGGGGGGTCGCGACGACATAAAGGCCGGCTTCCTCAAGGTGAAGGGGCTGCCCACGCCGCTCGGGACCTTCGCCTTCAACAAGGACCGTGACGGCGACCACGGCGCCGCCCTGCAGGTGGTCAAGGACGGCAAGTTCCAGATCGTGAAGTAGCCGCACCGGTCAGCGGAGGCGAGCGTGGGGCAGCAGGTCATCAACGGGCTGTTCCTGGGGAGCATCTACGCCCTCTTCGCGCTCGGCTACACGCTCGTCTTCGGCGTCCTCGACATCCTCAACCTGGCCCACGCGGCCGTCTTCATGCTGGCCACCTTCGTGGCGGTGGCGCTGGTGGGCCACGGCCTGCACATCCTGCTGGCCCTGCCGCTGGCCGTCCTCTTCGCCGGGCTGATGGGGCTGGTGCTGGAGCGGGTGGCCTTCCGGCCGCTGCGAGCGCGGACCGACTCCAACATCTCCGGGCTGATCAGCTCACTGGCGGCCGCCACCATCATCGAGGCGGTGGTGCTGGAGATCTGGGGGCCCAACATCACCCGCTTCCCCTTCGGCACGCTGCCGGACGGGCCGGCCAACCAGCTCAGGCTCTTCGGTGGGACGGTCTCGCGGCTCCAGCTCACCATCATCGCCGTGGCCGTGCTCCTCTTCCTGGTCCTCACCTGGCTGGTGAAGGGGACTCGGCTGGGGCGCGAGGTGCGCGCGGTGGCGGAGAGCCCGAGGGCGGCGCGGGTGCTCGGCGTCGACGTCGACCGGGCCATCGCCGCCTCCTTCTTCATCTCCTCGGCGCTGGGCGGCGCGGCCGGCGTGCTCTACGGGCTGGCCTTCAACTCCATCTCCCCCGACATGGGGCGCGGCGTGGAGCTCAAGGGGCTGGCGGTGATCATCCTCGGCGGCATGGGGTCGATGCCGGGCGCGGTGCTGGCCGGCTTCGCGCTCGGGCTCATCGAGGTCTTCGTGGTGGCCAACCTGGGCGGCTCTTGGCGCGACGCCATCTCCTTCGCCGGCCTCTTCCTCTTCCTGGTGCTGCGGCCGCGCGGCCTGCTGGGCGCCGCCGTCACCCGGGAGGCGTGAGCCCGCGATGCTGCCGCAGCTCTCCGACTTCTACCTGACCTACCAGTCGACCTTCGGCTACATCGGCATCAACGCGCTGCTGGCCCTCTCGGTCTACGTCTCGCTCTCCTGCGGCCAGCTGGCGCTGGGCAGCTCCGGATTCGCCGCCATCGGAGCCTACGCCGGGGCGCTGGCGACCATGAACGCCGGCCTCCCTTTCCCGGTCGCGCTGCTGATCTCGGCGGTGCTGCCGGCGCTGGTGGCGGTGCCGCTCGGCCTGCCGGTGCTGCGGCTCAGGGGGGTCTTCCTCGCCATCGCCACCATCGGCTTCGGTGAGGTGGTGCGGCTCGGCCTCGTCAACTGGGAGTACGTCAACGGCGCCCAGGGGATCGTCGCCATCCCACAGAAGGCCTCCATCTGGATGATCTACCTGGCGGTGGCGCTGACCCTCTTCGTGCTCTGGCGAGTGCGCGGCTCGAAGTGGGGCTTCGCGCTCGAGGCCATCCGCGAGGACGAGCCGGCGGCGCGCACCATGGGGATCCCGACCACCCAGTACAAGCTGGCCATGCTGGTGCTGGGCGCGGCGCTGGCCGGGCTGGCGGGCGGGCTGGAGGCCCACTTCACCTTCATGGTGGCGCCCAACGGGTTCGGCTTCTCGCGGGTCGTCGACATGCTGGTCTTCGCGGTGGTCGGCGGCGCACAGGTCTTCTGGGGGCCGGTGGTGGGGGCCGGGTTCCTCACCCTGCTCCCCGAACTGCTGCGCGAGCTGGCCCCGCTGGTCGGCATCGAACCCGGGCCGCTGCGGCTGCTGGTCAACGGCCTGGTGCTGCTGCTGGTGATCCTCTTCCTTCCGGCCGGGCTGGTCTCACTTCCCCGGCGGCTCCGGGAACGGGGCGCGGCGCGGCGGTCGGAGCGGGCCGCGGCGGGTGGGCCGGCCGGTGGCGGCCCAGGCGGCGCGGGGGCGGCGGCGTGAGCGCGCTCCTCTCGCTGCGCGGCGTGGAGCGGACCTTCGGCGGTCTCCGGGCGGTCGACGGCGTCAGCTTCGAGGTGGCGGCCGGGCAGGTCCACGGCCTGATCGGCCCGAACGGCTCCGGCAAGACCACGCTCATCAACCTGGTCTCCGGGCTGCTGGCCCCGACCGGCGGCGCCATCGAGCTGGGCGGCCGGGCCATCGGTGGCCTGGCCCCGCCGCGAATCGCGGCGCTGGGCGTGGCCCGTACCTTCCAGAGCATCCGGCTCTTCCCCGAGCTGACGGCGCAGGACAACGTGCTGGTGGGCCAGCACCTCAGGCGCCACCCCTCCTTGCTGGCGCGGCTGCTCCTGCTGCGGAGCGCGCGCGAGGAGGCGCGGACGGCGCGGGAGCAGGCCACCGCGCTGCTCTCCCGGGTCGGGTTGCCGGATCGGGTCGGCGAGCAGGCGCGCCACCTCTCCTACGGCGAGCAGCGGCGCGTCGAGATCGCCCGGGCCTTGGCCAGCCAGCCGAGCCTGCTGCTGCTCGACGAGCCGACCGCCGGGATGAACCCGGTGGAGGTGAACGGGGTGGCGCAGCTGATCCGCCAGGTGGCGGCCGATGGCCACTCGGTGCTGCTGGTGGAGCACAACGTGCGGCTGGTGATGGGTGTCTGCGACTGGATCACGGTACTCAACTTCGGCAAGGTCATCGCCGCGGGGACACCGGCGGAGGTGGCGGCCGACCCGGCGGTGATCACCGCCTACCTGGGGAGCCCGCCATGAGCGCCGGGGCCCCGCTGCTCGAGATCGAGGAGCTCCAGGTCGCCTACGGGCAGGTCGAGGCGGTGCGCGGGGTGTCGCTGCGCGTCGACGAAGGGCAGATCGTCACGCTCATCGGCCCCAACGGGGCGGGGAAGACCTCCATCCTCTCGGCGCTCTCGGGATTGGTGCGGCCACGGGCTGGGCGGGTGAGGCTCGGCGGCCTGGACGTGACCGGGCTACCAGCGCACCGGACCGTGGCGGCGGGGTTGTCGCTGGTGCCGGAAGGACGGGCCATCCTCGGGCGAATGACCATCGAGGAGAACCTGCGGCTGGCCGGGGAGCGGCGCCAGGCGGCGGGCGCGCTGGCCCCGGCCATCGAGGAGCAGTACCGCCGCTTCCCGGTGCTGGGCGAGCGGCGGCGGCAACTGGCCGGGTCGCTGTCGGGCGGGCAGCAGCAGATGCTCGCCTTCGCGCGGGCGCTGCTGGCGCGGCCGCGGGTGCTGTTGCTCGACGAGCCCTCGATGGGGCTGTCGCCCATACTGGTGCAGCAGATCTTCGAGACCATCGGCGAGATCCACCGGGAGGGGACCACCATCCTGCTGGTGGAGCAGAACGCCCGGCTCGCCCTCTCCGCCAGCAGCTACGGATACGTCATCGAGCACGGCCGGCTGGCGCTCGAGGGGGCGTCGGCGGCGCTGGCGAAGGATGCCCGCGTCCAGGCCGCCTATCTCGGTGGCTGATCCAGTCCTTGGACGGGAGGTCCCGTCACGAACAGGAAGTCGACAAGCACCGCAGGTCCGTGCTGTCATCCACTAGTGCCTTGCCCCATGCGAGATGATGTGACGAGAGCGTCGAGACCGAAGCGAGGCTGGCGCCCGAGGAGGGAGCAGCGGAAGCGTAGTAGATCTACGCTGAGCAGCGGACCGCCGAGGCCGCCTGCCGCAGCGAGAGGATCGACGCTCGCAGTAGTCATCTTGCATGGGGCAAGGCACTAGTGAGGGCCCCGTGCGCGGATACCTGATGTCCTGGCTCGCCAAGGACTCCAGCGGACAGACCTTGGACGCCTTCGTCGCGGCGCGGCCGGATGACTGGCTGGTCTGGGAGGCGGGCCCGTGGCGCCCCACCTACCAGCCCCGGGAGACGCTCGCCAGTGACGGCCTGATCAGCAGCGTCCCCCACGGCTCCGGCGAGGCCCTGGCCATCGCCCTCGAACCGCCCGCCACACGCCCCTACCTCACGCTCGGCCGCGCCCCGGACAACGACCTGGTGGTCGACGACGCCACCCTCTCGCGCATCCACCTCCTGCTCCAGCGCGACCCACTCGGCTGGACCGCCCGCGACGCAGGCTCCACCAACGGCTCCAGCGTCGAGGACGCGCCCATCGGCCCCGACGCCGTCGCCCTCCAGACCGGCATGCGC
>JANPOM010000042.1:0-12082 GCA_031427995.1 Anaeromyxobacter sp. | reverse complement strand
CCAGCTCGTCGAGCCGCGCCTGGTACTCCTCGCGCCGCTGCCCGGGCAGGGACGAGGCCCGCTCCACCGCGGCGATGGCGTCGTCGATCCGCCCGGCCTGCTGGCAGTAAGCGGCCAGCGCCATGTGCGGCCAGGGCGCCTCGGGCAGCGCCGTCACCGCCGAGCGGGCCCGCTCCACCGCCTCGCTGTACCGCCCCTGCGCCGAGAAGGCGGCCGCCACCAGCAGCGCCTTCCGGGCCTGCTCGGCCGGGGACCGCGCCGCCATGCTCTCGGCCAGGCGCTTGGCCTCGGCCGGGTGGCGCGCCGCGAGCGAGCGGTACACCAGCGCCTCGACCAGCGCCGGCGAGCCGGGGCTGAAGCTCAAGCCCTGCTCCAGCGCCGCACCGGCCTCGTCGTCGTACCCCTCGGCGGCCAGCACCGCCGCCGCCACGCTCCAGCCCTGCGGATCGAGCGGCGCCTCGACCGTGCGCCGCCGCGCCACCAGCAGCGCCTCCTCCAGCTCGCCGGCCGAGAGCAGCGCGCCGGCCAGCGGCACCAGCGCCCGGGCGTCGAGCGTGCCCTCCACCGCCCGCCGGAAGACCAGCGCCGCGTCGGCGGGGCGCTGGCGCGAGAGCAGCAGGTGGCCCAAGGCCAGCAGCCCGTCGGCGGTGTCGGGCGCCACCTGCAGCAACTCCTCAACCGCCGGGAAACGCCCGGCCGCCTCCAGCAGCGCGGTCGGAGAGCCGTAGAGCAGGGCCAACCGGTATTCGCGCCGCGCCAAGGCCCCCTGCCCGGCCGCGGCCAGGCAGCGGGCGGCGTACTGGTGCGGCTCGGGCGCGGTCGGGTTGAGCGCCATGGCGCGGGTCAGCCAGGGCATGGCCGGGGCACAGCGTCCCTCCAGCACCCAGCGGGCGCCGGCCGTCGCCGCCGGCACGTAGTCGGCCCGGTGCCAGCGCAGCGCTTCCGAAGCCAGCACCTCCGCCTCCGCCGCGCTCGGCGCCCGCCCCACCGCGAGCGCCTCCTCCTCGGTCGGGTGGGCCCGCCAGAAGGCCGCGCCCGCCGCCGCCACCAGCAGCACCGCGGCCGTGCCGCCCGCCAGCCAGCGCCAGCGCAGCCGCAGCCAACCCTCACCGCGCGTCAACAGGCCGAGCGACACCATGAAGGGCACGCCCACGCCGCTGAACTCGAGCGAGAAGTCCACCAGGTTCTGCGCCGCCACCGCGGCGGTCCCCGCCAGCAGGCCGACCTCCACCGAAGAGAGGTCGCGCCGCCGCGCCGCCATGAGCCAGAGCAGCCCGAGCGTGCCGATCAGCAGCAGCCCGGCCGGCACGCCGAGGTCCACCAGCGGCTGCAGCCACTCGTTCTCCAGGTGCGTGAAGGTGACCGCGGCCGGCTCGGTCTTCAAGGCCGGGAAGACGGTGGCGAAGGCGCCGCGGCCGATGCCGCCGAGCGGGTGCTCGCCGAGCAGCGTCAGCGCCGGACGCCACATCTCCAGCTTGGCGTCGTCGCGCGCTGTCCGCAGCGTCGAGAGCTCGCGCAGCACCGGCCCGAGCGCCAGGTAGGCCACCGCCCCCAGCGCCGCGGTCAACCCGGCCAGCGCCGCCCAGCGCCACGGGTGCGGCGGCTCGCCGGCCGGCCGCGACTGCCACGTGGAAAGCAACAGGAAGACCGCCGCCCCGCCGAAGAAGGCGCCGATGCCGCCGCGCGAGAGCGAGAGGAAGAGCGGCGCCACCACCAGCACGAACCCCATCAGCCAGAGCAGCCGGGCCTGCCCGTGGCGGCGCAGCGCCAGCCCCAGCACCGGGAAGGCGGTCAGGGCCAGGAACCCCGCCAGCTGGTTCGGGTTGACGAACGGGAACCTCGGCTCGAGCAGCGGCCCGAGGCCGAGCAGCGCGGCGCCGAGCACCACCAGCGCCACCGCGAGCCCGGAAACGCCGAGGGAGACCAGCACCAGCTCGCGCCGCCGCCGGGTGCCGGCCACCGCCCAGCCGGCGCAGAAGGCGAGCAGCTTGCCGGCGGCGCTCCCGAGCTCGCGTCCCGAGGCGGGCGCGTCGAGCGAGACTGAAACACCGCCAACCAGCGGGACCACCTGCAGCGCGCTCCAGCCGAAGACCAGCACCAGCGCCAGCGCCGCCAGCGGCGCCCGCTCGCCGCCACGGGAGAGCAGCAAGAGCGCCACGCCCGCCAGCGCCGCCGCGGCGAGTTGCACCGGCCAGTCCACGCCGCCGCGCGCCAGCGGCGCCGCCACCACCAGGGCGGCGAGCACCCAGGCGCCGGCGGTGGAGGCGGGGGAAGAGCTGGACCAGCCGCGGTGCCGGGCCATCAACTCCCCTCCCCGGGCAAGGCCAGCGGCCGCTCCGCCTGGGCGCAACGCGCCCCGATCGCCACCACCACCCGGTCCACCACCGGGGCAGGGCCGAAGGCGTCCGCCTGCTCGGCCGCGAGCGCGGCGGCCACCTCCGGGAGCGAGGCGGCCAGCTGGGCGATGGTGTCGAAGACCAGCCTCGGCGCGATCTCCACCTGCTCGGCGAACCGCTCCAAGTGGCGGCGCCGCAGCCAGGCCGGCCGTCCCTCGCCACCGATCTTCATGGCCAGGTTGCTGGCCAGGTCCGGATAGGCGGCGGTGCAGAGCAGGTCGTAGAAGGGCGCCAGCCGGACACCGCCCGGCTCGTGCAGCAGCGTGAGGTTCTTGGCATGGGCGTCGGCGTTGAGGATCAGCGTGTTGAAGACGGTCCAGCGGAGCAGGGCCAGCCGGTCGAGCGCGGGGTGGGTGGAGTGGCGCTGCAGGAGCGAGAAGGCGTCGGCCAGCCCGGGGCCGCCCTCGCTCTCGTACTTCACGGTCGGCAAGTGACCGAGCGCCTGGCAGAGGTCCTCGGCGTGGCGGCGGATCACCGTGCCGTCCTCCCCCACCAGCCGGTCGAAGCGCTCCACCACGTAGACCGGCCGGCGGCCGGGACGCACCCAGGAGCGCGGGACGGGGAGGCCGCAGCGGCCGGCCAGCGCCATGCAGAAGGCCTGGTTGCGGACGCTTCCCTCGACCCCGGGAATCTCCGGCTTGACGATGTGGGTGGTGGCGAGCCCGCCTCGCGCGATGAGGATCCGTTCGCCCTCGACCACCACCGGCAGCTTCGACTGCGCACCGGCCAGCGAGAGCCGGATGCCACGCTCGCCGGCCAGCAGGGGGCGCCGCGGCAGCTCCTCCACCAGCCGGTCGAACTCGTCGTCGGAGAGCGGCAGGTACTCGCCGCCCGGATCCGGCGCCTCGCCGGCCGGGAGCAGGCTGACCGCGCCGGCGCACTCTCCACCGAGCGCCGCCAGCAGGGCGAAGTCGTTCCCGGGCGAGAGGCCGAGCTTGCGCGCCACCGCCTCGCGCAGCCCGGCGTCGGGGAGGAGGTTGGCGAAGAACGGACGGGCCTGTTCGTCGTCGAACGGCGGCTCGCGGAGCGGCAACGAAAGAGAGAGGCTCGCCGGGTCGCCCCGGGCCAGGTGTTCGGAGTCGTACTGGAAGGTGAGCCGCCGGCCGGACGACTCGAGCAGGAGGCCGATCCGCAGCCCACCCAGCCAGACGCCCAGTCCGTCACCCGGGCTCACGGCGCGCTCCCGCCGCGAGGCGTGACCGCCAGCTCCAGCCCGAGCCCACGCAGGACTCGGAGCGCCTTCCCCAGCTCGGCCGTGGCCTTGCCGCGCTCCAGCTCGCTCAGGAAGCGGATCCCCACCCCGCAGAGGCCGGCCGCCTCGGCCTGCGTCATCCGGTCGGCCTTGCGCCGCTGCCGGACCATCTGGCCCAGCGCGGCGGGCGATTGGACGTTCCCGTACGGTACGTTCTTCGGGCTCATGGGGTCGCCGGATCGTCTTCTATCCCGTCAGGGAGAAATAGTAGCACAACCGCCGAACAGGAGCCATTAAATGCCCGTACGGGACGACCCAGGGGCGTCGTCGCCGTCCACGGAGGTCACGGAGCACCTCCCCGGGAATCACCGGAGGCAACCCGTCCATCGTCTCGACCATCTCGGCGACAAAAGTGCGGTTCACGGCTTGCCCCGGCGAGCCCGCACGAGGTCAGCAGCCGACTTCGGCGAGGTGACCCGCTCCCGGGTATTCCGCACCCGCTGCACCCTCTCCGGGACCGACTCGGCGGGTCCTGCCGGTGCCCAGCCGGGCATGGTCCTCCTCATGAACTCGTCGAACATGGGCACCGTGAAGGCGGTGTCACCATGCTGCGGGCTGTAGACCATGCCCTTCTTGATGAGCTTGTCCCGAAGCGGCGCCGCAGCCGAGACTTTGAGCCTGAGGAGCCCGGCGATCTCACCGGAGCGATGAGGTCCCGGTCCCAGCTCGGCCATGGCGCGGACGTAGTCGCGCTCCCGCGGTGTGAGCCGGTCGAGCCGGACACGGAAGAACCCCCGGTCAAGGGCCTCGAGCGCCCTTCCAGAAGCGGCGCGAGCGTCCTCGCCCGAGATAGGGGAAGAGGAGCTCGAGTTCCAGGCGTGGAACCCCCACTCCTGCAGGAAGTATGGATATCCCCTGGTCCGGGTGACGACCTCGACCAAGGCCTCTTCGGTGATCTCCGCACCCTCTCTCCGGACCGGAGCTGCCACGGCTTCACGGGCCGCCGAGTCGGACAGCGGGCCGACCTCGGGGTAGTCGAACAGCCGCTCGGCGTAGGACTTCGCGTCCCCTGCGAGCCCGGCGACCTGCGGCAGGCCGGCCCCGAAGAAGACGAAGGGCAGCCCTCGCTGCGTCACCTTGTGCAAGGAAACGATCAGCGCGGCCAGGTCGGCCCCGGACAGGTATTGAACCTCGTCGACGATGAGCGCGATGGCCGTCCCGGCTTCCTTGGCCGCGACCGCGACGGCGACCAGCACCTCGGTGAGGTCCGACTCGAGGTAGCCGGAGTCGGCCGCGCCGAGCTCCGGCTCGACCGTGAATTCGACGTCGCCAACCTTGACCTTGAACGCCTTGGCGAAGGAGCGGAGAACCCCGAGCCCCCGCCTGGCCAGTTCCCCGGCCCGCGCCGACCTCCGGCTCAACCGGAAGAGCAGTTGCCGAAGCGGAGGGACGAGCAGCTCAGCAAGCCGCCGGTCCTCCGGCGCCTCCAGCAGGACCGGCTCAAACCCCTCCCCCTCGGCGATGGCCGCGATTCGATTGAGGAGGACGGTCTTCCCGACCCCTCGGAGCCCGAGAAGAATCGCGCTTCGGGCCGGTCGGCCCAGCTTGACTCGCGCGAGGGTGATGGTCGCCATGGCGATGATGGCGTCGCGCCCGGCCAGTTCGGGAGGCTGGGTACCGGCACCTGGCGCGAACGGGTTGGTGGTCGGATTCATCAGAAGGTTTCCAACATATATGCATCTTACCTAAGTTATCGCAGACAACAATAACTCCCCAAACTTCCGATCATCTTCCGCGGGTCTTCCGGATCGCGCGCGTCGCCTTCCGGAGCACCGGCGTGGGCCGTAGTGGATCGGCCACGGTCTCCGCCGCCATCGAGAACTCCCGCATGCGAGGCCCGATGGACCCCCGACTGGCCGTCCACTCAACCTGGCTCAGGGCCGGCGTCGTGAGCTGGCTGATGACCCGCTGGGTCCTGGCGTCGATGAAGGCCAGCCGCCGCCCACGCCGCGCCTCGAACAGGCCGGTGAAGAGCAAGGCGAGCGCCTCCTCGACGACGGCGCTCTTCGACATGTGCAACTCGTCGGCCACCTCGGCGAGCTGCCGGGCGCGGGGGTCTGGGAGCGTGGTCTCGATTCGCATGGCGGATCCCGGAAGAGTGAGGGCAAAATGAGTATGCCTCACGGGCCAGACATTGGCCACGGAGGTCTGCCTGTCCCCCAGGACTGATCGGCCAGGCGGAACCCGTGGTCAGGGGTGCCTCCGGGGCGGGCCGGGAGCAGTTCCTGCCGGGCCTCGGGGCACGCGGCGGCCATGGTCGGCTGGCGCCGGCCGCGGGGCAGCGATTTCCAGGTCCCTTCGATGTCGCCCGCCGCGGGTAGGAGCCCGGCGATTTCAGCGTGTCGCGGCAGCTTCAGCATCAAGTCCGTGGCGCCGGCCCTGGTCCCGGGCATCTCCTACGGCGCGCTGGACCTGGCCGAGGGCGGCACGGCGCAGGCGCTGCTCGTAGGGCTGGTGCTTGGGGACCCGGCCACCCGTCCGGGACAGACTCAGCACGAGCGGAGACTCGCGGAGTGACCGCCGACTCAGCGGTCCGCCGGCGCACCGCACGCCGTGCAATGTCGCGCGTGTACCGGAGTGGCGCCGCCACACTTCGAACAGGCGCGGAACTGCCCGAAGCCGCAGGACGGGCACGCCCGGGCGCCGGCGGGCAGGCGCTTCCCGCACTGCTGGCACTGCCCCTTTGCGATTCGCTTCTCGAGCAGCCGTTCCCGCGAGAAGAGCCGCCGCTGGATCAGCAGGACTGCCGCGAGCGCGAACGCCACGGCCAAGGCCATCACGAGGTAGTGCCAGAGCGCGACGAGCTTCATGGATTCGAGCAGCTCGATCAGCCGCTTCAGGAGTCGTTTCGGAAGGATCTCGTAGACTGCCTCGACGATCCGGAAGAGGACCGGGATGGAAGCGATGACGCTCAGGTGCGCCGAGACCAGCGCCTGGAGGCCGCGTTTCATCCTCGCGCTCCGGGCGTGCCACGCCCCGAAGACGGCGAGCAGTGGGAGCAGGAAGAGAAGCTGCATTCCCAGCCGCTCCAGCGGGAACCAGAACTCCATCCGGCGCAGGTCGGCCGCGAGGGCGGTCCGTTCGCCGTCCTGTTGCGCGTCGAGCCGCGCCCAGAGGGACTTCACCGGCTCGGCCGCCTCGAGGCGGGCGTTCAGCGTGGCGAGACGGGCGCGGGCCGCCTCGATGGCGACCGTCCGCTGCTGGACCGCCGCCAGGATGGACTCGACGTCTAGCCGCTGCGCTGTCGGACGCGCCAGCGCGTCGAGGAGCTGCGTGTCATACGCGCCCTTCTGCCTGGCCAGTTCCCCCTCGGCGTCGCGCAGTTCCCGGATGAGCCGGAGGCGGCCGTCGAACACGCTGCCGAGCTCCTCCTGGGCGGCGATCGCGGAGATCGGCGCCAGGATGCGCTCGCACGTCTGGTGCATGACCCGGTTCGGGGCCTCCGGCTCACCGTAGGATGGACGCCGCGACACGACGCTCTCCGTGAGGTGGTCCAGCCGCGTATCTCTCGTCCAGGTGCGGTCGATCACCATTTCGCGGCAGAGCGGCGGAACGCGCTTTTCAGGCGATGCCAACTGGCGGGTGTGGACGTCGAGGCCGTCGAAGATCGAGATCAAGATGAAGACGTCGAGGAGGGCGACGACGGCGAGCGCCAGCTTGTGGAGCGGCTGGTCCTCCGTGGCGTGGGTGAGATTGCGCCAAAACGTCGCGAGCCTTGCCTTCAGAGCGTCGACCATGCTGGCGACGCTGGCACGGGCAGTGATGAAGGGCAAAGGGAAACGCGCGGCACGCCGCGCGGTGGGACCCTGGGGCGTCGTCCGACCAGGACAATCCGAAAGCCTCTGACCACGCGCCGCTCTTCGTGGACATTCCGGTCGCCCTCCTCAAGTAGACGGCTGCCTACTTGAAGTGGCGGTCCAGCTCAGACGCCCAGTTTACTCCAAGGTCCCGGGCTCCAGCCGCGCCCAGGCGCGTGTCGAGGGTCACGCCCAGCGCACGTAGTGCGCCGCGCAGATCGAGGAGCTCGCGGGAGACGGTGGCGCACGCCTCCCGCCCCAGGCTCTCCAGCGAACGCTCCGGGAGCCTCCTGGCCCGCGACGAGGTACCTCATGCGGTGGCAGCCCACGCTGAACCAGTTGCCCAGACTCACCATATTCTCCATTGTCGGACTCGATCGTTGGGTTGAATGGCTACCTCACCCCCCCATCGTCTCAGGCACGCCGCAAAGCGGACCGGCCGGCTGGAAGTTGGCCGATGGCCATGCGCTTCGAGAGGTTGAAGCCGCGAAGCTTGGCGGGTAGCAGCCGCAGTCTTTGGACTGGATCAGCCCGCAGTTGCCTGGAACCCCGGCACTATCCGAGCCGCCAGCTCGGCGATGGCCTCCACCGAGGCAGCGGCGAATGCGCGAACCCCGTGCTGGAGTTCCGGATTGGCCGACAGTGCTTGCCAGTAGCTCGTGGCCCAGCGCGCCGCATCGGGCCAGACATCGAGGTTGCTCGCGCTTGGAGGCGAGAAGTCAACGGCTCGGGCGGGCAGGTCTTCTCCCGAGGGCGCCAGGATCATGGGGAGCATGTCGTAGGCTGGGGCGAGCCGCAGGCCTCCGTCGTCGTTCGCCAGGAACGAGACGTTTCCGAAGTGCCGGTCGGTGTTGCCGATGAGGTGTCCGAAGACGTCGAGCCACCGCAGCCGCCTGGCGTCAGTTTCGGAGAGCAAGAAGGGGCGATGGCGGAGTTGCGGCGCCGCCGCGCTCCATGAGTCGATGCTGCCCAGCTCCTCGGTGGCCAGCGCCATGAGTGAGAGTGCGGCTCGCCTCCCGCTCAGGCCGACCCGGTCGAAGCGCTCGACCTCCAGGAAGCGCCAGCCATCGATGTCGAGACAGCGTGCAGGTGCCGCCGCTACACCAGCCACCCTGAGTGTCTCGAGCGCGCGCCACTCGCACCAGACCAGGTCGCGCCAGCGGATCGCCGCAGCGGTCCGCGCTTCCGATGCGAACTTGACGAGGACCTGCCTGCCCTCGACGAAGGCTCCGAACTTGGGGCGCTCGCCACCCGCGGAGGAGCCGACGTCTCCCGAAGCCGACTGCCGCGCCAGCTCCGGGAACTGCTCCGAGCGAACTTCCGTGGCCTGGTACTTGAAGAGGCGGCTGAGCGACTCCTCACCGAGGATCAGGTTGCCGACGCAGTCCTCACCTCGGCAGGCCAAGGCAATGAGGCAGTGGTCATCGGACCAGTCCGTGACCCGCTGCGGAAGCCGGAGCTCCTCGGCGTGTCGCGTTGCGAAGCCGCGACCCAGGTAGCCCTGGGGCGTCATGTCGGCGAGGGCCGGCGGTAGCCCTTCGAACAACCTGCTCTTCGATTGGTCCTCTCGTTCCCACCAGGTCCGCCGCCCCCAGAGAAGACGCAGCTGCCCGCGGGGTGCGATGGCCCCCTGCTCGTTCACCTGGACCACCGGTACTCGCCGGCCAAGGCCCTCCAGGTGGCGCGTTCGAGCGTACTGGGTGGCGCGAGCGCGTCCGATCCGGATGACCTCCTCCCCGGCGCCCTCCAGGAGGCGCCCGAGCGTCTGCGGCGAGACGCCAAGCCTTGCACGGAGGTCGGCCGCCTTGGCCAGCCCGGAGAACCCGAGGTGCCTGACGAGGTCTGAGGGATAGCTGCTCACGGGGAATGATTTAGCAGATGATCGAAGAAAGACCAACATCTTGTAACTACGTAATAAAACGCTCCCATATCATGCGTGTCATGGAATGATTCATGGAACTAACGTAGACCGGACGAGAGAGGCGCATGCGATGATGCTATGAGCACATGAGCCTTGAAGCATCGAGCCGAGCCGTCGTCAGGAAGCTCCGGTACAGCTCCGCCCTTCCCAAGTACGCGCTCGAGCGCCGTCTGGAAGTGGCCCATCTCGTTCTGGCGGCGCATCGCCGGGGCTAGGTTCGCCGTCAGCTGCTCCGCCTACCGCCGCCAATCATCCCTGGCCCAGCCCGGGAAAGACTGGGGGCCCCGAACCCCCCTACCCGGTTGGACTTTCCCCCGGCTGATCCCCTACATTCGCCACCCTTCAACACGCGGGCGCGCGCCTGGCCGGGCCGTCGCGGGGGAAACCGATGTCCGAGCAGCAGAGCAGCACGCCCGAGGGCCGCAGCCTGGTCTCGGAGGTCACCGACTCCATCGACCTGCAGGCCTACTGGCGCACCCTGCTGCGGCGGCGCTGGCTCATCATCCCCTTCTTCCTGGCGGTGGTGCTGGTGACCGGCATCATCACCCTGCGCCAGACCCGCATCTACGACGCCACCTGCACCATCATCATCGACCTCTCCGCCCCCAAGGTGCTCGACAAGGACTCGGTGCAGGAGGTGGTCGAGTCGGGCTCGGGCGGCTACTGGTACTCGAAGGAGTTCTACGAGACCCAGTACAAGGTCCTCACCAGCCGCACCGTGGCCCAGCGGGTGGTGGACAAGCTGCAGCTCGGGCAGAACCTCAAGTTCCTCGATCTCGACGAGGTCGAGGACCCGGCCGAGCTGGAGCGGCGCAAGGCCAAGGCCGATCCGGTCGCCATCCTGCTCAAGAGCCTGAAGCTGCAGCCGGTCAAGGACTCGCGCATCGTCCGGCTCACCTACGAGGACGCCAACCCGCAGTTCGCCGCGCAGGTGGCCAACACCCTGGCCGAGTCCTACATCGCCGAGAACCTCTCGGTGAAGACCGTCACCACCCAGAACGCCTCGGAGTGGCTCGAGACCCAGCTCGCCGACCTGGAGAAGAAGCTCGACCAGAGCGGAAAGGCGCTCTTCGACTTCAAGAAGAGCCACGACATCGTGGCCGCGAGCTGGGAGGACCGGCAGTCGATGGTCACCCAGCGGCTCACGCAGATCAACGACGCCCTGACCCGGGCCAAGGTCCGCCGCGCCGAACTGCAGGCCCGCAACGACGCCATCCAGGCGGTGGCGGCCTCGCTCGACAGGGCCGGCGCCGAGGTCGAGGCGCTCCAGCCGGTCGCCACCTCCGCGGCCATCGGGCAGATCAAGCTGCGCTACCTGGAGACCCGCGCCGAGTGCGCCGACCTGCGCAGCCGCTACGGCGACGACCACCCCAGGCTGCAGGCCTGCGAGAAGAAGCTGGCCGAGACCCGCCAGGGCATGCGCGACGAGATCAAGACCGCCCTCAACGCCGCCCGGCAGGAGTTCCAGGAGACGCAGAAGACCGAGCGCAACCTCCAGGCGCTGCTGACCGAGACCAAGAGCGACGCCTTCGGCCTGAACCAGTACGAGCGCGACTACCTCGAGCTGAAGCGCGGCTACGACAACAACCAGCGGCTCTACGAGCTGGTCTTGAAGCGGTTGAAGGACACCGGCGTCTCCGGGATGCTCCAGGTCTCCAACGTGCGCATCCTCGACCGGGCCCGCCCCGCCACCAGGCCGGTCCGCCCGGATCTCTTGCGCAACCTGGCGCTGGCCATCCTCATCGGCCTGCTCGGCGGCGTGGGGCTGGCCTTCGCGGCCGAGGCCCTCGACACCACCATCACCAGCCAGCAGCAGGTGGAGGAGCGGCTCGGCCTCACCTTCCTCGGCATCATCCCGAGCATCGAGAAGGCCAAGGACGGCAGCGCCCAGGACCTGATCGTCCACACCCAGCCGAAGAGCGCGGTGGCCGAGTGCCTGCGGGCGGTGCGGACCAACCTGCTCTTCATGTCGCCGGAGAAGCCGCTCAAGACCATCATGGTCACCTCGCCCGGCCCGCAGGAGGGCAAGACCACCGCCGCCACCTCGCTGGCCATCACCATGGCCGCCAGCGGCAACCGGGTGCTGCTGGTGGACGCCGACATGCGCCGGCCGCGCCTGCACCGGGTCTTCAGCCTGCCCAACCAGTCCGGCCTCTCCTCGCTGATCCTCGGCGAGGGGACGCTCTCCACGCTCTGCCAGGCGACCCCGGTGGAGAACCTCTTCGTGCTCCCCTGCGGGCCGGTGCCGCCCAACCCGGCCGAGCTGCTCCACACCGCCGCCTTCCAGCGGCTGCTCGGCGAGATGGCCGGCCGCTTCGACCGCGTCATCATAGACTCGCCGCCCATCGGCGTGGTGGCCGACGCGGTGGTGATGGGCACCCAGGTGGATGGCACGCTGATGGTGCTCAAGGCCGGCCAGACCTCGCGCGAGGTGGCCCGCCAGGCGGTGCGCCAGCTCAGCGACGTCAAGGCGCCGCTCTTCGGCGCGGTCTTGAACGACCTCGACCTGACCGACCAGAAGTACGGCCAGTACGCCTACTACTACCGCTACGGCTACTACTACGGCGAGCGGGCGGCCGCGAAGGCCAGCGAGACGTAGCCCGTCAACACAGCGTTGCTCCGCGGTCGAGGTCCAGCGCGATGAGGGTCACCGACGCCCTTGGCAGGCTCCGGGCGCTGCGCGCAGGTGGGCGGCGCGCATCCCGTCCCTCCGCAT
>JANPOM010000041.1:0-1390 GCA_031427995.1 Anaeromyxobacter sp. | reverse complement strand
ACCCGGGACACCCCCGAGGCCCTGCGCCGTGCGCTCGAGGAGGCGGCAGCGTCGCGTCAGGCGGCCGGCGGCTCGCCGCGGCGGCCGGGCGGCGAGAAGAAGGGCGGCCTCTTCGGCTGGCTGACGCGGGGCTGAGCGCTCGCGGTCGTACCGGGAGTGCGTGGTGCGGCTGGTCCGCCAAGGCGTTGACAGCGTTGGGGCTCGACGGCATACTCCGCGCCCTCAAAGCAGCCGGGCGCTTAGCTCAGCGGTAGAGCATCGCCTTCACACGGCGAGGGTCGAAGGTTCGAAACCTTCAGCGCCCACTCGGAAACGGGCTGGACCACGGGGTCTCCCGAGGTCCGGCCCGACGCCCTCACGCCCCCTCCAGTCGCCCGCACTCCACGCATCCGCCCGGCACTCGCTGAGGGAGGCGGAGACGCCAGCCCAGCAGGCACCGCCCCGAACCGGTCGCGCGCCCTCCTCCTTGCCCCGCGCCCCTCCGCGTCCTAGTTTCACGGCGTGCCCCGCCCCATCGCCGTGCTCTTCGACCTCGACGGGACGCTGGTTGACACCGTCCCGTTCATCCTCGCCTCCGTGCGCCACACCTTCGAGGGCCAGCCAGGCGCGCCCACCGACGCCGAGTGGATCGCCGGCATCGGCACGCCGCTCCGCATCCAACTGGCGCAGTTCGCCGCCTCGCCGGAGCTGACCGAGCCGCTCTTCCAGCGCTACCGCACCTACTGGCTCCAGCGCCACGACGCCATGACCAGCCTCTTCCCGGGAGCAGGAGAGGCGGTCCGCGCCCTCAAGGCGGCCGGACACCCGATCGCCGTGGTGACGGCCAAGTTCGAGGCTGGCGCCGAGCGGACGCTGCGACACGTGGGGCTGCGAGAGGAGGTTGACCTGATCGTGGCGGCCGACACGGTGGAGCGATGCAAGCCGGACCCCATGCCGGTCCGCTACGCGCTCGAGAAGCTGGCGCGAACGCCAGGCGAGGCGGTCATGATCGGTGACTCGCAGCACGACCTGGCCGCCGGCCGGGGCGCCGGGACCGTGACCGTGGGCGTCTGCTGGGGCGCCGCCAGCCGCGAGGTGCTCGCGCCGCTGGCCGACCACCTGCTCACGCGGATGGACCAGGTCCTCCCACTGGTCGCCGCCCTGCAGGCCCGGTCGTCGTCCCGCTGACGACCCCCGCACCTCGCGACGTCGTGCCGGCTCCCGGCTGGACCGCGCGCCACGCCCTGCTATCCTCCCGGCACAATGCGCGTCGCCTACCTCGGACCTCCTGGCACCTTCAGCGAAGAGGCCGTCGGCCGCTGCGACCTCGCCGCTGGCGATGAGCCGCTCCCCCGCGCCTCCTTCCAGGCGGCCTGGGAATCGGTGCTGGCGGGAGAGGCTGACGCCGCCC
>JANPOM010000040.1:0-3571 GCA_031427995.1 Anaeromyxobacter sp. | reverse complement strand
CGAGGCCCTCGAGGCCGGCGATCTCTCGCTGGAGCAGTCGGTGGAGCGGTTCGCAGAGGGCGTCACGCTGGCGCGCGACGCCGGGGTCCGCCTCGACGACGCGGAGCGCCGGGTCGAACTGCTGATCAAGGACGCCGCCGGCGGAGAGACCACCGCGCCGCTCGAGCGGGAGGCCCCGTGACCGTCGCCGCCAGCACCGCCCCGGCCCGGCCGCGCGTCATCATCGTCGACGACGACCGCGACACCCGCGAGATGCTGACGCTGGCGTTGGAGCTGGAGGGGTTCGAGGTCGGGCAGGCCGCCAACGGGCTGCGGCTCATCTCGGCCATGCACGTCGATCGCCCCGACGTCATCCTGCTCGACGTGATGATGAGCTGGATCGACGGCTTCGAGCTCTGCCGCGCCATCAAGCGCAACCCGACCTTCGCCGAGATCCCGGTCATCTTCATCTCGGCGCGCAAGACGCCGGAGGACGAGCGGACCGGGCTGACCGCCGGCGCGGTGGCCTACTTCGCCAAGCCCATCGACATGCCGGGGCTGACCGGCCGGATCCGCGAGATCCTGGCCGGGCGCGGGGCGAGCCCGAGCCCGTAGCGCCGGACCGGGCGGGGCGCCTTCAGGGATCGAAGCGCGGCGCCTCGGCAAAGGAGAGGCCGCGGGCGTCCTTGGCCGAGACCTGGGGTGGCACGCCGGCCGAGGGCCAGGCGATGCCGAGCGCCGGGTCGTCCCAGCGCAGGCAGCGCTCGTGCTCCGGCGCGTAGTAGTCGGTGGCCTTGTAGAGCACCTCGGCCTTGTCGGAGAGCACCAGGAAGCCGTGAGCGAAGCCCTCCGGGATCCAGAGCTGCCGCTTGTTCTCGGCGGAGAGCACCTCGCCCAGCCAGCGCCCGCAGGTCGGAGAGGCGCGCCGCAGGTCGACCGCCACGTCGAAGACCTCGCCGAGCGTCACCCGGACCAGCTTCCCCTGCGGCTGCGGCAGCTGGTAGTGGAGGCCACGGAGCACGCCGCGCGACGAGAGGCTCTGGTTGTCCTGCACGAAAGGGAGCGGCCGGCCCAGCGCCGCCTCCAGCTTGCGCTGGTTGAAGCTCTCGAAGAAGTAACCGCGGGCGTCGCCGAAGACGGCCGGCTCCACCACCGAGACCCCTGGCAAGGTGGTCGGGTGAGCCTTCACGAGTAGACCTTCGACCCGAGCAGGCCGCGAACATACTGTCCGTAGGTCGACTTGCCGAGCGCCGTGGCGCAGCGCTCCAGTTGGGCGTCGTCGATCCAGCCCTGGCGCCAGGCCACCTCCTCCGGGCAGGCGATCTTGAGCCCCTGCCGCTTCTCGATGGTGGCCACGAACTGGCCGGCCTCGAGCAGCGACTCGTGGGTCCCGGTGTCGAGCCAGGCGTAACCGCGACCCATGATCTCCACGGTGAGCCGCTGGCGTGCCAGGTAGAGCCGGTTCAGGTCGGTGATCTCCAGCTCGCCCCGCGCCGAGGGCTTGACCTGGCGGGCCAGTTCCACGACCGCCTCGTCGTAGAAGTAGAGGCCGGTGACCGCGTAGCGCGACCTGGGCCGGGCCGGCTTCTCCTCGATGCTCAGCACCTTGCGCTGCAGGTCGAACTCGACCACGCCGTAGCGCTCCGGGTCCTGGACGGCGTAGGCGAAGACCGTGGCCCCTTCGCGGCGGGAGTCGGCGGCCTTGAGGAGCTGCTGGAAGTCGTGGCCGTAGTAGATGTTGTCGCCGAGCACCAGCGCCGAGGGGCCGCCCATGACGAAGTCGGCGCCGAGTATGAAGGCCTGGGCCAGCCCGTCGGGGCTTGGCTGGACCACGTACTGGAAGTGCATGCCCCAGGCGCGGCCGTCACCGAGCAGGGCCTCGAAGCGAGGTGTGTCCTGGGGCGTGGAGATGACCAGCACCTCGCGGATCCCAGCCAGCATCAGCGCCGAGAGCGGGTAGTAGATCATCGGCTTGTCGAAGACCGGCAGCAGTTGCTTCGAGACCGCCAGCGTGGCCGGGTAGAGCCGGGTTCCGGCGCCGCCGGCCAGGATGATGCCCTTGCGGGAGGTGGTCATGGTCAGTTCTTCTACCAGAACCGGGCTCGCCGCGATGGTCATGGCGGGCGGCATTGGGTAGGTTGACGCGACGTCATGTCCGCGCTCCCCGCCCAGCAACTCACCATCGTGGTGCCGGTCTACCGGGCCTTCCTCGACCCGCGGGAGGCGGTCTCGCTGGAGAGCACCTTCCGCGTGCTGGGCCACCACCACCTGGTGATGATCAAGCCGGAGGGGCTCGACACCACGGCGCTGGAGGCCCGCTTCCCTTTCCGGGCGGTGGAGACCTTCGCCCCCGAGTACTTCCGATCGGTCCAGGGCTACAACCGGCTGCTGCTCTCGACGGCCTTTTACGAGCGGTTCCTCGGCAGCGCCTTCCTGCTCATCTGCCAGCTCGACGTCTTCGTCTTCCGCGACGACCTGGCCCGCTGGGTCGAGCGCGGCTACGACTACGTGGGCGCGCCGTGGGTCTCCGGCAGCGCCGCCAGCCTGGCCATCCACCGGGTGGCCATGGCGCTCGGCAGGCTGCTGTCCGGCGGGGCCGACCGGATCTACCCCTACCAGTTGCGCAACCGCGTCGGCAACGGCGGCTTCTCGCTGCGCAAGGTCGAGACCCACCACCGGCTCTGCATCGAGCTGAAGGAGGTCATCGACCACTACCTGGCCAACGCAGGGACGCACCACTTCCACGAGGACGTCTTCTGGAGCATCGAGCCTGGAAAGCGCGGCCACGCCCACCGGACGCCGGGGCTGGAGGAGGCGCTGGCCTTCGCCTGGGACATCAACCCCGACCGGCTCTTGGCCCTGTCCGGGGGTCGCCTGCCAATGGCGGCGCACGGCTGGTACAAGGGGCGCCACCTGGCCTTCTGGGCGGAGCGCGTGGCGGCGGCGCGCGCGGCCTCTGCCGGGTAGCGCGGCTCGCCCGCGGCACGGTCTGCTTGGCGACGGTCACAGGCCGGGCGAGGGGTGTCGTGACTCCCCGGCCGCGGCGGTTCAGGGGGGCGGCGGCCAGGGCCCGGCCTGGCGGAGCCGCCCGGCGGCGGCCCGGGCGCGCCCCGGGTGAAGCAGCAGGTGGAGCCAGAAGAGGCGTGGGTGGCGGATGGCCACGTCGGCATGGAGCTGGCGCAACCGCTCGCGGGTGAGGGTGTTGCGGCTGGCCTCCCCGTGGCGCCGGTAGCGCAGCAGCGGCTCGGGCAGGAAGACCCCCGTCCAGCCGAGGTCCAGCAGCGCCACCCAGAGGGCGTGGTCCTCGTGGCCGGTCAGTCCCGGGTCGAAGCCACCGGCCGCCTCGAAGGCCTCGCGGCGCACCAGCGCCGAGGCGTTGACGAAGTTGCCCCGGATCAGCTTCCAGCGGCCGAAGGGCTTGGAGCGGTAGATCCCCTCGGCGGCGCCGAAGTAGCGCATCTGCGTGTAGGCGTAGCCGACCGAGGGCGGGGCGGCCCGCAGCGCCGCCAGGCAGCGTTCCACATAGGCCGGCTCGAGCAGATCGTCGGCGTCGAGGAAGACCAGGAACGCGCCGTGAGCCCGGGCGGCGCCG
>JANPOM010000039.1:0-3989 GCA_031427995.1 Anaeromyxobacter sp. | reverse complement strand
GCGTCGCGCGCGCGCCGGGACGCCTGGGCCGAATCCTCCCGCGCCTGCACGGCCGCTCCCCAACCTGCTATCCTGCGCCGCCCCGGAAGCCCCCCCCCGCAACCCAGCCCGTCACGCAGGAGTTGAGCCAATGAACGCCTCTCGCCCCGTCCGGAGCCGGCCCTTCGGACAGATCTCGAGCGCTCTCGGGCTGTTCGCGCTCGCCCTCTCCCCGGCCATCGCCGCCGCGCCGGCCGCCATCACCGCGCCGGTGCGGTAGGAGGCTGCATGGAACCGACCAACGAAGGGCTGCCGAGGCCAGGGGAGCACCGGGCCATCCTCAGGGTCGGCATGGCCTTCCTCGTGGCCATGCCCCTCCTGGCCTGGAGCCTGATCCGGAAGTACCCCCGGCTCGAGGACTTCGCCCCCCTCGACGCACTGGCCTGGACCGTCTGCGCCGCTCTGGTGGCCTGGAACGCCCTCGAGTACGCGATCGGAAAGGCGGCTTTCGGCCAGGAGACCCCGCCGTGGCTCCGCTGGACCCTGGCCGTCCCCTACTTTCTGGTGACCTGGATCGGCGTCGGCAGCCTCTCGGGGATGATCGCCGGCATCGCCTTGCTGGCCGGCGAGCTCGGTTACAACAAGTTCCCCTGACCGTTCCGGGGGTGGGCCGGTGCGCCATCCCGGCACCGGCACCCGGGACGGGCTACCATGCCGCGGTGTTCTCCTTCAGATCGCCGGCCTGGGACGAGGTGACCTACTGGGCGCTCGACCTCGAGACCGGCGGCCTTGACCCGAAGCGTGATCCCATCCTGGCCGTCGGCATGGTGCCGATCCGGGCCGGCATCATCCAGCTTGGCGAGGCCTACCGCACGCTGGTCCGGCCCCGCGATGGCGGGGTCATCGACCCGGCCTCGGTGGCCGCCCACCAGCTCCTGTGGGGAGATGTGGCAGAGGCGCCGCCATTGGAGCAGGTTCTTCCGGAGGTCGAGCGGCGGCTCGGCGACGGCGTGCTGCTGGTCCACCAGCGGGCCGTGGATGTCACCTTCCTCCGCCGCGAGTTCAAGCGCACTGGACTGAACTGGCCGTCGCCACGGGTGGTCGACACCGTGGATCTGCTCCTCCGGGTGGGGCGTCAGGGCAACCCGCAAATATCCAACGACCATCTCCCACTCAACCTTGCGCGGGCCAGGCGGCACCACGGCCTGCCCGAGTACCAGGCCCACGACGCGCTCACCGACGCCATCGCCACCGCCGAACTCTTCTTGATGCTCCGGCTGCTGATGGGCGCACGCACGATCCGAGATCTCCGCTGAGCCATGGCCCTCAACATGCTGATGTGCAGGACGAATCCGGCGCCGGTCCCCGCTTCCCAGCAGGCCCCGATGACGCAGCGCATAAGATGCGCGCAGGCGGTTCGCGATGCCGCAGCCATTGCAGGCCCAAAATGGGTGTGCTAAAAAAATCCCTCTCTTGAAGCCAGCCGGTCAGTCAGGACCAAGCACGCACTACCCGCTCGACCCGAGGCGATCCTTCGTTCGTAGCTCCATAGCCCCCCGCCGCTGCAACAGCCACTCGAACCAGACGGAGACCTATGTCTGACCTGACTCAGCAACAGAAAGACGCTTACTGGTCCTACAACCTCAAGCTCACGACGATTCTGCTCGTGATCTGGTTCGTGGTGGCCTACCTCCTCGGTGGCTGGTTCGCCGCGGACCTCAACGAGATCGTGATCGCTGGCTTCCCGCTCGGCTACTGGGTCGCGGCCCAGGGCTCGCTCGCCGTCTTCGTCATCGAGATCGCCGTCTACGCCAAGCTCATGAACGCCAAGGACCTCGAGTACGGCATTCGAGAGGACGCCTGACCATGAACCTCAAGAGACTCTTCACCCTCTACACTGTCGGATTCCTGGCCGTCACCGCCCTCATCGGCGTGGCCGAGCGGGTCTTCTCCCTCTCCAACCTTTGGATCGGCTGGATCTTCATGGCCCTGTCGATGGGCATCTACCTCTTCATCGGCATCGCCACCCGCACCTCCGACGCCGACCAGTACTACGTGGCCGGCCGAGGCGTCCCCGCCATCTACAACGGCATGGCCACCGGCTCGGACTGGATGTCCGCGGCCTCCTTCATCTCCATGGCCGGCGCGCTGTCGGCCCAGGGCTTCAGCGGTCTCGCCTACGTGATGGGCTGGACCGGCGGCTACCTGCTCCTCGCCGTCTTCCTCGGCCCGTACCTCCGCCAGTTCGGCGCCTACACCATCCCCGACTTCCTCGGTGCCCGGTACTCCGGCCACGCCACGCGCCTCATCGGCGTGTTCGCCGCCGTCCTGGCCTCCTTCGTCTACCTCATCGCCCAGGTGACCGGCGTCGGCCTGATCGTCTCCCGCTTCATCGGCCTCGACTTCAACGTCGGCGTCTTCGCCGGCCTGATCGGCGTGCTCTTCTGCTCGGTGCTCGGCGGCATGAAGGCGGTGACCTGGACCCAGGTGGCCCAGTACATCATCCTCATCACCTCCTACATCGTCCCGGTGGCGGTGCTGTCGTTCAAGCTCTTCGCCTTCCCGGTGCCGGAGCTGACCTACGGCCAGCTGCTCCAGAAGAACAACACCCGCGCCATCCAGCTGGTGAACGACCCGGCCGAGATCGCCACCCGCGAGAAGTGGGCAGCCGAGTCGAAGGAGATCGCCGAGAAGCTCAAGGCTCCGGGCCTCGCCGAGGCCGACGCCACCAAGCTCAAGGCGGCCAAGGCCACGGCCGACAAGCAGGCCACGCCGCTCGCCAAGCCGGGCGCCAAGTGGGAGAACTACCTGGTTCCGCCCACCGGCAAGGGGATGTGGAACTTCCTGGCCCTGACCTTCTGCCTCATGATCGGCACGGCCGGGCTCCCGCACATCCTGACCCGCTACTACACCACCCCGTCGGTGCGCGAAGCCCGCACCTCGGTCGGCTGGTCGCTCTTCTTCATCTTCCTGCTCTACTTCACGGCGCCGGCCTATGCGGCGTTCGCCCGTGACGCCGTCTTCTCCGGCCTGGTCGGTCAGAGCGTCTCCAGCCTCCCGCAATGGGTCACCCTCTGGGCGCCGGCCGGCCTCTTCAGCGTGGTCGACAAGCTGGGTGACGGGATCGTGCAGTACGCCGACTTCGTGGTGAAGAGCACCGACTTCGTGGTGCTCGCGACCCCCGAGATCGCCGGCCTGCCGTTCGTCATCACCGGCCTGGTCATGGCCGGCGGCCTCGCCGCCGCCCTCTCCACCGCCGACGGCCTGCTGCTCACCATCGCCAACGGCATCTCCCACGACCTGTACTTCATGGTCATCAACCCCAAGGCGTCGCTGGTCAGGCGGCTCACCATAACCAAGGTCTTCCTGATCACGACCGCGCTCATCGCCGCCTGGGTGGCGACGGTCCGCCTGGCGATCATCGTCGAGATGGTGGCTTGGGCCTTCAGTATCGGCGCCTCCGCCTTCTTCCCGGCCCTGGTCCTGGGGATCTGGTGGAAGCGGGCCAACAAGGCCGGCGCCGTGGCCGGCATGCTGGTCGGCCTCGGGGTCACGATGTTCTACATGGTCGGGAGCCGCTTCTACGGGCTCTCCTGGTTCAACACCAACACGGTCGCCTCTGGCGTCTTCGGCATCCCCGCCGGGTTCCTGACCATCTGGATCGTGTCGCTGCTGACCGCGCCGCCGTCGCAGGAGGTCCAGGACCTGGTGGTCTCGGTCCGCTACCCGAAGACGGGTGGCGCCTCGGCCGCCGTCAACGCCGGTCACTAGGATTCGCGCTGGCGGGGTGGAGGGCTTCCCTCCACCCCGCTTGCCGTTTTCCCCAAAGATGTCGCAGCTCCAAGACGTCCTCACGCTGTACAATTTCCTCACGCTGTTCCGGCTGGTGGCGTTCATGGTGCTGGTCTACGTCGGCCTCGGCTGGCTGGTGGAGCGGCGCAGCCGGGATCCAGACAGCAAGCTGAGGGCCTTCTTCCACATCGTCTGCTCCCCGGTCACCTGGCTGGTCG
>JANPOM010000038.1:0-1312 GCA_031427995.1 Anaeromyxobacter sp. | reverse complement strand
GTCCGCATCAACCGGTCGGTCGAGGACGGCTCCTTCTTCCAGAACGACGCGCTGCTGCAGGCCTGCCGCCGCGCCAAGGCCCATGGCGGCGCGCTCCACCTGCTCGGGCTGCTCTCCGACGGCGGCGTCCACTCCAGCCTTGAGCACCTCACCGCCTGCCTCGAGCTGGCCCGGCGCGAGGGCGTGGCACGCTGCTTCGTCCATGCCTTCATGGACGGGCGCGACACCCCGCCCTCCTCCGGCGCCGATTACATGCGGGCGCTGGAGCAGCGGCTCGCCGCCACCGGGTATGGCCGCGTCGCCACCGTCCACGGGCGCTACTACGCCATGGACCGCGACAAGCGCTGGGACCGGGTGGCGCTGGCCTGGGCGGCACTGGTGCGCGGCACCGGGTACCGCGCCGGGAGCGGGCTGGCCGCCGTCGAGTCCTCCTACGCCCACGGCGAGACCGACGAGTTCATCAACCCGACGGCGATCGTCGACGCCGACGGCAAGCCGGTCGGCTCGGTCAAGGACGGCGATGCGGTCATCTTCTTCAACTACCGCTCCGACCGGGCCCGCGAGTTGACGCGTGCGCTGGCCGAGCCCGGCTTCAAGGAGTTCGAGCGGCCGGTGGTCCCGAAGCTCTCGGCCTATGTCTGCATGACCCGGTACGACGAGACCTTCCCCTGGCCGGTGGCCTTCCCGCCGCAGACCCTGGAGCAGATCTTCCCGGAGCTGGTGAGCAAGGCCGGCCTCAAGCAGCTGCGCTGCGCCGAGACCGAGAAGTACGCCCACGTCACCTTCTTCTTCAACGGCGGGCGCGAGACGGTCTACCCGGGCGAGGAGCGGATCCTGGTGCCCAGCCCGCGCGACGTGAAGACCTACGACCAGAAGCCGGAGATGAGCGCCCGCGAGGTGACCGACAAGCTGGTGGCCGCGCTCGGCACCGGGAAGTACGGCTTCGCGCTCGTCAACTTCGCCAACCCGGACATGGTGGGCCACACCGGCATCATGGAGGCGGCGGTCAAGGCGGTCCGGGTGGTGGACGAGTGCGTCGGCCGGCTGGCCGCGGTGGCGCGGCAACAGGGGATGGCGATGCTGATCACCGCCGACCACGGCAACTGCGAGATGATGACCGACCCCGTGACCGGCCAGCCGCACACCGCCCACACCCTCAACCCGGTCCCCTTCATCCTCGCCGATCCCGACTACCGGGGCGCGAGGCTCCGCTCGAAGGGCGTGCTGGCCGATGTCGCCCCGACCGCGCTCCAGGTGATGGGGCTCCCCCAGCCGAAGGAGATGAAGGGGCTGGGGCTGATCCAGCGGTAGC
>JANPOM010000037.1:0-4252 GCA_031427995.1 Anaeromyxobacter sp. | reverse complement strand
CCACCGTCGATGCCGGCCGCCGAGAGCGCCGCCGCCTGCCGCTCCCCGTCCGTCACCCGCGCCCCCTCCAGCGAGTTTCGCAGGGTCTTGCGCCGCTGCGCGAAGCCGCCCTTCACCAGCTTGCGGAAGCGGGCCACGTCGAGCACCTCGCAGCCGGGGGCCGGCGGCCTGAAGAGCGCCAGCATCACCGCCGAGTGGATCCTGGGCGGGGGGAAGAAGGCGCTGGGTGGCACGATCCGCTCGATGGAGACGTCGGCCTCGCGCTGCAGGAAGACCGAGAGGATCCCCCATTCCTTCTCCCCGGGCTCGGCCGCCAGCCGCTCCGCCACCTCGCGCTGCACCAGGAAGGTGGCGCGGGAGACGCTGGCCAGTTGGTCGAGGAGCGAGAAGAGGATGGGCGAGGTGAGGTGGTAGGGCAGGTTGCCGACCACCGAGAGCCGCTCACCCGCGCTGGCCACGGTGGCGTAGTCGAAGCTGGCCGCGTCGGCCTCCAGCAGCGTGATGCGCTCGCCCAGCTCGCCGCGCAGCACCCGGGCCATGTCGCGGTCGCGCTCCACCGCCGTCACCACCGCGCCGCGGGCCAGCAGCCGCGCCGTCAGGTGGCCGAGCCCGGCCCCCAGCTCCACCACGCGTGCCCCGGCCGTTGGCGCCGCCAGCCGGGCGATGTCGTCGAGCGCCGCCGCGTCGCCGAGGAAGTTCTGCCCCCAGCTCTTCTTGGCGCGCAGCTGGTACTTGTCGAGCAGCGCCCGTGGCGATGGGTAGGCGGTGGACGGGCTCAATGGAGGCGCCAGCCCGGGTCGGCGTTGAGCGTCGGGCCGGAGCGCAGGCCGCGCGCCAGGGCCTCGGTGCCGGCCACCGCGATCATGGCGGCGTTGTCGGTGCAGAGCCGAGCCGCCGGGATGATCACCTGGAGGTCCTGGTACTGGGCTGCCTGCTCCAGCGCCGCCGCCCGCAGCCGGCTGTTGGCCGCCACCCCGCCGGCCAGCACCAGCCGCGGGAGCTGGAAGCGGCGCGCGGCGCGGAAGGCCTTCTGCAGCAGCGCCCCGACGATCGCCTCCTGGTAGCTGGCGCAGAGGTCGGCCAGCCCCTCCCCCTCCGGCACGCCGTGCTTCTTGACGTGGTGGAGCAGCGCCGTCTTCAGGCCGCTGAAGCTGAAGTCGAGGTCGGCCCCCTTGACGACGGCGCGCGGGAACCGCACCGCCCGCCGGTCCCCGCCGTGGGCCAGCCGGTCGATGGCGACGCCGCCCGGGAAGGACAGGCCCAGCAGCTTGGCCCCCTTGTCGAAGGCCTCGCCGGCGGCATCGTCGCGGGTGGCGCCGAGCAGCGTGTAGTCGCCGAAGCCGCGCGCCTCGTAGAGCGAGGTGTGGCCGCCCGAGACCACCAGCCCGAGGAAGGGGAAGCTGGGCGGGGTCTCGCCGAGGAAGGCGGCCAGCAGGTGCCCCTCGAGGTGGTTGACCCCGATGAGCGGCTTCTCCCAGGCCAGCGCCAGCCCCTTGGCCACCTGCACGCCGACCAGCAGCGCGCCGACCAGCCCCGGGCCGCTGGTGACGGCCACGGCGTCGATGGCGCCCGGACCGCCGGCCGCGCTGACCGCCTGGTCGATGACCGGCATCACCTGCACCACGTGGTTGCGGCTGGCCAGCTCCGGCACCACGCCGCCGAAGCGGCGGTGGATCTCGAACTGGGTGGCCACCACGTCGGAGAGGACGCGCCGGCCGTCCTCCACCACCGCGGCGGCGGTCTCGTCGCAGCTGGTCTCGATGCCGAGGACCCTCACCGGAGCTGCTTGGCGAGGATTTCGCGCACCGCGCGGGCCTGTTCGCCGGCCGGCTGGAGCTGCAGGAAGCGCTGGTAGGCGGCCCGGGCCGGCGCCACCTTCCCCTCCCCCTGCTGGATCTCGCCGAGCAGCAGCCAGCTCGGGGCGTACTTAGGATCGAGCTTCTGGGCGGCCTCCAGCGTCCTCAACGCCTCGGCCGTCTGGTTCGAGTCGTAGAGGGCGCGCCCCAGCCCGACCAGGCCGGCCGGCGTTGCCTTGACCGCGATCGAGCGGCGGTACTCCGCCATCGCGGCGGGGAAGTCGCCCTTCTCGTACCGCTTCTCGGCCGAGGCGATCAGCTTCTGCGCCTTCTCGGCCTGCGTGGCCGGTTCGAGCGGCGGCCTGGGCGCCGCCTTGTCGGGCGCTGCCCTCGGCTGGGCCGGCTCGGGCCGTGCGGCCGGCACGGCATCGGTGGGAGCCGGGTCGAGCGCCGCGGGGGCGGTGGCCGCCGGCGGCTCGACGGCCGGCCTCGGCTCGGCCACGGCCGGCACGGGTGGCTGGGCCGACCCGGCCACCGCGACCGCCTGCTTCAGCTCCGCCGACATTCGCAGGTTCTGCATGAAGAAGTAGCCGGCCAGCAGGCCGACCAGCACCAGCGGCACCAGCAGGTAGAGTGAGGCGCGCCTGCGGGGAGGCGGCGCCAGCTCCAACTCGATGTCGACCGGCTGCGGCGCGGCGTCCACGGCCGCCAGCGACTCCCTGGTGACGGTCCGCTCGGGCGGCGGGGCGGCCGGAGCCGGGTCGGTCCAGGCCGGTGCCTGGTAGGGCGCGGTGGCCGGATCGAGACCGAACTGGTGGAGTGAGTCGGTGGGAGGACCGCCGAAAGAGGGCGGCGGCGGGATCGAGCCGGGCGGCGGCAACTGGAGCGAGAAGTGGCTGGTGGGCCGGGGCGGCGGCGTGGCGCGGCGCGGCTCCGGCGCGAGGTGCGGCGGCCTGGCCGGCGGCGGGTCGGGCGGCTCGGCCTCCGGCTTCTGGACCGCCACCGCCGCCGCGGCGCTGGACCAGGCGGCCGGGGGTGGCTCCACCGAAATCGAGAGCGAGCCGGGCGCTTCGCCACCGTCGCCACCGTCGCCCGCTGACCGCGGCTCCGAGGCTCCGCCCGCCGCCGGACCGGCGAACCAGTCGATCTGCATCTGATCGGCGGCCGGGATGGGCTGGGGCCGGAAGGCCGGCAGGCCGCCCGGAATGGGCGTCAGGGCAGGCGGCGGCGACGTCGCGGGAAGTCCCGGCAGCTCCACCTCCCGGATGAGCTTCTCGAAGTAGAGCTTGGAGAGGACGCCAGCGGCGGCCAGGTCGTCGTAGTCGGCCTCCTCGATGATCCGTCCCAGGCTGCGCCGGCCATCGAAGAGCCGCAGCAGGGTGTTGACGTCGTCGGGAATCTCGGCGAGCCGGTCGGCCAGCAGCCCGTAGTCGAGCTCGAAGATCTGGTCGAGCGCCGGCAGCTGTTCGACGATCCGCCTCCACTCGTCGATGCGCCGCATCCCCTCCATGAGGAGCCCCTGCGTCGAGAAGGGGATGCGCTCCTCCCGCTCGATGGGCCGGAACTCGATGGCGAACTCGCCTTCCTGCCAGTTGAGCAGCCGGTAGAAGGCGCTCTCGCCGGTCAGCTTGCCCAGCTCGCAGTCGAGCACCCGGCCGTCGCGGAAGTAGACCACCGCGGCTCCGGCCAGGCTGGTGAAGTGAAGCGCGCCTGACTTCTTGCCCATCTCCAGGGTCTGCACCAGGTCAACCACCCCCATGTCGGCGAGGCTGCCGCTGAAGCTGGCGCGCAGGTCCTTCTTCTCCAGCCGCTCCCGCTCCCTCTTCTCCAGCAGGATCTTGACCCGGGTGACGATCTCCTTGATGTAGATGGGCTTCGTCAGGTAGTCCTCGACGCCCAGCTCGAGCCCCCTCACCTTGTACTCGACCGACTTCTGGCCGGTCAGGAAGATGAAGGGCGTGCCGCGGAACCTCTCGTCCTGCTTGAGTCGCCGGCAGAGCTCGAACCCGTCCATCTCCGGCATCTTGGTGTCGGAGAGGATCAGGTCGGGCGGCGAGTCCTCGCACCGCTCCAGCGCGTCGCGGCCGTGGACCGCCGTGGTCACGGTGAAGCCGGCCTTGCGAAGGCTGACCTCCATCACCCGCAGCGACTTGGGGTCGCCGTCTACGAGGAGCAGGTGGTGCTTGGCCAAGCGGGTCACCTCGTGGGGGCGAACGGCGGGGTGGAGGGAAACCTCGCGATCACGCCGCACAACGGGGTTCGAGTCAAGGAAGCCGTGTCCCTTGGTCGCTTGCCCCGTAGCCCCCGGAGGTCTGCTAGTGCCCCGACCCAGGCTTGATGACTCGACGAGAGCGCCGAGACCGAAGCGAGGCTGGCGCCCGAGGAGGGAGCAGCGGAAGCGTAGTAGATCTACGCTGAGCAGCGGACCGACGAGGCCGCCTGCCGCAGCGAGAGGA